>JALZCZ010000322.1 GCA_030862825.1 Actinomycetota bacterium | reverse complement strand
CCAGCGGTCCGATCGCGCGGACCAGCTCGTTGGCCGACAGGCCGCGGGCGCGGGCGGCGTCGTTGACGGCCGCCACGACCGCCACCTTGCCGTCAGCGTTGCCGATCACCACCACGACGCCCGGTGCGGTGGCGGGGAGCCGGCCGCGTACGTCGAGCGCGAGCGTGCGCACGTCGGCGGCCGCGGCGCCGTCGGCCCGATGGGCGACCACGTGCACGCCGCCGACGTCGGTGGCACCCGCGGCCAGCTGGCCTGCGGTGGCCAGCAGCTGGCCGACCCGCGCCTTCTCGATCTCCTTCTCGGCGCTCCGCAGCCGCTCGACGAGGTCGGCGACCCGGGGCACCAGGTCGTCGGGCTGGGTCTTGAGCAGCCCGGTCAGCTGGTGCACCACATCGCGCTCGCGGGCCAGGTACGCGAAGCCCTCGACGCCGGTCAGCGCCTCGATCCGGCGGTTGCCGGAACCGACCGACGCCTCGCCGGTGATCACCACGGTGCCGATCTGCGACGCATGCTCGACGTGCGTGCCGCCGCACAGCTCGCGCGACCACGGGCCGCCGATCTCGACGACCCGGACCTTCTGGTCGTCGTAGGTCTCACCGAACAGCGCCAGCGCGCCCCACTCCTTGGCCTCGGCGAGCGTCATGTACTGCCAGCCGACCGGCAGGTCGGCTCGCAGCGCGTGGTTGGAGACCTGCTCGATGTCGTGCAGCTGCTCCGGCGTCAGGCCGCTGAGCCAGCCGAAGTCGAGCCGCAGGTAGCCCGGCCGGTTGTAGGACCCGGACTGCAGCGCGCTCGGGCCGAGCACCTCACGCAGTGCGGCGTGCACCACGTGCGTGCCGGAGTGGGCCTGGCGGGCGCCGGTGCGCCACTCGGAGTCGACCACCGCGTTGACGTGCACGTCCGGCACGAAGTGCCCGTCGACGCACCGCACCTGGTGCACCACGAGGCCCCGGACCGGCCGCTGCACGTCGAGCACCTCGAGCCGGCCGCCGTCGAACTCGATGATGCCGGCGTCGGCGACCTGCCCGCCCGACTCGGCGTAGAACGGCGTCCGGTCGAGCACCACCTCACCGATCTCACCCGAGCCCAGGCCGCGTCCGGGCCGGCCCTGCTTGAGCAGGGCGAGGGGTTTCGACTCGGTCTCGAGCGTCTCGTAGGCCAACCACTCGGTCGGCCCGTGCTCGTCGAGGATGCCGCGGTAGACACTGGTGTCGGCGTGCTGGCCCTTCTTGGCCCGCGCGTCGGCCTTGGCCCGTTCGCGCTGCTCGGCCATGAGCGCGCGGAAGCCCTCCTCGTCGACGCTCAGACCCGCCTCGGCGGCCATCTCGAGGGTCAGGTCGATCGGGAAGCCGTAGGTGTCGTGCAGCGCGAACGCCCGCTCGCCCGAGAGCCTCGTCTGCTGCGCCTGCTTCACCTCGCTGGCGGCCTGGTCGAAGATCTGGGTGCCGGACTGCAGCGTCTTGCGGAACGCCTCCTCCTCGGCGTACGCCACCCGCGCGATCCGGTCCCAGTCGGAGTGCAGCTCGGTGTAGGTCTCGCCCATCTTGTCGCGGCTGATCGGCAGCAGCTCGGGCAGCGCGGGGTCGCCGTAGCCGAGCAGGCGCATCGACCGCACCGCGCGTCGCAGCAGGCGTCGCAGCACGTAGCCGCGCGCCTCGTTGCCCGGCGTCACGCCGTCGCTGATCAGCATCATCGAGCTGCGTACGTGGTCGGCCACCACCCGGAAGCGGACGTCGTCCTCGTGGTTGTCGCCGTAGCGGCGGCCGGTGAGCTCCATCGCCTTCTCGATCACGGGGTACATGACGTCGATCTCGTACATGTTCTGCTTGCCCTGGAGCAGGAAGGCGACCCGCTCCAGGCCCATGCCGGTGTCGATGTTCTTCTTCGGCAGCGAGCCCCGGATGTCGAAGTCGTCCTTGCTCCGGACGGCGCTGAGCTCGTCCTGCATGAAGACCAGGTTCCAGATCTCGAGGTAGCGGTCCTCGGCCGTGAAGTCGAGGTCCGCGCCGTACTGGGGTCCGCGGTCGTAGAGGATCTCCGAGCACGGCCCGCCGGGGCCGGGCACGCCCATCGACCAGTAGTTCTCGCTGCGGCCCAGGCGGATGATGCGGTCGTCCGGCAGGCCGGTGATCTTCTTCCAGAGGGCGACCGCCTCCGGGTCGTCCTCGAAGACGCTGGGGTAGAGCCTGCTCTCCTCCAGGCCCCAGCCGCCGTCGGCCAACGGCTTGGTGACCAGGTCCCATGCCAGCTCGATGGCGCCGTCCTTGAAGTAGTCGCCGAAGGAGAAGTTGCCGCACATCTCGAAGAACGTGCCGTGCCGGGTGGTCTTGCCGACGTCCTCGATGTCCGGGGTGCGCACGCACTTCTGGACGCTGACCGCCCGGTCGTACGGCGGGGTCTCCTGCCCGAGGAAGAAGGGCTTGAACGGCACCATGCCCGCGTTCACGAACAACAGGTTCGGGTCGTCGAGGAGCAGGGAGGCCGAGGCCACCGCCTGGTGCCGCCCCACGGTCTCGTTGTCCGCGAAATGGGCAACGAACCGACGGCGGATCTCCGCGGTGTCCATCAGTCCTCTTCCTCTCGTGCTGTGCGCCCGTCCGGCCGCCCGCTCTGTCGCTCGGTGTCTGGTGCTCGATGCTTCGGTGCACTGCCCAGCTCCGGCACCCCATGGGGCACCAGCCCGAGCCTCTCCCGCAGGTGGGTCTCCGCCTCGGCCTTGCCCTGGGCCACCTCGTCACGGAACATCCGCAGCCCGACGCCGGCCGCTCCCAGCCGGTCGCGCATCCCGTCGGCGGTGAACGCCTCGGCCGCGCGGCGACCTCGCACCATGGCGTAGATCCCGGCTCCGGCCCCGGCGACGAACCAGAGGCCCCGGCTCATGCGGCGCTGTCCTCGGCCGAGTCCTCGCCTGCCGCCGGCTCGTCCAGGCGGACCTCGGCGCGTTGCCGGGCCTCCCACTCGCGCCGTGCCTGCCGAAGGTCCGCGCGCCGCTGCTTCCGGGCGCGCTTGACCTCCCGCTTCATCTCGAACCTGATCCGGTGCCGCATCTCGGGCGCCAGCGCCCGCCGCAGGCCGGAGGCGAGCGATGCCGCCTGCACGACGGTCTCGCGCAGCACCAGGTCGGCGAAGAGCGGGCCGGGCACCATGGGCGTCGGCTCGGACGGCTCGACGGAGACCTCGTCACCCAGCCGGGTGATGACGTACTCGTGCTCGTCGTCGTTCGCCCGGCTCGAGAGCCGACGCTCGATCTCCTCCACCTGGGTGCGCAGCGCGGACGCCTCGGCGCGGGCGAGCGCGAGCTCCTCGGCGGTCTGCGCCCGGACCCGACGCAAGGCCAGGGCGAACAACACAGCGAACGTCACCGCGGCCAGGACGGCGGCGGCGAGCACGCCGGCCACGACCCAGACCGGCACTGACCATTGCTGCATGAGGCCCGACCCTACCTGCCTCGGATGAGGCGCCGGATGCGCTCCCACCGCTCCTTCACCGCTGCCTCCGCACCCAGCGTCGTGGGCTGGTAGTACTCGGCGTCGGCGACCACGTCGGGGGGGTACTGCTGCTCCGCGATCCCGAACGGCTCGTCGTGGCTGTAGCGGTAGGAGTCGCCATGGCCGAGCTTCGCCGCCCCTGCGTAGTGGGCGTCGCGCAGGTGGGGGGGCACCGGCCCGATCTTGCCGGCGCGTACGTCGGCGCTCGCGGCGTCGATCGCCTTGATCACGGCGTTCGACTTGGGAGCCACGGCCAGCGCGATCGTGGCCTGGGCCAGGTTGAGCCGCGCCTCGGGCATCCCGATCAGCTGCACCGCCTGGGCGGCGGCGACCGCGGTGGTCAGGGCGGCCGGGTCGGCGAGACCGATGTCCTCGCTGGCGAGGATCACCAGTCGCCGGGCGATGAACCGCGGGTCCTCCCCCGCCTCGATCATCCGGGCCAGGTAGTGCACCGCGGCGTCGGCGTCGGAGCCGCGGATCGACTTGATGAACGCGCTGGTGACGTCGTAGTGCTGGTCGCCCTCGCGGTCGTAGCGGACCGCGGCCTGGTCGACGGCGGTCTCCGCCGTCGCCACGTCGATCATGGTCGAGCCGCGGGCGGTGGCGGCGCCGGCGGCCGCCTCGAGGTAGGTCAGCGAACGGCGAGCGTCTCCCCCGGCCAGCCGCACCAGGTGGTCCAGCGCCGCCGGGTCGACCTCCGCCCGACCGCCGAGCCCGCGCTCGTCGGACAGCGCGCGGGCGAGCACGTCGCGGATGTCGTCGTCGGTCAGCGGCTCCAGCCGCAGCAGCAGGCTGCGGGACAGCAGCGGCGAGATCACGGAGAAGAAGGGGTTCTCGGTGGTGGCCGCTACGAGCGTGACCCAGCGGTTCTCGACTCCCGGGAGCAGGGCGTCCTGCTGGGCCTTGCTGAACCGGTGCACCTCGTCGACGAAGAGGACCGTCTCCCCTCTCCCGCCGACCAGCCGGGCCCGCGCGGCGTCGATCGCCGCCCGCACCTCCTTGACCCCGGCCGAGACCGCGGACACCTCGACGAAGGCCCGCTCGGTCTGCTGGCTGAGGATCGAGGCGATCGTGGTCTTGCCGGTGCCGGGCGGACCCCACAGGAGCAGCGACAGCGACTGGTCGCCCTCGATCAGCTGGCGCAGCGGCGACCCCGCGGCGCGGAGCTGCTCCTGGCCGACCAACTCGTCGAGCGAGCGCGGGCGCATCCGGACTGCCAGCGGCGAGGACGGGTGTGCGGCCCCCGCCAGGGAGCCGCCACCTGCCGTGGGTTTCGGGACCGGGGCGTCGAACAGCCCGTCGACCTCCTCAGGAGGTGACAAACGTCTTCTTGTCGATGTCGAACCAGCGGTCGGCGTAGCCGGGCTGGGTCAGCGTCTCCGTCGACGGGGTCACCGAGGGGTCCGGGTTGCCGGTGTCGTCGACGCCGAGGAGTCCGGTCGTGACCGGCCGGCTCGGGTGGTCGCCGAGCGGTCCCGGGAAGTGGCACGCGACCTTCTGGCGCGGTCCGATCTGGAGCAGTGGCGGCTCGTGCTTGGCGCAGATCTCCTGGGCGATGGGACACCGGGTGCGGAACCGGCAGCCCGAGGGCGGGTTGATCGGGCTCGGCACGTCGCCCTCGAGGCGGATCCGCTCCCGCCGACCGCCGGTCACCGCCTGCTTCACGTCCGGCACGGCCGACAGCAGTGCCTGGGTGTAGGGGTGACGCGGGTGGGCGTAGATGCTCTCCCGGTCGCCGATCTCGACGATCTTGCCGAGGTACATCACCGCCACCTCGGGACAGAAGTGGCGGACCACGGCCAGGTCGTGCGCGATGAACAGGAACGCGATGTCGAACTCCTTCTGCAGGTCCTGCAGAAGGTTGACGACCTGCGCCTGGATGGACACGTCGAGCGCGGAGACGGGCTCGTCGGCGACCAACAGCTTGGGCTGGAGGGCGAGCGCGCGGGCGATACCGATCCGCTGCCGCTGACCACCGGAGAACTCGTTGGGGTAGCGGTTGTAGTGCTCCGGGTTGAGACCCACCACCTCGAGCAGCTCCTGCACGCGCGAGAGCACCTTCTTCTTGGGCAGGATGTCGTGCACGATCAGCGGCGCACCCACGATCGAGCCCACGGTGTGGCGCGGGTTCAGCGAGCTGTAGGGGTCCTGGAAGATCATCTGGACGTCCTGGCGCATCGGCTTCATCTCTCGCTTCGAGAGCTGGTCGATCCGAGTGCCGTTGAAGTTGATGCTTCCGCCGGTGGGCTGGTAGAGCCGGGTGATCAGGCGTCCGGTCGTCGACTTGCCGCACCCGGACTCACCGACCAGGCCCAGCGACGACCCGGCGGGCACCTGGAAGGACACGCCGTCGACCGCCTGCACGTGCCCGACGGTGCGACGGACGATGCCCGCCGACTTCACCGGGAAGTACATCTTGAGGTTCTCGACCTCGAGGATGGGGGCGCGGGTGAGGTCGGCCTCGACCGGGGCGTGCGGCTCGAAGATGCTCTCCTGCAGGACGTCGGCGAACTCCTCGCCGGAGCCTTCGGCCGACTGGTCGCTGGTCTCTTCGGGCTGCTCGTACTTCTCGTACGTCGACTCGGTCATCGCAGCTCCTCCGCGTCGACGTCCAGCTCGATCTCGATCACCGGCAGCACTTCGTGCTCGTAGATGGCGTCCGGGTCGGGCAGGTGGCAGCGCTTGAGGTGTGACGCCGCCGAGCGTCCCGGAGTGAGCTCCGGCAGGGTGGTGCTGCAGAGATCACCCGGCACCTTGTCGACGTGCGCGCAGCGCGGGTGGAACGGACAGCCGGTCGGCGGGTTGAGCAGGCTCGGCGGCGTGCCCGGGATCGGGATCAACCGCTTTGCGGTGTCGGCGGCCACGTCCGGAACGCTGGACAGGAGCCCCCAGGTGTACGGCATCTCCGGGTGGCTGAGGATCTCCTTGCAGGAGCCGTACTCGACCGCCCGGCCGGCGTACATGACCAGCACGTCGTCGGCCATCTCGGCCACCACGCCGAGGTCGTGGGTGATCATGATGACGGCCGAGTTGAACTCGCGCTGGAGGTCCTGCAGCAGGTCCAGGATCTGCGCCTGCACGGTGACATCGAGCGCCGTGGTCGGCTCGTCGGCGATGAGCAGCTTGGGCGAGTTGATCAGGCCCATCGCGATCATCACCCGCTGGCGCATGCCGCCCGAGAACTGGTGCGGGAAGTCGTCGACGCGAGCATCCGGCTGCGGGATCCCCACCCGGTCCAGCGCCTCGATCGCGGCCCGCCGGGCGTCCCGCTTGGACGCCTTCGGGTGGTGGAGGAGATAGGCCTCGGCGAGCTGGGCGCCGATCTTGAAGAACGGGTGCAAGGAGGCGAGCGCATCCTGGAAGATCATCGCGATGTCGTTGCCGCGCAGCTTCGACAGGCTTCGCTCGCTCATGCCGATGATCTCGGTGCCACCGACCCGGATCGACCCCTCGATCCGGGTGCGCTTGGCGTCGTGGAGGCCCAGGACAGCCATGCTGGAGACCGACTTGCCGGATCCGGACTCGCCCACGATGCCCAAGGTCTTGCCGAGCTCGACGCTGTAGCTCAGGTCGCTGACGGCGGTGACCAGGCCGTCCTCGGTGGGGAAGCGAACCGTGAGGTCCTCGACCACGAGGTAGGGGGCGTCCGCGCCCACCGCCGCGTCGCCCGGACGCGGGTCGACGACGGCGCTCATGACAGCCGCACCCGTGGGTCGAGGAAGCTGTAGATGATGTCGACGACCAGGTTGGACAAGATGATGAAGAACGCCGCCACCAGGACGGTCGCAGTGACCACCGGAATGTTCGTCGGCGAGGTCACGGCGTCCAGACCCCAGCGGCCCATGCCGTCGATCCGGAAGATCTGCTCGGTGAAGACGGTGCCTCCCAGCAGGGTTCCGAAGTCGAGCCCGAAGATGGTGATCACCGGGATGATCGCCGCCCGGAGGGCATGTCGGAAGATCACCACGTTGCCCTTCTGTCCCTTGGCGACTGCCGTACGGATGAAGTCCTCATTGATCGTCTCCACCATTTGCCCACGGGTGAATCGCGAGTAGGCGGTGGCGTTGGTGAGGCCCAGCACCAGCCAGGGTAGTAAAAGCCCGGTGAACCACAGCCACGGGTTGTCGAACAGGCTGTTGTACTGCGTGTTGGGGAAGACCGGCCACTTCTGGGTCAGGAAGATCCAGGCCAGCAGCGCGATCACGTAGTAAGGGATGGCCGACACCACCAGCGTCGACGACACCAGCAGCTTGTCGGCCACGGTGTTGCGGTACTTGGCTGCCAGCACGCCGATGAACACACCAAGCGCGAGATAGAGCGCTGCTCCGCCCAACGCGAGGGACAGCGTCGCTGGGTACTTCTGGCCGAGCTCCTCGGTGACCTCGAGTCGGGTGTCGTAGGAGACGCCCAGGCACGGCGCGCTGCAGTCGTAGACCTCGGCCTCGGAGAAGCTCACCTGACGGCCTCGGAACAGGCCCTCCGCCCACTCGCCGTAGGCCGTGACGACCGGTTTGTCGAGACCCATCGCCCGCTCGATGTTGGCCAGCTTCTCTGGTGTGCAGCGTTGCTGTGCGTCGCACAGCCCCTTGGCCGGGTTGCGAGGGCCGAGGTAGAAGATCGCGAAGACGATCATCGAGGTGAGGATCAGGACGAGCAGCGCCGACAACATCCGGCGGATGACAAAACCGACCATGGTCGAACTGAGACCTTCCCCTCTAGGTGACCCCCCATGAGCGGGGAGGGCCGACGCTGTCGACCCTCCCCGGCTCACGGAGCGTGGTGTGGGTTCCGGGAGCTCTCAGCGGAGCTCCCGAAAGCCAGTGTTACTGGTTGGTGAGGTGGATGTCCTTGTAGGAGGGCATCCCGAGCACCACGTCGGACTCGTTGCCCTGGACATTCGAACCTGCTGCCCAGACGACGCCGTCGTAGGTGGTGACGAACAGCGGGAAGTACGTCTCAGCGATGTACTTGTCCAGCTCGTTCCAGGCAGCGGGCTGCTCCTCGATCGGCATCGACAGGATCTCGTCGATCCGCGTGTCCACATCCTCCTCGGAGAACACCGAGTAGTTCTGGCTGATCTGACCGAGCTGCTCGAGGTTCTCCGTGCGCAGCAGCGGCGGGAACCACGAACCACCCGACGGCCAGTCGGAGCACCAGCCGGCGGACCGGACGTTGATGTCGGCATTCGGGTCCTCGCGAACAGTGGTGAGCGCCTCCAGCGTGGTGGGTACCAGCGTCGCCTTGAAACCGCCCTCCTCGAGGCCCTTGGCGATCGCCTCGTTGGCCGCAACGGACAGCGGGTCGTCCGTGGCGTAGAGGAACTTGATCTCGAAGCCCTCCGCGCCGGCTTCGGCGAGGAGCTCCTTGGACCGCTCGGGATCGGTCGTGCCCGCGGGCACACCGAGCGGCTCGTACTCCTCGCGACCGGGCGTGCCCGGTGCCATCAGGTTCGTGCCGGGGATCCGGTTGACGCCCTCGATCAGGCCACCCGCCTTGATTGCCGCCGAGTAGGGGTACGCCAAGGCAAGGGCCTGTCGCACCCTGATGTCGGTGATCTTGCGGTAGTCCGGGGCCCAGTAGCGCGTGCACGGGGTCGTGCCCTGCTTCACGCGGTCACCGGCCTCGTCCAGGAACTTGCGGTAGTTGCTGCCCAGGATGTCGTCGAACGTCATCGTGTTCTTGGCGTCGCCCTGGTCGTTCAGCAGAATCTCGTCGATCTGCTCGCTGGCCACGGTGAAGTCCATCTCGTAGCCGTCGGGGTACGCGGTGCGGCCCGGGTCGGTGGCCGGGTCCCACTCGTCGTTGCGGACCAAGGTCAGCGACTTCTTGGGGGTGTAGTCGGCGAACTTGTACGGACCGGTCGCCAGCGGGTGGGTCCGGTACTTGGCCGGGTCCGAGATCGCGGGGTCGGCCGGGATCGGGCCACTGGCGGGGAAGGACATCCAGTACGGCATGTCCGGGAAAGGCTGGGCCATCTTGACCGTGATCGTGTTGCCGTCGACGGTGATCGCGTCGAGCTCGGCGCCGTTTCCGGTGTAGGGACCCTTGTAGTCCTCGCCGCCCTCGTAGTAGTCGAGCGAGTAGGCGCCGGGGCTCTCCGGGAACGTGGTGGTGTCCATGGTCCGCTCGAGACCGAACTTGACGTCCTCGGCGGTGACCGGAGTGCCGTCCTCGTACTTGATGCCCTCGCGGAGCGTGAAGCTCCACTCGGTGTAGTCCTCATTGGACGTGCCGAGGTCGGTGGCCAGGTCGGGCACGAGGGTGACGGTGCCGTCCTCGTTCAGCGTCCACTGGGTGAGCGACCGGGTGACCAGACCGCTCAGGATCGCGACGGTGTGGACGTAGTAGGCCTCGCTGGGGTCCATGGTCTCGAGCGGGGTGTTCGAGATGACCTTGACGATGCCGCCCTCCTCAGCCCCCTCGATCTCCACCGGTCCCTCACGCGTCGGGTCCTGGGCGTCTCCGATGTCGCCACCCTCCTGTTGAGTCTGGGTGCCGTCGCCCGGGCTGTCGTCATCGTCCGAGCCGCCGCAAGCGCCCAAAAAGAGCAGCGCTGCAGTCGACGCGGCGACGAGCCGAGTTGTCCTGCGCATATCGCTTGTCACCTTTCCGTGGTGTTTCCCGAACCGGAGAACCTGAATCACCGGCGAGCCTTGGGGTCGAACGCATCCCGGATGGAGTCGCCCAACAGGTTGAGCGCCAGGACCAGGACCGCAACCACGGTCACCGGCGCGAAGAGATAGAGGGGGTACTGGTCGTAGTAGCCGTCGGCTGCGTTGATGATCTGACCGAGCGACGGCTCACCGGTCAGGCCGATGCCGAGGAACGAGAGGCCGGCCTCGGCCGCGACGAACGTCGGCAGGCCGAGCGAGATGGCGATCACGATCGGCGCGACCAGGTTGGGCAGCAGCTCCTTGAACAGGATCCGGCGGGTGGGGGCGCCGATCACCTCGGCGGCCTGGATGAACTCGCGCTCGCGCAGCGAGAGCACCTGTCCGCGGACCAGCCGGGCCAGGCTCATCCAGCCGAAGATGACCAGGATGGCGGTCAGGGAGATGAACTGGGCCCGTCCCAGGGTCGCGGCGGTGGAACCGTAGCGGTCGACCAGGATTGGTGCGATCGCCAGTGCGCCCAGCAGGAACGGGAAGGAGAGGAAGAGATCGATCACGAACGAGATCACCCGGTCCAGCCACCCGCGCGAGAATCCGGCGACCAACCCGACGCAGACGCCGACGATCGTGCTGATCACGGTCGCGATGGTCGCGATCAGCAGCGAGGTCCGCAGCCCGAGCAGCAGGCGGGCCAGGTTGTCAACGGCCGTGCCGGGGGCGATCCCGAGGGGGTGGTCCCAGGTGAAGTCGTGCAACGGCGGTCCGATCGCGGGGATGCCGTCGAACTCCGTCGCGGTCGCGCCATCGAGGGAGTACTTGCCGCTGATGGTGCCGGAGATCTGCATCAGGTTGTTGATCAGCGGCGCGAGCACGGCCAGCACCACGAGGAGCAGCACCGTGACGCCGCAAACGATGGCGACGCGGTCGCGGCGCAGCCGACCCATCGCGATCTGCAACGGTGAGCGGCCCGCGAACTCCTTGTCCTTGCGGTCCTTGCGCCGGCGCCGACTGGTGGACCTCTCCTCGTCCTCCGGGGTCGGGAACTCGGCAAGAGACTCCGTAGCCGGAATGACCATGTTCACCTCACGCCGAGTCGGACGGGTTGCGGGCGGACGAGCATCACGAGCGGGTACTCGCAACGAGGAACACTATGTGACGCGGCGTGCAGCCTGTGACACTCACGCGTAACGATTCCATCTCGACAACCGCGTCCACGCCGTGCGACGAATCAGGCCTCGGACGGGACATCCTTGCTCGGGCGGGCGTCCACACCGGCCTCCTTGCGCTGCTCCGGGGTGATGGGCGCAGGCGCCGCCGTCAGCGGGTCGTAGCCGCCGCCGCTCTTCGGGAACGCGATCACGTCGCGGATCGACTCGGTGCCGGCCAGCAGGGCCACGATCCGGTCCCAGCCGAACGCGATGCCGCCGTGCGGGGGCGCGCCGTACTTGAACGCCTCGAGCAGGAAGCCGAACTTCTCCTCGGCCTCGGCCTCCTCGAGCCCCATGATCGAGAAGACCCGCTTCTGCACGTCCTCGCGGTGGATTCGGATCGAGCCGCCGCCGATCTCGTTGCCGTTGCAGACGATGTCGTAGGCCCACGCCACGGCGGAGCCCGGGTCGGCGTCGAACCCGTCGACGTCCTGGGGGGCGGTGAACGCGTGGTGCACGGCCGTCCAGGCGCCGCTGCCCACGGCGACCTCACCGGCGGCGGTGGCCTCGTCCGCCGGCTCGAACAGGGGCGCGTCGACGACCCACAGAAAGCTCCACGCGTTCTCGTCGACCAGCCCGCAGCGACGCCCGATCTCCAGGCGGGCCGCGCCGAGTAGGGCCCGGCTCGGCTTGGGCAGGCCGGCGCCGAAGAAGATGCAGTCACCGGGCTCGGCGCCCACGTGGGCCGCGATGCCGGCCTTCTCCTCGTCGGTGATGTTCTTGGCCACCGGGCCGGTGAGCTCGCCGTCCTCCTGGACGAGCACGTAGGCCAGTCCCCTGGCGCCGCGCTGCTTGGCCCACTCCTGCCAGGCGTCGAGCTGCTTGCGCGGCTGGGAGGCGCCCCCGGGCATCACCACGGCGCCGACGTACGGTGCCTGGAAGACGCGGAACGGCGTGTCCTTGAAGAACTCGGTGCACTCCACGAGCTCCAGGTCGACGCGCAGGTCGGGCTTGTCGCTGCCGTAGCGGGCCACCGACTCCGCGTAGGTCATCCGAGGCAGCGGCGTCGGCACGTCATAGCCGATCAGCTTCCAGAGCGCGACCAGGATCTCCTCCGACAGAGCGATCACATCGTCCTGCTCGACGAAGCACATCTCGATGTCCAGCTGGGTGAACTCGGGCTGACGGTCGGCGCGGAAGTCCTCGTCGCGGTAGCAGCGGGCGATCTGGAAGTAGCGCTCCATGCCGGCGACCATCAGCAGCTGCTTGAACAGCTGGGGGCTCTGGGGCAGGGCGTACCAGCTGCCGGGCTGCAGGCGGGCGGGCACCAGGAAGTCGCGCGCGCCCTCGGGCGTGGACCGGGTCAGGGTCGGCGTCTCGATCTCGACGAAGTCGTGGGCGTCGAGCACGTCGCGGGCCGCCCGGTTGACCTTGCTGCGCAGCCGGATCGCCTCGTTGGGAGCCGTCCGGCGCAGGTCGAGGTAGCGGTGCTTGAGCCGTGCCTCCTCGCCGACCTCGATGTGCTCGTCGATCGGGAACGGCAGCGCCGCCGCGGCGCTCAGCACGTCGAGCTGGTCGGCGATGACCTCGACGTCCCCGGAGGGAAGGTTGGGGTTGGCGTTGCCGTCGGGGCGCTTCGCGACGGTGCCGGTGACCTTGATGCAGAACTCGCTGCGCAGGGCGTGGGCGACCGCCTCGTCGCGCACCACCACCTGGACCACGCCACTGGCCTCGCGCAGGTCCAGGAACGCCACCCCACCGTGATCACGGCGCTTGGCCACCCACCCGGCGAGGGTGACGGTCTGGCCGACGTGCTCGGCGCGCAGGGCGCCGGCGTCATGGGTGCGAATCACTGGTCTTGCTCCTCGTTGCTGGTCAGCACCTGCGGTCGCAGGTCCTCGGTGGGCGGTGCCCAGGCGTCGGGATCTGCCGACACCTGGTCGCCCGAACGGATGTCCTTCACCTCGTGGCCGCCGTCGGCGTTCGTGAACCAGACGTAGGGGATGCCACGCCGCTCGGCGTACCTGATCTGCTTGCCGAACTTCTGCGCCGACGCCGCCACCTCGCACGGGATCCCCCGCGCCCGGAGCCGGGCGGCGGTCGCGTCGCTGTCGGCCCGCGACTCCTCGTCGACGAGCGCGACCAGGACGGTGCTGGGCACCTTCCGGTCGCTGCGCAGCAGTCCGCGACTCATCAGCGGGACGAGCGATCGGCTGATGCCGAACGAGATGCCGACGCCGGGGTAGGTGCTGCGGCCGTCGGAGGCGAGCGCGTCGTAGCGACCGCCGCCGCCGACGGACTTCAGGAACTCGAAGCCGACCATGTAGATCTCGAAGACCGTGCCCGTGTAGTAGTCGAGGCCGCGGGCCAGGCTCAGGCTGGCCTCGACCTCGAACCGGTCGGTGCGCACGCTGGCGCAGCCCTCGATCACCGCGGCCAGCTCCGCGAGGCCGGTGTCGAGCAGCTCGTGCTCGACGCCCAGCGCCCGCACCTGCCCGACGAAGCTGGTGTCGTTGGTGGCGATCGTCGCCAGCTCGAGGCAGCGCTTGGCCTGCTCGTCGGTGAGCCCGGCGTCGCTGAGCAGCAGTGCCGCGACCTGCTCCTGCGGCAGCTTGTCGAGCTTGTCGATGATCGTGATCACCGCCTGCGGGTCCTCCGCGCCGATCCCGCGGTAGAAGCCTTCGATCAGCTTTCGGTTGTTGACCCGGAGCCGCAGCGGCGGAAGCGGAACCGCGGAGAGCGCCTCCGCCATCACCCGGGCCACCTCCACGTCGAAGTGGAACGGCAGCTCGTCCTTCATCACCACGTCGATGTCGGCCTGGGTGAACTCTCGGTAGCGGCCCTCCTGGGGTCGCTCACCGCGCCAGGCCTTCTGGATCTGGTAGCGGCGGAACGGGAACTCCAGCTTGCCGGCGTTCTCGAGCACGTAGCGGGCGAAGGGAACGGTGAGGTCGAAGTGGAGGCCCATGCCGGAGTCGCTCGCGGTGTCCGTCTCCTGCAGCCGACGCAGGACGTAGACCTCCTTCGAGGTCTCGCCCTTGCGCAGCAGCTGGTCCATGGGCTCGACCGCGCGGGTCTCGATCCCGGCGAAGCCGTGCAGCTCGAAGGTGCGGCGGAACGTGTCGATGACCTGCTGCTCGACGAACCGTTGCTCGGGCAGCAGCTCAGGGAACCCGCTCAGCGGGGTCGGTCTGTTGCTCATGGGTTCAGAGACCTCGGGTGACTCGTCCGGCGTCGCCCGCATCCTGGAGCTCGAGCAGGAACGGGTTGGTCGCCCGCTCGCGGCCGATCGACGTCTGATCACCGTGTCCGGGCAGCACCACGATGTCGTCGGAGAGCGTCAGCACCTTGTCGGTCAGTGTGCGGAGCATCGTCGCGTGGTCTCCCCCGGGCAGGTCGGTGCGCCCGATGGAGCCGGCGAACAGCAGGTCTCCGGCGAACATGACCTCGCTGATCTGCTCTTCGTCGTACGGCGTCCGGAAGGTGACCGAGCCCTCGGTGTGGCCCGGCGTGTGGTCGACCCGGAAGCTCAGCCCGGCCAGCTCGACCTCCTGGGCGTCGGCGAGCTCGCGGACGTCGTCGGGCTCGGCCCACTGGTAGTCACCGCCGAGCATCATCGCGCTGGTCTCCCGGGACATCCCGGCCATCGGGTTGCTGAGCAGGTGGCGGTCGGCGGGGTGGATCCAGGCGGTGGCGTCATAGGTGCCGGCGACCGGGGCGACGGACCACATGTGGTCCACGTGGCCGTGCGTGACCAGCACGGAGACCGGTTTGAGGCGGTGCTCGCGGACGATCTCTGCGACACCGTCAGCGGCGTCCTTGCCGGGGTCGACCACGACGCACTCGGTCCCGGGGCCCGTCGCGATGACGTAGCAGTTCGCGGCCCAGGGACCCGCGGGGAAGCCGGCAATCAACACTCAGGCAGCCTATCGAGTCCCGCGGGACCGAACCTGCGAGGGGCCGCGAAGGGGGCGAGAGATCGAGTAGGGCTCGGCTCAGATCCGAGCGCCAGCGAAAAACTGGGTGACCCGTATCGAGATCACGAGGCCGACCGTGGGACGTCTCCCCGGTATCCATGTCTATCCTGGGCCACTGATCTGCGCGCAAATGAAGAGGAACTCGCTGTGACAAGCACCGAATGGGGTCGCGTCGACGACGACGGCACGGTCTACGTGAAGACCGCCGACGGCGAACGTGCCGTCGGCCAGTACCCCGCCGGCACGCCCGAAGAAGCCCTGAAGTTCTACACCGACCGCTACGCCGCGCTGGAGACGGAGGTCAGCCTCCTCGACCAGCGGGTGCGCTCCGGCGTGCTCAGCCCCGAAGAGGCGACGGAGTCGATCAAGACGGTGCGCGCACAGCTGGTCGACGCCAACGCGGTCGGCGACCTGGCGGCCCTGGTCGCGCGGCTCGACTCGCTCGGGCCGGTGCTGGCCCAGCAGCGGTCGGCCCGCAAGGCGGAGAAGGCGCAGAAGGCAGCGGAGTCGAAGGCGGAGAAGGAGAAGCTGGTCGCCGAGGCCGAGAAGATCGCCGCGGGCACCGACTGGCGCCACGGCGCGAACCGGCTCCGGGAGATCCTGGACCAGTGGAAGGCGCTGCCGCGCATCGACCGGGCCTCCGACGACGCGCTGTGGAAGCGCTTCTCGTCGGCCCGTACGACGTACACGCGGCATCGCAAGGCGCACTTCGCCGAGCAGGACGAGAAGCGTGAGGCCGCCCGGGTGGTCAAGCTGCGCCTGGTCAAGGAGGCCGAGAGCCTGTCCGGCTCGACGGACTGGGGCCCGACCGCGGGCCGCTACCGCGACCTGATGCGCGAGTGGAAGGCTGCCGGTCCGGCGCCCAAGGACATCGACGACGAGCTGTGGAAGCGGTTCCGCGGTGCCCAGGACGAGTTCTTCGGAGCCCGCGACGCCGCCAACGCCGCCCTGGACGCGGAGTTCGCGGCCAACGCCGAGGTGAAGGAGAAGCTCCTCGTCGAGGCCGAGGCGCTGCTGCCGGTCACCGACGTCGAGGCTGCCAAGCGCGCGTTCCGCGACATCGCGGACCGCTGGGACGCGGCCGGCAAGGTGCCGCGCGACCGGATGAAGGACCTCGAGGCCCGCATCCGCAAGGTCGAGACGACGATCCGCGGCCTCGAAGAGGAGAAGTGGAAGAAGTCCGACCCGGAGAAGTCCGCCCGGGCCGACGACATGGTCTCCAAGCTCGAACGCGCGATCGCCGCCATCCAGTCCGACCTCGACCAGGCCCGCACGTCCGGCAACGAGAAGAAGGTCAAGGAGCTGGAGGAGAACCTCGCCTCCCGCCAGTCCTTCCTCGACATGGCCAAGCGGGCGAGCGCCGACTACTCGAGCTGACTCGGGGCGTCGGCCCCCGAGGCGACCTGCGGTTGGATCCCGGCGGTGCCGCCAGTCGGCATCGGAGTGCACGTAGCCGTCCAGTCGGGCGACCAGGCACCGTTTCACGCGTGGAACGGGCACCTGGCGGCACGGCTGAACGTCTACGACCGCCCCAGGACCCCCCGACCCAGCGGGGCCACCAGCTGCCCTACTGAGTGACGCGGTAGGCGTCGAAGACGCCCGGCACGTTCTTGACCGCGCGGAGCACGTTGTCGAGGTGCTTGGCCTCGGCCATCTCGAACGTGAAGCGCGACTTCGCGACGCGGTCGCGGGTGGTGGAGAGGTTGGCGCTGAGGATGTTCACGTGGGC
>JALZCZ010000321.1 GCA_030862825.1 Actinomycetota bacterium | reverse complement strand
GAATCATGGAGTTCCTGCTCATCAACCACCCGCTCGACTGCCCCGTCTGCGACAAGGGTGGCGAGTGCCCGCTGCAGAACCAGGCGATGTCCAACGGCCGCGGCGAGTCACGCTTCTCCAGCGGCGGCGGCATCAAGCGCACCTACCCCAAGCCGATCAACATCTCCGCGCAGGTGCTGCTCGACCGCGAGCGCTGCGTGCTCTGCGCGCGCTGCACCCGCTTCTCCGAGCAGATCGCCGGCGACCCCTTCATCGAGCTGCTCGAACGCGGCGCGCTGCAGCAGGTCGGCATCTACGAGAAGGAGCCGCTGGAGTCCTACTTCTCCGGCAACACCATCCAGATCTGCCCGGTGGGCGCGCTGACGTCGGCCGACTACCGCTTCCGCTCGCGGCCCTTCGACCTGGTCTCCTCGCCGTCGATCGCCGAGCACGACGCGTGCGGGTCCGAGATCCGGGTCGACCACCGCCGCGGCAAGGTGATGCGCCGGCTCGCGGGCAACGACCCCGAGGTCAACGAGGAGTGGATCACCGACAAGGACCGCTTCGCGTTCACCTACGCGCAGATGCCCGACCGGATCACCTATCCGCAGGTCCGCGACGACGACGGCTCCCTGCGCCCGGCCTCGTGGCCCGAGGCCTTCGCCGTCGCCGCCCGCGGGCTGCGCGAGGCGGGAGCGGTCGGTGTGCTGACCGGTGGCCGGGTCACAGTGGAGGACGCCTTCGCCTACAGCAAGTTCGCGCGGGTGGCGCTCGGCACCAACGACATCGACTTCCGGGCCCGCCCGCACTCCGCCGAGGAGGCCGAGTTCCTGGCCGCCCACGTGGTGCTGACCGGTCCCGAGGGCGGCTCCGTGACGTACGCCGACCTCGAGAGCGCCGCCACGGTCGTGCTGGTGGGCCTCGAGCCCGAGGACGAGGCCGGCGCGATCTTCCTGCGCCTGCGCAAGTCGGTCCGGGCCGGCCGCACCCGCGTGGTCGCGGTGGCGCCGTTCCGCACCCGCGGCCTGGCCAAGATGAACGGCACGCTCGTCCCCACCGCTCCCGGCAGCGAGGTCGCAGCCCTTGACTCGCTGGTCGAGCAGTCGGCGTACGGCATCGACAGGACCGCCGTGATCCTGGTCGGTGAGCGGCTGGCGACCGTGCCCGGCGCGCTGTCAGCCGCCGCCACGCTCGCGCAGAAGACCGGTGCCCGGCTGGCCTGGGTGCCCCGCCGCGCCGGCGACCGGGGTGCGGTCGAGACCGGCTGCCTGCCCAACCTGCTGCCCGGCGGCCGGCCCGTGGCCGACGCCTCCGCGCGCGTCGACGCCGCCACCACCTGGGGCGTCGACCAGCTGCCCGACACCCCCGGCCGGGACGGTGACGGCATCGTGGCCGCGCTGAGCTCGGGCGACCTCGCCGGCCTGGTGATCGGCGGCGTCGATCCCGACGACACGACCGACCCCGCTGCCACTCGGGGCGCCATCGAGGCCGCGTCGTTCGTGGTCGCCCTCGATCTCCGTGAGACCGAGGTGACCCGGTCCGCCGACGTGGTCTTCCCCGTGGCGCCGGTGACCGACAAGGCCGGCATGTTCGTCACCTGGGAAGGACGCCCGCGTCCGTTCGACCAGGTGCTCAGCAACCCCGGCTCGCTGCCGGACCTGCGGATCCTGGCCGGCATCGCCGAGGAGATGGGCAGCCCGCTGGGCTTCCGGACCGTCGGCGAGGCCCGCGCCCAGATGGAGGAGATGGGCCCGTGGGACGGCCCGCGCCCGACCATGAGCGCACCTCCCTCCGCCGAGGCAGCCGACGACGGACTGGCCCTCTCCACCTGGAAGCAGATGCTCGACAACGGTTCGATGCAGGACGGAGACAAGCACCTGGCCGCCACCGCGCGGCCCGCGGTCGCCTGCGTCTCCGCGGCCGTCTACGACGCGGTCGGGCCCGCCGTCACCGTGACCGGTGACCGTGGCTCGGTGACGCTCCCGGCGGTGATCGCCGGCGACATCGTCGACGGCGTCGTCTGGCTTCCGGCCAACTCCACCGGCAACGGCGTCCTTGCGGACGTGGCATCACCCGGCAGCCGGGTCAGGGTGACAGGGGGCGGCGCATGATCCCGACCATTCAGACCGTCACCGTGATGGTCGACGACCTGAGCATGTTCGGCCAGGACCCGTGGTGGTTGGTCCTGACCAAGACCGTGATCATCTTCCTGATCCTGGTGCTGCTCACGCTCTTCAACATCTGGTGGGAGCGCCGGGTCGTCGCCCGGATGCAGCACCGGATCGGCCCGAACGTGCACGGTCCCTTCGGGCTGCTGCAGTCGCTGGCCGACGGCGCCAAGCTGATGTTCAAGGAAGACATCATCCCGAAGGCCGCCGACAAGCTGGTGTTCGTGATGGCACCGGTCCTGTCTGCGGTCCCGGCGTTCGTCACGTTCAGCGTGATCCCGTTCGGTCCCGAGGTCGCGCTGCCGTTCACCGACCGCACGACCCCACTGCAGCTGACCGACATGCCGGTCGCCGTCCTGTTCGTGCTCGCGATCGCCTCGATCGGGATCTACGGCATCGTGCTCGGCGGGTGGTCCAGCGGGTCGACGTACTCCCTGTTGGGCGGGTTGCGCTCCAGCGCGCAGATGATCTCCTACGAGATCGCCATGGGACTGGCGCTGGTCGCTGTCTTCCTCTACGCCGGGTCGCTGTCCACCTCGGAGATCGTGGCGGCCCAGGGCGACCTGTGGTTCGGTCTGATCCTCGCGCCGTCGTTCGTGATCTACGTGATCTCGATGGTCGGGGAGACCCAACGCGCCCCGTTCGACCTTCCCGAGGCCGAAGGTGAGCTGGTCGGCGGATTCCACACCGAGTACTCCTCGATCAAGTTCGCGATGTTCTTCCTCGCCGAGTACATCAACATGGCGATGGTCTCGGCGCTGGCCACCACGCTGTTCCTGGGCGGCTGGCACGCGCCGTTCTGGATCGACCGGGTCTGGGAGGGCGCCAACGAGGGCTATGTGCCCCTCATCTGGTTCTTCGGCAAGGTGATGTTCTTCGTCTTCATCTTCATCTGGCTGCGGGGCTCGCTGCCGCGACTGCGCTACGACCAGTTCATGGCGTTCGGCTGGAAGCGGCTGATCCCGATCGCGCTGTTCTGGATCATCGCCGTGGCGACCATCCGCGCGTTCTCGCTCGACGGGGGCATCGACCGGCAGTACCTCCTGATCGGCATCGGCATCCTGGCCGTGCTCTTCCTGCTGATGTTCTTCTTCGGTGAGGAAGAGTCGCTGGAGGAGGCGTCCGGTCCGGCGGAGCCCACGGCGGGTGGCTTCCCGGTCCCGGCGATGCCCTCCGGTGGTCCGGTGCGCGGCGCGGCCGCCCGGCTGACCTTCGACGTGCCCGGCTCCCCAGTCCACAGCTCCGCCGCCCCAGGCAAGGAGGCACCAGCCGATGGCTGAGCCGTCTGACAACCAGAGCAAGTCCCTGAAGGAGCAGTTCTGGGACCCGGTCGCGGGTTTCGGGGTCACCTTCCGGACCATCTTCAAGAAGGTCGTCACCGAGCAGTACCCGTTCGAGAAGCTGCCGACCGCACCCCGGTTCCACGGCCGTCACCAGCTCAACCGCTGGCCCGACGGGCTGGAGAAGTGCATCGGCTGCGAGCTCTGTGCCTGGGCCTGCCCGGCCGACGCGATCTACGTCGAGGGTGACCAGAACACCGACGACGCCAGGTTCAGCCCCGGTGAGCGCTACGGCCGCGTCTACCAGATCAACTACCTGCGCTGCATCCTCTGCGGGCTGTGCATCGAGGCCTGCCCGACCCGCGCACTGACCATGACCAACGAGTACGAGCTCGCCGACGACAACCGTGCGGACCTGATCTACGAGAAGTCCGACCTGCTGGCGCCGTTGCTGCCCGGCATGGAGCAGCCGCCCCACCCTATGCGGCTCGGTGACGACGAGGGCGCCTACTACCGCGGCGAGTTCGCGGCCCCGGCGCCCACACGGCGCGGCGGGGAGGCGACGTCGTGACCGCGTTCTGGATCCTGGCTCCGGTGATGGTGCTGGCCGCGCTCGGCATGCTCTTCGTCCGCAAGGCCGTGCACGCCGCGATGCTGCTGGCCGTGGTGATGATCAGCCTGGCGGTGCTCTACCTCGTGCTCGAGGCGCCGTTCCTGTTCGTGGTGCAGATCATCGTCTACACCGGCGCGATCCTGATGCTGTTCCTCTTCGTGCTGATGCTTGTCGGCGTCGACGCCTCCGACTCGGTGGTCGAGACGATCCGCGGCCACCGCGTGCTGGCGTCCTTGGGCGGTCTGCTGCTCGGCGTCCTGCTCGTCGTCGGGTTGGGCCAGATCACGCTCGGCACCACCGTCGGCCTCGAGGAGGCCAACAGCGAGGGCAACATCCAGGGGCTCGCCAACATCATCTTCTCGCGCTACGTCTTCGCATTCGAGACCACCAGCGCGCTGCTGATCACCGCAGCCGTGGGTGCGATGGTGCTCGCCCACCGCGAGCGCCTGGTCCCCAAGCCGGGGCAGGCGGCCCTGGCCCAGCAGCGGGTCCGCGACTACGCCGAGTCGGGCAAGCACCCTGGCCCGCTCCCGGCACCCGGTGTCTACGCCCGGCACAACGCGGTCGACACTCCGGCGCTGCTGCCGGACGGAAGTCCGGCCGAGAGCTCGGTGTCCGCGACGCTGGCCGCCCGCGGCATCGTGCGTTCGGCCCCCGACCTGGCCGATGACATCGACGAGGTGCAGCGCCAGCTCGGCGAGGACCCCGCGACGATGCCCGAGACGTCCGGCAAGCAGGGTGCACCGACTCGCACCACCGAGGACAAGGAGCCCGGCTCGTGACCGAGTACGTCGTCCTCTCGGCCATCCTGTTCACCATCGGCTGCGTCGGGGTGCTCACCCGGCGCAACGCGATCGTGGTGTTCATGAACGTCGAGCTGATGCTCAACGCCTGCAACCTCGCCCTGGTCGCCTTCGCCCGGCAGCACGGCAACCTCGACGGCCAGATCGCCGCCTTCTTCGTGATGGTGGTGGCCGCCGCCGAGGTCGTGGTGGGCCTCGCGATCATCATGACCATCTTCCGAACCCGGCGCTCGGCCTCCGTCGACGACGCCAGCCTGCTGAAGTTCTAGGAGCTAACGACACGTGCAGCTTCCAACGTTCGTGACGATGGCCGCCGAGGGCGGCCACGTTCCTGTCGTGGCTCCTTCGGCCGGCGACGGCGTGTTCGACCTGATGTGGCTGGTGATCGCGCTGCCTCTGCTGGGCGGCGTCGTCCTGCTGCTCGGCGGCCGCTACGCCGACAAGTGGGGCCACCTGCTGGGGTCGGCGCTCCCGATCGGCTCCTTCCTGATCAGCCTGGTCATGTTCTTCGCGCTGCTCGGGCGCGACGAGGGCGATCGCCAGATCGGCCAGCACGTCTACGACTGGATCCAGGTCGGCGGGCTCGACGTCGGCATGGACCTCCTCTACGACCCGCTGTCGGCGCTCTTCATGCTGCTGATCACCGGCGTGGGCTCGCTGATCCACGTCTACTCCATCGGCTACATGGAGCACGACCCGCGGCGGCGCCGCTTCTTCGGCTACCTCAACCTGTTCGTCGCCGCGATGCTGCTGCTGGTGATGTCCGACAACTACCTGGGCCTGTTCCTGGGCTGGGAGGGCGTCGGCCTGGCGTCGTACCTGCTGATCGGCTTCTGGCAGCACAAGCCGACGGCGGCCGCGGCGGCCAAGAAGGCGTTCGTGCTCAACCGCGTCGGTGACATCGGCATGACCCTCGCGATCATGCTCGCCTTCGTCACGTTCGGGACCACCAGCTTCTCGGGCATCAGCGAGGCGTCGTCCGGGGCCACCGAGGCCACCCTCAACGCGCTCGGCATCCTGCTCCTGCTGGGCGCCTGCGGAAAGTCCGCCCAGGTCCCGCTTCAGGCGTGGCTTCTCGACGCGATGGAGGGCCCGACCCCGGTGTCGGCCCTGATCCACGCGGCCACCATGGTGACCGCCGGCGTCTACCTGATCGTCAGGTCCAACTTCGTCTTCGAGCTCGCCCCGGCGGCCCAGACCGCGGTGGTCATCGTCGCCACCGTCACCCTGCTGTGGGGGGCGATCCTCGGCTGCGCGAAGGACGACATCAAGAAGGTGCTGGCCGGCTCGACGATGAGCCAGATCGGTTACATGATGCTCGGCGCGGGCCTCGGCGTTGCGGGCTATGCCTTCGCGATCTTCCACCTGCTGACCCACGGCTTCTTCAAGGCCAACATGTTCCTCGGGGCCGGCTCGGTGATGCACGGCATGAACGACGACGTCGACATGCGTCACTACGGCGCCATCCGCAAGCTGATGCCGGTCACCTTCCTGACCTTCGCGATGGGCTATCTCGCGATCATCGGCTTCCCGGGCTTCTCCGGCTTCTGGTCGAAGGACAAGATCATCGAGGTGGCGCTGGTCGACAGCCCGGTCGTTGGCGTCTTCGCCCTGCTGGGGGCGGGCATCACCGGCTTCTACATGACCCGGCTGATGCTGATGACGTTCTTCACCGACCAGCGGTGGGAGAAGGACGTGCACCCGCACGAGTCGCCCAGGGTGATGACCATCCCGCTGATCGTGCTGGCGGCGCTGTCCGTGCTCGGCGGCTTCCTGCTGCTCGGCAGCTGGATCGTCGACTTCCTCGAGCCCGTGACCGGGGTCGCCCCGCACGAGGACCCACCGATCCCGCTGATCCTGATCACGTTGCTCACCGTCGCCGTGGTCGCGGTGGGCGTCGCGACCGCCTGGCTCCTGGTGGGCAAGCAGGCGGTGCCGCGCACCGCCCCGCAGGACGTCTCGTTCGCCACCCGGGCCGCCCGCGCCGACCTCTACGGCGACGCGATCAACGAAGGCCTGGTCGTCGAGCCGGGTCGCCGTGTGGTCTCCGGACTGCTCGGCGTCGACAAGTACGGCGCCGACGGGGTCTTCATCGGTAGCGCGCTGGGCATCGGCGCGATCGGCACCCAGCTCCGCCGGGTGCAGAACGGCTTCGTCCGCTCCTACGCGCTCTCGGTGCTCGCCGGTGTGCTCCTCGTGATCCTCGCGCTGCTGGCGGTGAACCTCGGATGAACGACTTCCCGATCCTCTCCGTCCTGATCGCGCTGCCGCTCGTCGGCGCGCTCGCGGTCGCCTTCCTGCCGGCTGCGCTGAGCAAGCTGACCGCCCTGGGTGTCTCTGTGACCACGCTGGTCGTTGGCATCGTGATCGCTGCGTCGTACGACGTCGGCGGGGGCATGCAGCTCGAGGAGCAGCACACCTGGATCGAGGCGTTCGGCGTCCACTACGCACTCGGCGTCGACGGACTCGGCCTGCTGCTCATCCTGCTGACGGCCGCTCTGGTGCCGCTCGTGGTCGCCGCAGGCTGGCACGACGGCGACAGCGCGCCCCGGTCGTTCTTCGCCTGGACCCTGGCCATGGAAGCGCTCTCGCTGGCGGTCTTCGCGGCCACCGACGTGTTCCTCTTCTACGTCGTCTTCGAGGCCACGTTGATCCCGGCGTACTTCCTGATCGCAGGCTTCGGTCGTGCGGGCCGCGGCGCCGCGGCGATGAAGTTCCTGCTGTTCCAGCTGGGTGGCGGCCTGGTGCTGCTCGGTGCCGTCATCGGCCTCTACGTCGTGTCCGCGCAGCAGGGCGAGCCGTCCTACCTGCTCTCCGACCTGACCGCCCTCGACATCGACACCACGGCCGGCCGCTGGTTGTTCGCGGGCTTCTTCATCGCGTTCGCGATCAAGGCCCCCCTGTTCCCGGTGCATACCTGGCTGGCGGACACCACCGAGAACGCCACCACCGGCACCAGTGTGCTGCTGGTCTGCGTGCTCGACAAGATCGGCACGTTCGGGATGCTGCGTTTCTGTCTCGGCATCTTCCCGGAGGCGTCGCAGTGGGCGACGCCGGTGGTGATCACGCTGGCGCTGATCTCGATCGTCTACGGCGCGCTGGTCGCGATCGGACAGGACGACGTGCTGCGGCTGATCGGTCTGACCTCGCTGAGCCACTTCGGCTTCATCGTCCTCGGCATCTGGGCATTCAGCAGCCAGGGCCAGTCCGGTGCGATCCTCTACATGGTCAACCACGGCGTCGGCACCGCGGCGCTGTTCCTGCTGGCCGGCTTCCTCATCCGCCGGCGCGGCACGGCCCTGATCAGCGAGATGAGCGGCATCGAGAAGGTGACGCCGGTCCTGGCGGGCCTCTTGCTGGTCGCCGGTCTGGCCACGCTCGGCCTGCCGGGCCTGAGCCCGTTCGTCTCGGAGTTCCTGGTCATCCTGGCCGCCTTCGACTATCACTGGTGGGTCGGCGCGATCGCGGTCTCCGGCATCGTGCTGGCCGCGATCTACGTGCTCTGGATGTACCAGCGGGTGATGACGGGTCCGACGCCGCCCGAGGTCGCGAACGATAAGGACCTGTCGAGGCGCGAGGTCGGCGCCGTGGCGCCGCTGATGCTGGCGCTGGTGTTCTTCGGCTTCTATCCACAACCGCTGCTCGATGTCAGCAACCCCGCCGTCGACTCCCTGATGGAGCACGTCGGCGTGAACGACGACGAGCCCGCCGTACCTCCTGGGACCGTCGAGCACGATGAAGAGGAGGCCGGTCACTGATGGACTTCGTCAAGCCCGTCATCCAGTACGCCGAGCTCTGGCCGCTCATCGCCGTGCTCGGTGTCGCCTGCGTCGGCGTCGTCGTGGAGGCGTTCCTGCCCCGTGAGCGACGCCACCACGTGCAGGTCGCGCTGGCCGCGGCCGGTCTGGTCGCCGCGCTCGTCGGCACCGTGCTCATCGCCTCCGACCTGGTCGAGGTCGGCGACGGCGACGCACGCGGCTTCGTCGGTGCCGAGGGCACCCTCGTGGTCGACGGCCCCACGGTCTATCTCTGGGGCCTGATCCTGGTCTTCGCCATCGGCGGGGTGGCGCTGTTCGCCGAGCGCAAGCTCGAGGCCGGCGTCTCCGCGTTCGCTGGCCAGGCGGCCGCCCTCCCGGGCACCGAGGCCGAGCGCCAGGCCTCGACCACGGGCCTCGACCACAGCGAGGTCTACCCGCTGCTGATGTTCGCCGTCGGCGGCATGATGCTGTTCCCGACCTCGGCCGACCTGCTCACGATGTTCGTGGCGCTCGAGGTGCTCTCGCTGCCGCTCTACCTGCTCTGCGGTCTGGCCCGCCGGCGCCGGCTGCTCAGCCAGGAGGCCGCGCTCAAGTACTTCCTGCTCGGCGCCTTCTCCTCCGGCTTCTTCCTCTACGGCGTTGCCCTGATCTACGGCTACGCCGGCTCCATGGAGTTCGCCAAGATCAACGAGGCGGTCCGCAACAGCGACGGCAACGAGGGCCTGCTGCTGATCGGCATGGGCATGCTCGCCGTGGGGCTGCTGTTCAAGGTCGGTGCCGCGCCGTTCCAGGGGTGGACGCCCGACGTCTACCAGGGCGCGCCCACCGCGGTGACTGCGTTCATGGCCGCCGGCACCAAGGTGGCGGCGTTCGGCGCGATGCTGCGGCTGTTCTACGTTGCGTTCGGTGCCGACCGAGCGAGCTGGCAGCCGATGCTATGGGTGGTCGCGATCCTGACCATGATCGTCGGCTCGGTGCTCGCTGTCGTGCAGACCGACGTGAAGCGGATGCTCGCCTACTCCTCGGTGGCCCACACCGGGTTCCTGCTCACCGGTGTGCTCGGCGTCCAGAGCGCCACGGACCTCGCGGTCGGCCAGGTCACGTCGCTGCAGGCCGTGCTGTTCTATCTGACGACGTACGGCTTCTCGATGATCGGTGCGTTCGCGATCGTCACCCTGGTCCGTGACTCGGGTGGCGAGTCCACGACGTTCGACAAGTGGCGCGGACTCGGGCAACGCTCGCCGCTGCTGGCCGCGACGTTCGCATTCTTCCTGCTGTCCATGGCCGGCATCCCGCTCACGGCCGGGTTCGTCGGCAAGTGGGCGGTCTTCGCAGTCGCCCTGGCGGCCGGCGCCTGGGTGGTGGTGCTGGTCGCGATCCTGGCCAGCATCATCTCGGTGTACTTCTACGTGCGCCTGATCCTGGTCATGTTCTTCTCCGAGCCGGAGGGCGACTCGGCCGCGGGTGGGGACGCGTCCCCCTACACCACGGTGACCATCGGGTTGTGTGCCCTGGCGACCCTCGCGCTGGGTGTGGTGCCGGGACCGGTGTTGGACCTCGCGGCCCGAGCGGGAGACTTCGTCAGGTGACCCCTGGTTCTGGGCCGGTTGCGGCCGAGCTCGCCCTGCCGATCACCGACGACGCGCTGGCAGCCCGGCTGCGGGAGCGGATGACGGTGGTCGAGACGGCGCTGTTCGAGCACGCCCAGAGCCGCGCCCCGTTCGTCACCGAGGCGGCCCGTCACCTGCTGTCCGCCGGTGGCAAGCGCTTCCGCCCGCTGCTGGTGCTGCTCGCCGCTGAGGCGGGTGACCGAGCCGACTCGGACGACGTGGTGACCGCCGCCTGCGTCGTGGAGATCACCCATGTCGGCTCGCTCTACCACGACGACGTGATGGACGAGGCGGCCCTGCGCCGGGGCGCCGACTCCGCGAACTCGCGGTGGGACAACCACATCGCGATCCTCACCGGCGACTTCCTCTTCGCGAAGTCCTCCGAGCTCACCGCACAGCTCGGCGCGGAGGCGGTGCGGATCCAGGCCGAGACCTTCAGCCGCCTGGTCGAGGGCCAGATCCTCGAGACCGTCACGCCCGGGCCCGACGAGGACCATCTGCAGCACTACCTCGACGTCGTCGCCGGCAAGACCGGCTCGTTGATCGCCACCTCGGCCCGCTACGGCGCCCTCTTCGGCGGCGCCGGCAAGGACGTCGAGGAGGCGCTGACGGCGTACGGCGAGATCGTCGGCTCGGCCTTCCAGCTGTCCGACGACATCCTCGACATCGCCTCGGACTCCCACGAGTCCGGGAAGACGCCCGGCACCGACCTGCGCGAGGGCGTGCCGACGCTCCCGGTGCTGATGGCCAGGGCGTCGACCGACCCCGCCGACGCCCGCCTCGTGGAGCTGCTCGACGCCGACCTGACCGACGACACGCTGCACGCCGAGACCCTCGACCTGCTGCGCAAGCATCCCGCCATGGACGAGGCCCGGGCCTACGTGGTGGCCCGCGCCCAGGAAGCCAAGGCGCTGCTGGCGATCCTCCCCGAGGGTTCGGTCCGCTCGGCGCTCGAGGCCTTCGCCGATCTCGTCGCCGTCCGCACCTCGTAGGCGTCCCTCCCCTTCGCAGCGGGCCAGATGGTCGAGCCGCGCGAGCGCTGTCGAGCGCTCGCTCGCCCTCGTCTCGCCCACGCAACGTGTTCGTGCCTCGCACTGGTGCCCGCTTCGACAGTCAGGCAGCAGTGGACGCTTCGACCGTCAGCCGCAGCAGCCTGCGACGATGGTTGATCACCTCGGCCGTGAAGATCGACAACGCGATCCAGACCAGCACGAAGCCGACCCACCGGCCGGGTGGCATGTCCTCGTCGAGGATCAGGACGCCGATCCCGAACTGCAGGAGCGGGGCGAGGTACTGCAGCAGGCCGAGGGAGACCATCGACACCCGGGTGGCGGCGGCGCCGAAGCAGATCAGCGGGATGGCCGTGACGATGCCGGTGGTCGTGTAGAGCAGCGCGTGTCCGGTGCCGTTGGCGCCGAACTCGGCGGCACCGGTGGCGCCCAGCCAGAGGAGGTACGCAGCAGCGAACGGCGCGATCACGGCGGTCTCGAAGGCCAGGCTCTGGACCGCACCCACGTCGGCCGTCTTCTTGGCCAGGCCGTAGGTGCCGAACGAGAACGCCAGCACCAGTGCGACGTAGGGGAGCCGGCCGTAGTCCCAGGTGAGCACGCTGACCGCGACGAGGCCCACCCCCATCGCCACCCACTGGAGGGGTCGGAGCCGTTCCTTGAGCAGCACGACGCCCATCAGCACGGTGACGAGCGGGTTGATGAAGTAGCCGAGCGAGGTCTCCACGACCCGTCCGCTGTTGACGCCGTAGATGTACGTCGCCCAGTTGCTGGTGATCGTGGCCGCAGCGACGACCAGGAGAAGTCGTACGCGGCGGTCGGCCCAGATCGCCCGCAGCTCGGCCCGGCGGCCGACCACGAAGACCAGGACCCCCATGGTCAGCAGCGACCACAGGATCCGGTGGGACAGGATCTCGATCGCGCCACCCGGCTCCAGCAGCGGCCAGTACAGCGGAAACGCACCCCACAGCACGTACGCCGTCGCCCCGAGCAGCAAGCCACGTCGGGAGTCCGGCACACGAGGACTCTAAGTAGTGCGATCATCTGTGCCAGCGTCGGGTGTCGCCTTGGTTTGGTTCGGGCTCGGATGGGGAGATTCTCGTCGTACTACCCACGTCCCTAGAGTTCCTGAGGGGGAACACATGCGCATGCCCCGCACTGTCATCGCCGTCCTGGCCTTCTGTCTCATCGGCCTGGTGCCGTTCGCGACCTCGTCCTCCGCCACGGCCACGGAGGTCGCCGCCAAGGCCAGCGACTCCACCGTCGCGTCGGCGCTGCCCACCCGCACGGTGAAGTTCGAGTTCAAGGCGACCAGCCGCACCCGTTACAAGTTCTTCGGCAAGGTGCAGGCGGCCACGAACAAGAAGATCCTCCTGATGCGGTCACAGACCAAGCGGGGCACGTACCGCGCGTTCAAGTCCACCCGCACCAACGACCGCGGCAACTACAAGTTCCTCGGCCTGCGCGCCACCGGCTGGTTCTACGTCAAGGTGCCGGCCGACGCCCGGTTCAAGACGTCGTACTCCCAGCTGATCCGGGTCTACTACCACTGATCCCAGCCGACGCAGAGAAAGACCCCCACCCGACCGGATGGGGGCCTTTCCTCGTGGTCTGGGCCGTCAGACGACGGTCCAGGTGTCGCCGCCGTTGATCAGGCGCTCGAGCCGCTCACTGGGCTCGCCGGGTGCGGCGTCCTCGGCGGCGGCGATCTGGCTGCGCGCCTGGTCGTCGTACGTCG
>JALZCZ010000201.1 GCA_030862825.1 Actinomycetota bacterium | reverse complement strand
CGGTGGCAGCGCACCCCGCCGGTGGCGCGGCCCTTGCTCGGGTACTCGCTGAACGGCGTCACCTTCACGGCTCCCGGCTCGGTGCCGGGCAGCGCCGTCGAGGTGCCCGACGCGGTCACCACCACGGAGCCCTCGGGTGCAGCGGGGTCGATCGCGCCGAACCAGGCCACCTGCTGGCCGGCGGCCAGCTTGACCCCCGCGATGCCGCCGCCGGACCGCCCCTGCGGGCGTACGCCATCGGCGCCGAAGTGCAGCAGCTGCGCGTCGGAGGTGATGAAGCAGAGGTTCTCGGTGCCGGTGGTGAGCTCCACCGCCCCGACCACCTCGTCACCGCCCTTGAGCCCGATCACCTCCCAGTCGTCCTTGTTCAGGACCTCGGGGTTGACCCGCTTGACCGTGCCCCGGCGAGTGCCCAGCGCCAGCCCCGGGCCGTCGGAGGTGAGACTGCACAGGGCGAGGGCGCGCTCGCCGGTGGTGAGCGACAGGACCTCGCTGATCGGCAGACCGCCCTGCAGGTTGGGGTCGTTGGCGGACGCCGGGATCGTCGGCAGGTCGAGCACGCCGAGCCGGATCACGCGGCCGGCCGAGGTCAGCACCCCGACCTCTCCGCGCGCGGTGGTCGCGACGGCCGAGACGACCACGTCGTGGTTGGTGCGCGCGCCACCCGCCTCGATCTCCGCGTCCGCGGCCGTGCGGGCGAGCAGGCCCGAGGAGGACATCAGGGCCAGGCACGGGTCGTCGGCGACCTCCAGCGGAGCGGCGGCGGCGGTGGTCGCAGAGCTGCCGGCCGACTCGAGGAGCACCGTGCGGCGCGGGGTGCCGTAGGTGCTCGCCACCTCGCCGAGCTCGTCGGAGACCACCTTGTGGAGCAGGGACTCGTCGGCCAGGATCGCGTCGAGCCGATCGATCTCCAGCTCGAGCTCGGTCTTCTCCTTCTCGAGCTCGATCCTCGAGAACTTGGTCAGCCGGCGCAGCGGCATCTCCAGGATGTAGTTGGTCTGCACCTCGGTCAGGTCGAAGACCTGCATCAGCCGCTCCCGCGCCATCGCGGTGTCGTCGGAGGTGCGGATCAGCTGGATCACCTCGTCGATGTCGAGGATCGCGACGAGCAGCCCGTCGACGAGGTGCAGCCGGTCCGCGGCCTTGCCACGTCGGAACGTCGAGCGGCGGCGTACGACGTCGTAGCGGTGCTCGAGGAAGACCTGGAGCAGCTCCTTCAGCCCGAGGGTGCGGGGCTGTCCGTCGACCAGGGCGACGTTGTTGATGCCGAAGGAGTCCTCGAGCGGTGTCTGCCGGTAGAGCTGCTCGAGCAGCGCCTCGGGCACGAAGCCGTTCTTGACCTCGATCACCAGCCGCATGCCCTTCGCCCGGTCGGTGAGGTCCTTGACGTCGGAGATGCCCTGCAGCTTCTTGCCCTGCACCAGCGTCTTGATCCGCTCGATGACCTTCTCGACCCCGACGCCGTAGGGCAGCTCGGTCACCACGATGCCCTTGCGGCGGCCGATCGTCTCGACCCGGGCCGTGGCGCGCATCCGGAACACGCCGCGTCCGGTCTCGTAGGCGTCACGGATGCCGTCGAGCCCGACGATCTTGCCCCCGGTCGGCAGGTCGGGGCCGGGGATGAAGCGCATCAGGCCGTCGACCGTCGTCGCGGGGTGCTTGATCAGGTGGCGCAGCGCCTGCACCACCTCCACGAGGTTGTGCGGCGCCATGTTGGTCGCCATGCCGACCGCGATCCCGGTCGAGCCGTTGACGACGAGGTTGGGGATGGCGGAGGGCAGCACCGACGGCTCGAGCTCGCGGCCGTCGTAGTTGGGCCGGAAGTCGAGCGTCTCCTCGTCGATGCCGGCGGTCATCGCGACCGCCGCCGGCGCCATTCTGCACTCGGTATAGCGCATCGCCGCGGGTGAGTCGTCGGACGATCCGAAGTTGCCGTGGCCGTCGACCATCGGCACCCGCATCGACCACGGCTGCGCCAGCCGGACCAGGGCGTCGTAGATCGCGCTGTCACCGTGGGGGTGCAGGCGGCCCATCACCTCTCCGACGACCCGCGCGCTCTTCACGTGGCCGCGGTCGGGCCGCAGGCCCATCTCGTTCATCGTGTAGAGGATCCGGCGCTGGACCGGCTTGAGGCCGTCGCGCGCATCGGGCAGCGCGCGCGAGTAGATGACGGAGTAGGAGTACTCCAGGAACGACGCGCGCATCTCGTCGCCGATGTCGATGTCGAGGATGTGCTCCTCGAAGTCGTCGTGTAGCTCGGGTCTCGCCGTCCGTCGTGCCATGCGCCACATTCTCCCCGCCGTCACCTGCGGTTGGGACGGGGGCACGCCTGGCCAGGCTAGATTTTCCAGGTGACCAGCCCGACAGACGCCCCCGCACCCGCCGCCCCGCGGCACTGGGAGGCCGATGTCCTGCTCCGCGACGGCCGAACCGCCCACATCCGGCCGATCGGCCCCGACGACGCCGAGCTGCTGGTCGACTTCTACGGACGCGTCTCGGACCAGTCGAAGTACTACCGGTTCTTCTCGCCGATGCCGACCCTGTCGGACCGCGACGTCAGGCGCTTCACCCAGGTCGACCACGACCGCCGGGTGGCCTTGGTGATGCTGCTGCAGGGTCGGATGATCGCGGTCGGGCGCTACGACGCCGATCCCGGGTCGCACGAGCCGGAGGCCGAGGTGGCGTTCTTGGTCGAGGACGAGCACCAGGGGCGCGGCATCGCCCAGCTGCTGCTCGAGCACCTGGCCCAGGCCGGCCGGGAGCGCGGGATCGAGCGGTTCACCGCGGAGGTGCTGCCGGACAACCAGCGGATGATCCAGACCTTCCGCGACGCCGGCTACCACGTCGCCAGTGGCTACGAGGACGGCGTGCTGATGCTGGAGTTCTCCATCGACCCGACCGACACCGCGGTCGGCGTGATGCGGGGTCGCGAGCACCGGGCCGAGGCCGCCTCGATCGAGCGGTTCTTCAACCCCCGCTCGGTCGCGATCATCGGCGCCAGCCGGCGGCAGGACACGATCGGCCAGGCGCTGGTGCGCAACCTGGTCACCGGCGACTACACCGGCCGGGTCTACGTCGTGAACCCGACGGCGGCCGCGGTGTCCGGCATGCCTGCGTACAAGACCGTCAACGACGTCCCCGACGACGTCGACGTCGCCATCGTCGCGGTGCCCGCGGATGCGGTCAACGACGTCGTGCTCGACTGCGCCGCCAAGGGCGTGCACGGACTCGTCGTGATCTCCTCCGGCTTCGCGGAGACCGGCGAGGAGGGCCGCCAGCGCCAGCGGCACCTGGTCGGGCTGTCCCGCTCCTATGGCCTGCGCCTGATCGGCCCCAACTGCCTCGGTGTGATCAACACCGACCCGTCCGTGTCGGTCAACGCCTCACTGTCGTCGGTGATGCCGCCGCGCGGCCGCGCCGGGTTCTTCTGTCAGTCGGGCGCCCTGGGCTCGGCGATCCTCGAGAAGGTCCAGAACCGCGGACTCGGCCTCTCCACGTTCATCAGCGCCGGCAACCGGGCGGACGTCTCGGGCAACGACCTCCTGCAGTACTGGGAGGAGGACGACTCCACCGAGGTGGTCCTGCTCTACCTCGAGTCGATCGGCAACCCGCGCAAGTTCTCCCGGATCGCCCGCCGGGTCTCTCTGCGCAAGCCGATCATCGCCGTGCGGTCGGGGCGGACCACCCAGGGCGTGCCGATGGGCCACGCCGTACGCCGGATCGAGGCGCCCGCCCAGGCCGTCGACGCCATGTTCCGGCAGGCCGGGGTGATCCAGGTCGACACCCTCGAGGAGATGTTCGACGTCGCCCAGTTGCTCGCCCACCAGCCGCTGCCACGGGGCCGCCGGGTCGCGGTGGTCGGCAACTCCGACGCGCTCGGCCTGCTCGCCGCCGACGCGGCCGCGGCCGTGGGCCTGGTCGTCAGCAAATCGGTCGCGCTGGGCGCGGAGGCCACCGCCGACGACTTCGAGGACGCCCTGGACGGCGCGATCGACGACCCCGAGGTCGACTCGGTGATCGCGGTCTACATCCCGCCGCTCAACGTCTCCGGCGAGGACGTCGCCAACGTGCTCGCGGCCGTGGGGGAGCAGTCCGACAAGCCGCTTGTCTCCTCCTTCCTCGGCGCCGAGGGCGTGCCCGAGCTGCTGCGCGTGCCCGACGTGGCCGGGTCGACCGCGGGGCGCGGCTCCGTGCCGTCGTACCCCGCGGTGGAGGCGGCCGTGCGCGCCCTGGCGCGGGTCGTCGAGTACGCCGTGTGGCTGCGCGCCCCCGACGGCGCTCCCGCG
>JALZCZ010000179.1 GCA_030862825.1 Actinomycetota bacterium | reverse complement strand
CTGCTTGATGGCGGAGTCGGGCGGGTGGCCGGCGCTCCAGGCCTCGGCCAGCTCCTGCCGGAAGACGACCACGAGCACGGTGACGACCAGTCCGACCAGGACCAGGCCCCAGAGCAGCAGCACGGCCCGGTCGACCGAGTCCGGTCGCTGGTGTGGCTGTTCCTGCGGAGCAGGGGCTGACGGCATGCTGCGAACTCCTGGTGGTCGGGGTGGCCATTAGGGTCGCACCATGGCGACCGAGCATCCAACGATTACCCGTTTCCGAGACGAGCACGCCCGACTCGGTGGTCGCGGCGAGGTGGTCATTCTGCCCGACTCCGTGCACACCGCCGCGCTCGCCGCCGACGCACTCGGCTGCGACGTCGGTGCGATCGCCAACAGCCTGCTCTTCGACGCCGACGGCGCTCCGGTGCTGATCCTCACGTCGGGGTCCCACCGCGTCGACACCGACAAGGTCGCCGCCGACCTCGGCATCGGCGCCCTCAAGCGGGCGAAGCCGGAGTTCGTCCGGCAGCACACCGGCCAGGTGATCGGCGGCGTCTCCCCCATCGCCCACCCCACTCCCGTGCCGACCTACCTCGACTCCTGGCTCCAGAAGTACGACGTGGTCTGGGCAGCGGCCGGCCATCCCGCGGCGGTCTTCTCCACGACCTACGACGAGCTGGCCGCGATGACGGGCGCGCCCACGATCGACGTCGAGTGATGGAGCTCTGGCTCAACCCCGCCTGTTCGAAGTGCCGGACGGCGGTCAGCGAGCTCGACGCAGCCGGTGTCGACTACACGGTCCGGCGCTATCTCGACGACCCGCCGACCGCATCCGAGCTGGCCGAGGTGCTCGACCGGCTCGGGCTCGAGCCATGGGACATCGCGCGCGCCGAGGAGGCTGCGCAGGAGGGCATCGACCTGCCCCGCGACCCGGCGCATCGCACCGCGTGGCTCGAGGCGCTCGCAGCCCACCCGAGGGCGCTCCAGCGCCCGCTCATCACCGCCGCCGACGGCACGACGGTCGTGGGCCGCGACCCCGACTCCCTGGCCCTGGTCATCGAGGCCGAGAAATAGTTCGGCAGCGGTGCGAACCTGACGCGGGGACAGCGGAGTAGACGAGGTGACCATCACCCCACCAACGGAGCCCCATATGAGACGTCGAGCCTCAGGCCTGAGCCTGCGAAGGCCTGGTTCAGGCGAAGAGATCGGGGAGGGCCCGGCTCAGGTCCCAGCGCAGCGAGAAGCTGAGCGACCCGTCTCGAAACCCAACCAGCGTGAGCAGGACTTCACGGAGTTCTACCTCGCCCGAGGCCCAGCCCTGCGCCGGACGGCGTACCTCATCGTGCGCGACTGGCACCACGCCGAGGATCTCACCCAGCAGTCGTTCGTGCGGCTCTACGCCGCGTGGCCACGGATCCGGCGCGAGTCGGTCGAGGCCTACGCTCGCAGGACCGTGGTCAACGCCTGTCTGACCCACTTGCGACGCAAACGGCCCGAGAGCCCGACCGAGACCCTGCCCGACCGCCCGGTCGCCACCCACGAGACCGGCCTCGACATCGGCCAGGCACTGGCGCTGCTGCCGGACCGGCAGCGCGCGATCGTGGCGCTGCGGTTCCTCGACGACCTGCCCGTGGCCGAGGTCGCCGAGACGCTCGGTATCGCCCAGGGCACCGTCAAGAGCCAGACCTCGCGCGCGCTCGACACGCTGCGCACCCACCTCCCCGACCTCGTCTTCTCTGAGGAGTCCCGATGACCGAGCACGACCTGTCCACCCTCGTCCGCGACCACGTCAGCAGCGACGAGCCCCGCTTCCCCGGACCCGACGCGGCGATCGCCCGCGGCCGCCGGACCGTCCGCACCCAGCGCATCACCGCCGGGGTCGGGGTGGCCGCGGTGCTGGCCGTCGTGGGCGCGCTCGTGGTGCCCGGGCTGCCCGACGACGCCCGTCCCGGCGGCTCCGAAGGCACCGACCCGGCCGTCCAGGACTCGCTCGACAACTACGACGCGACGGCGATGCCGGGCATCGTCGAGGGGGCCACGCGCGCGGTGTTCTCCCGCAGCGTCTCGGATCTCGGCGAGGCAGACTTCTCGGCGTACGACGCCCAGGGCAACCCGTTGGGTCCCGATCTGTACGACAAGGCCAGCGGCATGTCCATCAGCTACGGGGACCGGTCGACCCGCGAGCTCAGCGTGGACCTGATGCACGCCAAGAGCGAGGCCGAGGGGGACCACGAGAAGGTCTGCGCGGACGGTACGGCGGAGGGCTCCTACCTGGAGTGCACCGTTGAGACCTTCGACGACGGCGACGTCCTGGTCACTTACCTCACCGCGCTGCGACCCTTCCACGGCGAGGGCTGGTACGGCGTCACCCGGGACGAGCTCGCGACCCGCAACCCGGACAACCTGTGGTTCCAGCGTCATGTGGAGGTGATCAAGTCGGAGACGTTCCTGACCACGGCCGACGAGACGATCAAGGCTCGCTCCCTCGCGGCGGCGAAGGACGCCTTCATCGTTCCGGTCACCGACCTGGCCGAGATCGCCAGCGACCCGCGCCTGGTCCTGCCCGAGCCACCGCTCAACCCCGACGGCTGCGGCGCCTGGACCCGTCCCGACTCCGACAGCTGGCAGGTCTGCGACTGACCGCGGCACCGGCCCGGCCTCTCTAGAGTCAGCCCGTGGAGTCCCTTCCCCTGGCGTTCTCGAGCGGCTGGGCCAGCGGCGTCAACTGCTATCTGGTCGTGCTGGTGCTCGGCCTGTCCGACCGGGTCGGCGACGCGTCCGGGATCCCGGACGCGCTCGGCCGCTGGGACGTGCTCGGGGTCGCGGGGTTCCTCTACGCGATGGAGTTCGTGGCCGACAAGATCCCCTACGTCGACTCCACCTGGGACGTGATCTCGACCGCGATCCGGCCCACGGCCGGCGCCCTGGTCGGCGTACTGCTGGCGGGCGATGCGAGCTCCCTCGACCAAGCCGTGTATGGCGTCGTGGGCGGCGGCACCGCACTGCTCTCCCACCTGGTCAAGGCGGGCAGCCGACTGGCCGTCAACGCCTCCCCCGAGCCCGTCACCAACATCGCCGCCAGCGTCACCGAGGACTTCGTCGTGCTCGGGTTGGTCTGGTTCGCGATCGAGCATCCCCAGGCCGCGGCTGCCATCGCCGGTGTGCTGCTGGCCCTGGGGCTGGTCGTGCTCTACCTCGTGGCCAAGCTGATCCGCCGTGGGTGGCGCCGCTGGCGGTCCAGAAACGGGTCGCCGCTCACTCGCCGGTGACCTAGCGTCGCGGCATGGATCTGAGCGACCGGCACACCCGCGAGGGGGTGACGGCGCGCCTCGCCGAGCGCTACGCCGGGCGGCCGGTGCTGATGGGTCCCGGAGTGCTCGCCGCCTACACCAGCCAGGTCGAGTGGTTCCGTGAGCTCGGGTGCCCGGTGCTGGTGGTGGCCACCGCCCGTGGCGTTGGTCCGCTGCCGGAGCCGGGCACCTGCGAGGTGGTCGAGGTCGTCCCGCCGCCGGCCTCGACCATGACCGACGAGGTGCGGCAGCTGGACCGGCTGGCCCGCCACCCGCCCCCGGCCGCCGCTGCCGCGATCGAGGCGTTCGACCCAGGCCGGCGTGGGGTCTGGTTCGCATCACCGTTCGTCACCAACGACCAGCCGATCGACGGTCGGCCGGTGGCGTTCGGCCGCCCGGCGGCGATCCTGGCGCTGGAGGACAAGATGCTCGCCGATGCCATCTGGGACGACGCCGGAGTGGCGCACGCGGCGTACCGGGTGGTGCCGAACGACGAGGCCGCCCTGGCCGCGGCCACGGCCGAGCTGTCCGGGCCGCTGGGCACGGTCTGGTCGGGTGACGCCCGCGACGGTGTCAACGGCGGCGGCAACTACGTGCGCTGGATCGTCGACGAAAACGACCAGCGGACCGCCACCTGGTTCTTCCGGCCGCGCTGCGACCGGATCCGGGTGATGCCGTTCCTCGAGGGGGTGCCGTGCTCGATCCATGGCTATGTGCTGCCCGACGGCACCGCCGCCTTCCGGCCGGTCGAGATCGTTTGCCTGCGCGACGTTGCGCGCCGGTTGTTCGTCTACGCCGGCCTCGGCACGTACTGGGACCCGCCCGAGGCCGACCGGGAGGAGATGCGGGCCATCGCCCGGCGGGTCGGCGACCACCTGGCCGCCGCCCACCGCTATCGCGGCGCCTTCGGCATCGACGGTGTGCTCACCGCCGACGGCTTCCGGCCCACCGAGCTCAACACGCGGATGTCCGGCGGAGCCGTCGTCGTCTGCGACACCGATCGACGCTTCTTCACCCTGCTGCAGGCCGAGCTGGTGTCGGGACACGACGTCGACGTGACCCCCGCCGACCTGGAGACGATGGTGCCGCTGATGGATGCCGAGCGGGTCGGCCGGGTGGCCGCGATCGGGCAGGGCGTCGCACTGGGCGGCACGTTCAGCTATCCCGTCTCCTACGACGGCCGACGGATGGAGCGGTCCGTGGTCGAGACCGGCAACATGCTCTCCGGCGCCGACACCCCCCACGGGTTCATCGCCAAGGTCGAGCCTTGCGTGGCCCTCCGGCGCGGCCAACGGCTCGCGGAGATCAACCTCGCGCTCGCCGAGCTGATGGACCGCGAGCACGGTGCCGGTTTCGGCGCGCTCGAGGCCGGAGCCGACGTACGCCGTTAGGTCGCCTAGGGTGCCCCGCATGGCGCGGGTCGTGGTGGTCGGTGGCGGGTACGGCGGGATGGCATCGGCGGCCAGGCTGGCGAAGCTCGGTCACGACGTGACCCTGCTCGAGCGCTCGCCGCGGCTCGGCGGCGCGATGACACCGGTCAGCGAGGACGGCTTCAGCTGGGACGCCGGCCCCACCTCGACGCTGGTGCCCGCCGTCGCGCGCGACCTGTTCCGCAAGAGCGGGCGACCGCTCGAGGCCGAGCTGGGCGTCGAGCTCGAACCGCTCGATCCGATCCGCGAGCACCGCTTCGAGGACAGCACCTCGGTGCGGATCACCGGTGGCTCCCGCGCCGCCCAGCTCGCCAGCTTCGAGGAGATGGGCGCGGGACTGGGCCAGCGGTGGGTCGACTACGTGGACTCCTTCGCCGACGACTGGGAGGTGCTGCGCCGCCACTACTTCGAAGTGCCCTGGCAGCCGGACGCCCTGCCCAAGGAGGTGGCCGCGCGGCTGGACAGCCGGGAGACGCTGCACAAGCGGCTGCGGCGTACCTTCCGCGACGACCGCCTGCTGATGGTCGCCGCTCACCCGTTCGTCGCGGAGGGACACGACCTGCGCAACGTGCCGGCCTGGAACGGCCTGCGTGCCTACCTCGAGCAGATCTTCGGTGCCTGGCGGGTGCCGGCGTCCGCCGGCGGCATGGCCGGGCTGACCGCGGCGCTCGAGGCCCGGCTGACCACCCGCCGGGTCACGGTGGTCAAGAACGTCGAGGTGCGTGACCTCGTCGTGCGCGACGGCAGGGTTGCGGCGGTGTCGTCGACGAGCGGCGACCACGCCGCCGACGTGGTGGTCTGCGCCGTCGACCCGCGCCGCCTGCCCGCGCTGGCGGCGTACGTCGACCGGACGATGCCGGCCATCCCGCCGGTGATCGCGCACGTGGGCCTCGAGGGCGAGGTGCCGGACCTGCCGGCCGAGCTGGTGCTGCACGGCGACGCGACGCTGGTCGTCCGCACCGGCGGGATCGCCCCGGAGGGCCATTCGGCCTGGACGGTGCATGGTCGCGGAAAGCTCGCCGAGGACATGCTGCGAGCCCTGGCGCGGCACAAGATCGACGTGCGCGACCGGGTGGTGACCCGGATCGACCTCTCCCCCCGCGAGCTCGTCGAGCAGTGGGGCGGCTCGCCCATGGGTGTGCTGTGGCAGGGCCGCGGCACCGTCCGCCGCCGGCTCGGCCCGACCACCCCCATCGCCGGCGTCTACTCAGCCGGTGCCCACGCCACCCCCGGCGCCGGCCTCCCCTTCGTCGGCCTCTCCGCGGCCCTCGTGGCCCAGCTCGTCGGGCCCGCCTGACAGTGGGATAGTCCCGGACGAAATCGGGGTGAACTCGGCGTGTCGACGACGATTTCGTCCGGGACTAGCCCGCCGGGGCGAGCTCGAAGACGACGGTGAGGGATGCGGGGACGGCGGTCTCGCCGGGTTCGAAGGAGGCCTCCGCCTTGACCGCACGGAGGTCGCCGACGACGGGCATCGGCTCGGACGGGGACCCGCCCTCGGTGACCGACTGGACCTGACCGAGGGTGGCGCGGGCCAGGCCGGCCAGGTGCTCACCGCGGGCCCGGGCGTCGGCGAAGGCCCGCTCGCGGGCCAGCCGCAGAGCCCGACTCGGATCCGCTACGACGAGCGAGACGCTCTCGACCTGCAGCCGGTGGCCCACGTCGGCGGCCAGGGCGGTCACCAGCGCCCCCGCCTGAGCAAGGTCGTCACAGCGGATGGTCAGGGAGTGCCGGGCCTCGTAGCCCGACGGGAGACCCTCGTGGTCGTGGGCCGGCCACACGCTGAGGTTGGTCGACGCGACCCGCGATGCGTCGACGTAGCGGCACGACGTGGCGACCACCCCCTCCCGGGCGGACTCGGCCCCGGCCAGAGCCTCGCTCAGCCCGCTGTCGCGGTGCACCGCGGCCACTCGGACCTCGGCGGTGTCGGGGGTGGCGTAGGCGGTGCCGTGACCGGTGACGGTGATCGTGCGCATGAGCGCACGGTATGCCGTCGGTGGGCGTTCAGGCCGTGATCTGCAGCGCGGCGTAGATCTCCCGGGTCGCCTTGGACCGGTTGAGCGTGTAGAAGTGCAGGCCGGGCGCTCCGCCCTCCAGCAGCTCGTCGCAGAGCTCGGTGGCGATCAGGATGCCCTCGGCGCGCAGGGCGGCCGGGTCGTCGCGGAGCGGCTCGATCCGGGCCAGCACCTCCTCGGGCATCTCGCGACCGGAGAGCTCGACCATGCGGTGCATCGACTTGTAGTTCAGGATCGGCATGATGCCGGGCACGATCGGGAACTCGACGCCACTGGCTCGGGACCGCTCGACCAGCCCGAAGTAGTCGCTCGCCCGCAGCACCATCTCGGTCACCGCGAACTCCGCGCCGGCGTCGTACTTCGCCTTCATGGCCAGCGCGTCGTCCTCGAGGGTCGCCGCATCGCGGTGCCCCTCCGGGAACGCCGCCACCCCGACCACGGCGTCGGTCGTCGACTTGATGAACTCCACCAGCTCGGAGGCGTACTCGACGCCGCCCTCGGTGCTCGTCCACGGCGTGCCGGGGCCGCCCATCGGGTCACCGCGCAGCGCGAGCACGTTGCGGACGCCGGCCTCGGACAGCTGCTCGAGGATGGTGCGGATCTCCTCGGTGGTGTGACCGACGCAGGTGAGGTGGGCCATCGGGAGCATCGAGGTCTCGCGCGCGATCCGTCCGGTGATCGCCACCGTGCGGTCGCGGGTCGCCCCACCGGCGCCGTAGGTCACCGACACGAAGGTCGGACGCAGCGGCTCGAGCTCGTTGATCGACTTCCACAGGATCCGCTCGCCCTCGTCGTCCTTCGGAGGGAAGAACTCGAAGGAGAAGGACCGGCGTCCCGCGCGCAGGAGCTCGCCGATGCTGCTGCTCGGCTCCTCCCTGGGGTCGGTCGTCGTGTCAGCCATGCGTGGAAGTCTAGGGACGGCGCCGCGTCGGCGCGGTCGAAGTCCACTCGTTAGTCTCGTCGGCGTGGCGAGGGAATCCAGGTGGGACGAGGCTTCCTTCCGCATCGATCTCCAGGCAGCGATCGACGACTTCCTCGGCGAGCAGGCCCTGCGACTTGCCGCCCTGGGCGACGACGCCGCCCGGTTGCTCGAGGCTGCACGACACGCCGTCTCCGGCGGGAAGCGGTTCCGGGCGGCGTTCTGCTGGTGGGGCTACCACGCCGTCGACCCCGCCCCGACCGACCCGGCCAGCCTGGTCCGGGCCTGCGCCGCCCTGGAGCTGCTGCACGCGAGTGCGCTGGTGCACGACGACTACATGGACGCCTCCGACACCCGCCGCGGCCACCCCGCCGCGCACCGGGCGCTGGAGGCGGAGCACCGCAACCACGGCTGGCGCGGCAACCCCGAGCAGTACGGCGCCGCCGGTGCGATCCTGCTCGGTGACCTGATGCTCGGCTGGGCCGACGAGCTGCTCGGGCGGTGCGGGCTGCCGCAGGACCGGGTGGCGCCGGCCCACGAGCTGTTCGCCCTGTGCCGCACCGAGGTGATCGCGGGCCAGTTCCTCGACGTCTCGGTGCAGGCCCGCGCCCGGGCCGACGTCGACGCCGCGATGACCGTGCTGCGCTACAAGTCGGCGAAGTACTCCATCGAGCGGCCCTTGCAGATCGGCGCCGCTCTCGCCGGTGGCGGCGACGACACCTCGGTGGCGCTGTCGTACGTCGGTCTGCCGCTGGGCGAGGCCTTCCAGCTCCGCGACGACCTGCTCGGCGTCTACGGCGACCCGGAGGTCACCGGCAAGCCCGCGGGCGACGACCTGGTCGAGGGCAAGCGCACCGTGCTCGTCGCGCTGGCCCTCGACGCCGCACCCCGGGACGAGGCGACGCGGCTCGACCAGGCGCTGGGCCGCCCGCTGCAGCCGGCCGAGGTCGAGGACCTGCGCCGCATCATCGACCGCTCCGGTGCGCACGCCCAGGTGGAGGCGGTGATCGGCCAGCTCGCCGACCGCGCGATCTCGGCCCTCGACGAGGCGCCGATCGACCCCCACGCACGCGAGGTGCTGCGCGGGCTGGCCACGGCCGCCACCCAGCGCACCGGCTGACCGCGGCGCTCAGTCCAGGCTTGGCAGGTCCACCTCGGGGCCGTCGCCGCGCAGCAGCACGCTCAACGTCTCGCTCCTGGCGGCGAAGATCGCGACCAGGGTGCGGAAGGTGCTCTCGTCGGACCGGGCCAGGGTCGACCAGCCGTCCCAGAGCAACACCGTGGGACCCTCTACGTCGGCCAGGCACTCCTCCAGCGCATCGAGGTTGCCGCCGTAGTAGTCGGGGAAGTCGAGCGCCTCACCCAGGGCGGCCAGCACTTCGGGCTTGGTCACGCTGAGCCACCCGTCCAGGTAACCGAAGCGCCAGCCGGCGTGCTCGACGGTGTGTCGCACGTCGCCGACGTCGTACGCCGCATGCCAGCGGTAGACGCCCGGCGGTGTACGCCGCGCCAGCACGGCTGCCAGGCTGCTCATCGCACGATCCTGGCGAAGGACGCGTAGTGATCGGCGGTCCAGTACAGCTCGCCCTCGTCGCCGGCCACGATCCGGCGGGCGCCGCGGTCGGGTGAGCCGGGTGTCCGCACGGTGTACTCGCGGTAGTAGCCGGCGCCCTCGTCGGGCAGCAGCCCCTCGCGGTTGCCGAACGGGCCGCCGTCCTCGTCGTAGGGGAACCCGCCACCGTGGTCGATCAGGTCGACCGTCTCGGCCGCCTCGGGCGGCAGGTCGTCGAGCGCCACCAGCGGCAGGCCGCTCTCCGGGTCGACGTCGGAGTCGACCTCGGGGCTGGCCGTCACGGCGGGCGTCGGGCCGTCGGACGGCTCGTCGGAGGAGCCATCGCTGATCAGCCACACACCGGCCAGCAGCGCGACCACGACGACCAGGGCCAACAGCCCACCCGGGTTGCGCCGCGGGCCCGTCACGTCAGCTCACGCCTACAAGCTCATCGCCTGGGCACGCCGCTTGACCTCGGCCCCGCGATTCTCACGGAGCGCGTCGATGGGCCGGCCGGGGAGGTCCTGGTCGAGAAAGAGCCACGCGATGCACTCGCGGTCGTCGTAGCCACCGTCGTGCATCACCGTGAGCAGCCCGGGCAGGCCCTTGACCGGCAGGCCGTCCTGGATGAAGTCGGCCGGCACCTGCTGCCCGGCCGCCGGTGACGGCACCGCGGCGGCGAGCTCGTGGTCGCGGATCATCGTGCGCACCTTGGCCACGGTGACCCCCAGCTGCTGGGCGGCCGTCGCCCAGTCGATCCAGTCGGGCACCAGTGCCGCCAGATCCGCGTCGGCAAGTCGAGTCTCGGACATGTCCCCATCTTGCCGCAGGCACCAACGCGCCGCGCCACGCCGGGTGCGGCCTGGACCTCCGCGGGGCCTCCGCGAACGTACGATTGGCGTTCCGGATCCTTCCCCGTCCGGAGCAGGAGGGTCGCTGTGCAGCCAGACAGTCGCTCAGACGGTCACGGTCCCGGCGACCCCTTGATCGGTCGGGTCCTCGAGGGCCGCTACGCGATCAGCGGCCGGATCGCCCGCGGCGGCATGGCCAGTGTCTACGAGGCCACCGACATCCGGCTCGACCGCACCGTCGCGATCAAGGTGATGCACGCGGGGCTCGGTGACGACAACGAGTTCGCCGCCCGGTTCGTCCGCGAGGCCCGCGCGGCCGCTCGGCTCTCGCATCCCAACGTGGTCGCGGTCTACGACCAGGGCGACGACGCGGGCACCGTCTTCCTGGCCATGGAGCTGATCTCCGGGCACACCCTGCGGGACACCATCGTCAAGGAGAGCCCGATGTCGCCGGCCAAGGCGCTGGTGCTGCTGGAGCCGGTGTTGTCAGCCCTGGCCTCCGCCCACCGCGCCGGGCTGATCCACCGCGACGTGAAGCCCGAGAACGTCCTGATCTCTGACGACGGCCGGATCAAGGTCGCCGACTTCGGGCTCGCCAAGGCGGTCAGCGCCGACACCCAGCACACCGCGACCCAGGGCGTGCTGATCGGCACCGTCTCCTACCTCGCTCCCGAGCTCGTGGTCGAGGGCCGGGCCGACGCCCGCGCCGACGTGTACGCCGTCGGCGTGCTCCTCTACGAGCTGCTCACCGGCAAGAAGCCGCACGAGGGCGAGACCCCGATCCAGGTCGCCTACAAGCATGTGCACAACGACGTGCCGCCGCCGTCGGCGCTGGTGCCGGACCTGCCGGAGTACGTCGACGCGCTGGTCGCCCGGGCCACCGCTCGCGACCGCGGCCTTCGCCCGGCCGATGCCGGCGTGCTGCTCCACCAGGTGCACCGCGTCAGCCACGCGCTCGCCAACGGCGTACGGCACGATCCCGACCTCACCCAGGACCTGGCCCCGATGCTGATCGCCGGGGCCGACAGCGTCGGCGACACCGCACCGGAGACCTGGGACGCCGACGAGATGGCGGCCCTGATGGCGCCGGCTCCCCCACCGCAGCCGTGGCAGGACACCGAGCAGACCTCGGCGTACCCCACCGACATGCCGCCGCCGGTCGACCCACCGGCGCACGCCCAGGCCGCCGAGCCGGCG
>JALZCZ010000147.1 GCA_030862825.1 Actinomycetota bacterium | reverse complement strand
GCGCTGCTCGAAGAGGTCGATGCCGCCGACGTCGGCGACCACCTCGGCTACCAGGGTGAGGGCGAGCGGGTCACGACCCACTTCTTCGCCTGCGACCGCAAGGGCTACGCCGGCTGGCGCTGGGCCGTCACCGTCGCCCGCGCCTACCGGCTGCGCAAGCTCACGATCGACGAGGTCGTCCTCCTTCCCGGTGACGACGCGATCGTGGCCCCGGAGTGGGTGCCCTACCGCGAGCGGCTCCAGCCCGGCGACCTGTCGCCGGGCGACCTGCTGCCGGTGGCCGACGACGACCCGCGGCTGGTGCCGACGTACTCGTTCGGCGACGACCCGCTGGACGCCGACGACAAGGCCCAGATCCGCACCGTGGCCAAGGAGCTCGGCCTGGGCCGGGTGCGCACGCTCTCCCTCGAGGGCCGCGACCAGGCTGCCGAGCGCTGGTACGAGGGCGACGCCGGCCCCGACTCACCGCTGGCCCAGTCGGCGCCCGAGCCGTGCACGACCTGCGGCTTCCTGGTCCGGATGGCCGGCCCGCTGTCGGAGATGTTCGGTGTCTGCGCCAACGGCGACGCCAATGACGACGGCCGGGTGGTGGCGTTCAACCACGGGTGCGGCGCACACTCGGAGGTCCGCCTGACCAAGCGTCAGGAGACTCCGCCACTGCCCGAGCACGTCTTCGACACGGTCAGTCTTGACGAGGTCGACGTCCTCTAGTCGACCGCGGCTTCGGCTCCTCGCCGAGCACCTCGGTGCGGAACTTCCGGCGACGCCGGCAGTACTCGATGCCGAACAGGCCGAGGCCCACTCCGGCCAGGCACATCCACAGCCACCAGGTGCGGCCGTCGTCCTCGAGCGCGCCGTAGAACGGCAGCAGGCCGAGGAACCCCAGGAAGAACACCACTGTCCCGACCTGGACCGTGCGGACGCCGTCGACGTCGAGCGGCTCCACGTCGGCGACGACGTAGATCCGGTTGCCGAACTCGTGCTTCATCGGCTGGTTGTCGCGCAGCTCCACGATCCTCACGTTATCTCAGCGCGCCGTCTCACAGCAGGGCGCGGCATCTCCCGTGAAGGGCGAGGTTCTGCAATCCTGCCGAGGTGACCACTGTGCGGACGGCCGGCGGGTCCGGTATCGACGGATTCTTCAAGATCAGTCAGCGCGGCTCGACGCTCGGGCGGGAGGTCCGCGGCGGCGTCGTGACCTTCCTGACGATGGCCTACATCATCGTGCTGAACCCGATCATCCTGCTCTCGGGCACGGACGAGAACGGCGACCAGCTCGCCAACGGCGACTTCGCGGCCGTGGCCGCGGCGACCGCCCTGGTGGCCGGCGCGATCACGATCCTGATGGGCGTCTTCGCCAACTACCCGCTGGCCCTGGCCACCGGACTGGGCCTCAACGCCTTCGTCACCTTCTCGGTCGCCAGCCAGATGACCTGGGCCGACGCGATGGGCCTGGTGGTGATCGAGGGCCTGGTCATCCTGGTGCTCGTGCTCACCGGCTTCCGCGAGGCCGTCTTCCGGGCCGTCCCGTCGCAGCTCAAGGTCGCGATCTCGGTCGGCATCGGGCTGTTCCTGACCATCATCGGCCTGGTCGACGCCGGCTTCGTACGCCGCACGGGCGCGGGCCCGGTGCCCGTCGAGCTCGGCGTCGGGGGCGAGCTCCAGGGCTGGCCGGTCGCCGTGTTCTGCCTCGGACTGGTCCTGGTGTTCGCGCTGCACGTGCTCAAGGTGCGCGGGGGCATCCTGATCTCGATCGTGGTGACCACGGTGATCGCCATCATCGTGGAGGCCATGGCCGAGATCGGTCCCGCGTTCTCCGACGCCGGCGTCAACCCGACCGGCTGGGGCCTCACCGTGCCGGCCTGGCCCAGTGAGGTGTTCGGCACGCCCGACCTCCAGCTTCTGGGCGAGTTCAGCCTGCTCGGCTCGTGGGAGAACGCAGGCATCGTCACCGCCGCCCTGCTCGTCTTCACGCTGATGCTCGCCGACTTCTTCGACACCATGGGCACGATGACGGCGATCGGCGCCGAGGCCGACCTCCTCGACGAGGACGGCATGCCGCCCCACACGCAGCGGATCCTGATCGTCGACTCGCTGGCCGCCGCAGCCGGCGGCGCGGCCTCGGTCTCCAGCAACACGTCGTACATCGAGTCCGCCTCGGGTGTCGCCGATGGCGCCCGCACCGGCCTCGCCAGCGTGGTCACCGGCCTGCTGTTCCTGGCGGCCATGTTCTTCGCGCCGATCGTCGGCGTGATCCCGCAGGAGGCGGCGGTGCCGGCGCTGGTCCTGGTCGGGTTCCTGATGATGCAGCAGGTGAAGGGCATCGACTGGGACGACCTCGAGATCGCGATCCCGGCGTTCCTCACGATCGTGCTGATGCCGTTCACCTACTCGATCACCGTGGGCATCGGCGCCGGCTTCCTTGCCTACGTGATCATCAAGCTGGTTCGCGGCAAGATCGCCGACATCCACCCCCTGATGTGGGTGATCTCGGTGCTGTTCGTCCTCTACTTCGCGATCAACCCCCTCACCGACTGGCTCACGTAGCCCGCTCGGTGCTGGTCGTCGTCTGCGAAGGCGCGATGTGATCGCGCAGTGGGTGCGGCCAGGCGCCGTTTCACGCGTCAACAGGTGCCCGGGGACCAACCGACTGAACGACCACGCACCGGCCCCACCCGTGGAATAGTTAGCAAAGGTAATGACTTATGCTAACGACATGCCCACCATCGAGAAGGCCGCCCGCACCGACGCCGGACTCGCGTCCGAGCTCCGGGTGTCGGTCATGCGACTGCGACGCCGGCTGGCCAACGAGCGCCACCCCGACAACCCGCTGAGCATCAACGCGATGGCGGTGCTGGGGGTGCTCTACCGCAAGGGTGAGCTGACGCTGGGTGAGCTGGCCGCGTTCGAGCGGGTGCAGCCGCCGAGCATGACCCGCACCGTGAAGTGCCTGGAAGAGGGCGGCTACCTCGTCCGCCGTCCGCACGAGAGCGACGGGCGCCAGGTGCTGGTCACCCTCACCGAGCAGGGTCGGGCCACCCTGCTGGCGGACCGGGCCCGCCGCGACGCCTGGCTGGCGACCCGGCTGCGGGAGCTCCCGGCCGACGAGCGCGCGATCCTTCGCCGGGCCGCACCGATCCTCGAACGACTCGCCCAGGACGACTGACCACCACTGACGGACAAGGACTGACCACCGCTTGAGCCCCACGTTCCGATCCCTGCGCAACCCGAACTACCGGCGCTACGTCGCCGGCAGTGTCGTGTCGAACACCGGCACCTGGATGCAGCGGGTCGCCCAGGACTGGCTGGTCCTGAGCCTTCCCGGCAACGGCGGAGCGGCGCTGGGCATCGCGACCGGCCTCCAGTTCCTGCCCGTCCTGCTGCTCTCGCCGTACGCCGGGGTGATCGCCGACCGGTTCCCGAAGCGCCGGCTGCTCCAGGTCACCCAGGCGACGATGGCGGTGTCGTCGCTGGTGCTCGGCCTGATCGCCGTGCTGGGCGTGGCCGAGACCTGGCACGTCTACCTGATCGCGTTCGTGTTCGGCATCGGCTCGGCCTTCGACGCACCCGCCCGGCAGTCCTTCGTCTCGGAGATGGTGGACCGCGAGGACGTCAGCAACGCCGTCGGGCTCAACTCGGCGGGCTTCAACCTGGCCCGGATCCTGGGTCCCGGCCTGGCCGGCCTGATGATCGGCGCGTTGGGCGGCGGGGCCGAGGCCACCGGCTGGGTGATCCTGATCAACGCGGTGTCCTACCTGGCCGTGATCTGGCAGCTCGAGCGGATGGACACCGACCTCCTCCATTCGACCGAGCTGCGCCCGCGCTCGCCAGGCATGCTGCGGGAGGGCGTCCGCTACGTCAGCGGCCAGCCCAAGATGGTGCTCATCCTGATCGTCGTCTTCTTCGCCGGCACGTTCGGCATGAACTTCCAGATCACCTCCGCGTTGATGGCGACCGAGGAGTTCGGCAAGGGCGCGGGCGAGTTCGGCCTGCTCGGGTCGGCGATGGCCGTGGGTGCCCTGGCCGGGGCGCTGCTGGCCGCCCGCCGGGTCCGGATCCGGCTCCGCCTGCTCGTCGTGGCCGCGGTGGGCTTCGGCGTCGCCGAGATCGTGGCCGGGCTGCTGCCGACCTACGTCGCGTTCATGATGTTCGCCCCGCTGATCGGCTTCTGCACCCTGACCCTGCTCAACTCCGCCAACGCCACCCTGCAGATGGAGTCGGCTCCCGCCTTCCGGGGCCGGGTGATGGCCCTCTACATGACCATCGTGATGGGCGGTACGCCGCTCGGGTCGCCGGTCATCGGGTGGGTCGGGGAACATCTCGGGGCCCGCTGGACGTTGATCTTGGGTGGCGGGCTCACCATCGCCGGCGCACTCCTGGCCGTGGCCGTCTTCCGGCACCTCAGCAGGGGCCGCCCACCAGCGGGCCCAGAGGGTGGCGCAGACGGTCCCGACGACGCTCGCACCGTTTTGACCCCGGTTACGGCAGCCGGGTAACCTCGTTCCTCGTGTCTGGGACAACCAGACCGTTGCGCGTGCCCGGACTCAGTTGTGTCGCGATGTGCCGGGATCCACGCTTCACAGGCACAGAGATCCAAGCAGCACAGTCGTGCCCGGCAGAGCGCCGGACACTGAGAGCAAAGATGAAAGGGAACCACCAGGTGCCCACCATTCAGCAGTTGGTCCGCAAGGGCCGCCAGGACAAGGTGTCCAAGAACAAGACGCCTGCCCTGAAGGGTTCGCCCCAGCGACGCGGTGTCTGCACCCGCGTCTACACCACCACCCCGAAGAAGCCGAACTCCGCTCTGCGCAAGGTCGCCCGCGTGCGCCTGTCCAGCGGCGTCGAGGTCACGGCGTACATCCCGGGCGTGGGCCACAACCTCCAAGAGCACTCCATCGTGCTCGTCCGCGGTGGCCGGGTGAAGGACCTTCCCGGTGTCCGCTACAAGATCATCCGCGGCACCCTCGACACGCAGGGCGTCAAGAACCGTAAGCAGGCTCGCAGCCGCTACGGGGCCAAGAAGGAGAAGAGCTGATATGCCGCGCAAGGGTCCCGCTCCCAAGCGGCCGATCGACATCGACCCCGTCTACGGGTCGCAGCTGGTCTCCCAGCTGGTCTCCAAGGTGCTGCAGGACGGCAAGAAGCAGGTCGCTCAGCGCATCGTCTACACCGCTCTCGAGGGCTGCCGCGAGAAGAGCGGCACCGACCCCGTCCTGACGCTCAAGCGCGCGCTCGACAACGTCAAGCCCGACATCGAGGTCAAGTCCCGCCGTGTCGGTGGCGCGACCTACCAGGTCCCGATCGAGGTCAAGGGCACGCGCGGCACCACGCTCGCGCTGCGCTGGCTGGTCGGCTACGCCGCCGAGCGTCGTGAGAAGACCATGCACGAGCGGCTGATGAACGAGATCCTCGACGCCTCCAACGGCCTCGGTGCCGCTGTGAAGAAGCGCGAGGACACCCACAAGATGGCCGAGTCCAACAAGGCCTTCGCCCACTACCGCTGGTGACGTGGTTGAGGTTGCCTGTGGTCACCATTGATGGTGACAGCCCCAGCCGGTACAGGTG
>JALZCZ010000104.1 GCA_030862825.1 Actinomycetota bacterium | reverse complement strand
CGGTGGCGGACGTGCTCGACGCCGTGCAGGAGGGCGCGCCGAGCTCCGAGGCCGAGATCGAGGAGGCGGTCGGCCGGGCCGCGGAGCAGGTGGCCGCGAGCGAGCCCGGGGCGGCGCCGCACACCCTCACGCCGAAGGTACCGGTGGTGGCCGTGACCGGCACCAACGGCAAGACCACGACATCGCGGATGATCGCCCACATCGCGCGCACGTCCGGTCTGCTCGTCGGCTGGTCCAACACCGACGGCATCTACGTCGACGGGCAGCTGGTCGAGGCCGGCGACTACTCCGGACCGAGCGGCGCGGGACGGGTGCTGTCACATCCTGAGGTGCAGTTCGCGGTGACCGAGACCGCCCGCGGCGGGATCCTGCTCAAGGGGATCGGCGTCACCCGCAACGACGTCTCCGTGGTCACCAACGTCTCGGCCGACCACCTGGGGCTGCAGGGGATCGACACCGTGGACCAGCTGGCCGAGGTGAAGTCGGTCGTCGCTCGGATCACCCGCAAGGACGGCTGGGCGGTGCTCAACGCCGACGACCCGCGGGTGCTCGCGATGCGCGGCGTGGTCAAGGCGCAGCCCTGGGTCTTCGGCCGCGACCCCGACTCGCCCGGGATCCGGGAGACCCTCAACGAGGGTGGCCGGGCGACCACGGTGATCGACGGGTGGGTCTCCGTGCTCGCCCCCGGCCGCGACCCCGACCCACTGGTCGAGCTGGTCGACGTACCGATGACCCTGGCCGGCCTGTCCCGCTTCAACGTCGAGAACACCCTCGCGGCCGCCTCGGCTGCGCTTGCGATCGGGATCGCGCGAGAGAGTGTCGTGGCGGGCCTGCGCAGCTTCCTGCCGGACTCGGAGCACAACCCGGGCCGGATGAACTTCTTCTCCATCGGCGAGGTCTCCGTCGTGGTCGACCTGGCCCACAACGAGGCAGGCCTGGAGGCCCTGCTCGAGATCATGAACGGCGTACGCCGCCCGGGCGGGCGTCTCCTGCTCGGGCTGGGCGTGGTGGGCGACCGCCAGGACGAGCTGATCGAGAAGCTCGCCGAGATCGGCGCGCGGGACAGTGACGTGGTGGCGATCGGCCACAAGGAGCGCTACCTGCGCGGGCGCACCGTCGAGGAGCTCGACGCCCTGCTCGCGGCGGGCGCCGCCCGGGTCGGCGTCACCGGCATCCCGGCGTACCCCACCGAGGTGGCCAGCCTCTCCGCACTGGTCGGCCAGGCCCTGCCCGGCGACGTGGTCGGGCTGATGTGCCACGCCGAGCGCGAGGAGGTCTACGCCTGGATCGCCGAGCAGGGCGGCACGGCCGACTCGCCCGCGGACCTGGCGGCGAAGGTCCGGGCCGCTTCGGCCGGCTGACACGAGGGATAACCGGTCGGCCGGGTATCCCCTCTGCTTGTCGGCGGTCGCGACACCTGACGGGTGGAGCGATCGACCGCCAGCGTGACTGGTGGGGCGCAGACGACTTGTCTCAGCCCTCGACCGGGGCCACGTAGTCGGGATCGGCCGCGGGGACGTCGTCGGAGATGCCGGCACCGGCCTGGGCCTGCGACGACCAGGTCTCCAGCTCGGTCATCACCTGTGCGTGCTCGTCGACGCAGATGACCACGAGGTCGCCGGGGTTGGCGCGCGACATCGCGTGGCGCACGGCCTCGATCTCCACCAGCACCTCCTCGACCTGCTTGCAGCGGGCACCAGCCTCCATCGCGCGGCGTACGCCGTCGGCCACCATCGCCGCGACCTCCCCGCGCTCGCGACCACGGAGGGCGACGTCCTCGCGGACGATCACCACGTCGAAGTGCTGCGCAGCGATCTCGCCGAGCTCGCGCATGTCCTCGTCTCGCCGGTCGCCGGCGGTGGCGATCACGCCGATCCGGGACGGGCGGGCCAACTCGTGGGAGGACTCGAGCGAGTCGCCGACCCGGTCGACGAAGTCGCCGAGCATCTTCATGCCGGGCGCGTTGTGGCAGTAGTCGACGATCACGTTGACACCGTTGACGTCGACCTCGTTGAGGCGCCCGGGGGAGAGGTAGTAGCTGGTGGTGAACGTGCGCAGGCCCTGCCGGATGTCATGCAGAGGCGCGCCGGCCGCGAACGCGGCCGCGGCAGCCGCCAGTGCGTTCTGGACGTTCATCCGGGCCCGCCCGCTGAACGTCGCCGGCAGCAGGTGGGTCCAGGCGAGCTGCATCTCGCGCGGCCCGTGCTTCACCACGATCATCTCGCCGCGCTCCGAGGGGTTCAGCACCAGCGCCTTCCCACCGCGACGGCAGTGGGCGTCGATCATGTCGCGCGTCTCGGAGCCCGGCTCCTCCATCGAGAACCACACGACCTGGCCCGAGCAGCGGCGGCGCATCTCGCGGACCAGCGGGTCATCGGCGTTGAGCACGGCGTGGCCGTCACGGGGCACCGCCTCGACCAGCACCGCCTTCACGTCGGCCAGCTGCTCGACGGTGTCGATGCCGCGCAGCCCCAGGTGGTCGGGCTGTACGTTCAGCACCACGGCGACGTCGTTGCGCTCGTAGCCGAGGCCCTCGCGGAGGATGCCGCCGCGCGCCACCTCGAAGACGGCGAAGTCGACGCGGGGGTTTTGCAGCACCATCCGCGCCGAGCGGGGCCCGGACGCGTCGGCCCGGATCAGCAGCCGCTCGTCGATCACGACGCCGTCCGTGGAGGTCATGCCGACCTTGCGGCCCATGCCCTTGAAGACGTGGCTGATCATCCGCGAGGTCGTGGTCTTGCCGTTGGTGCCGGTCACGGCCACGATCGGGATCCGCGACGTGGCGCCCGGCGGGAACAGCATGTCGATCACCGGCTTGGCGATGAACTGCGGTTCACCGATGGTCGGGTGCGTGTGCATCCGGAAGCCCGGTGCGGCGTTGACCTCGCAGATCGCGCCGCCAGTCTCGCGCACGGGCTCGGTGATGTCGGGGCAGATGAAATCGATACCTGCGATGTCGAGGCCGACCATGCGGGCGGCCTCCTCGGCGATCTCGACGTTCTCGGGGTGGGCCTCCAGGGTGCGGTCGATGGAGATGCCGCCCGTCGACATGTTGCCGGTGAGGGCGAGCCGCACGGTCTGGCCCTCGGCCGGTACGTCGTCGAGCTCGAGGCCCTGGTCGCGCACCCGCTGGATGGTGGCGTCGTCGACCTTGATCCGGGTGAGCACCTTCTCGTGCCCCACGCCGCGGCGAGGGTCGGCGTTGGCGTCGTCGACGAGCTGCCGAACCGTCGCCGTACCGTCGCCGGTGACCGAGGCGGGCACGCGCTCGGCTATCGCGGCGACCCGGCCGTCGATGATCAGGCAGCGGTAGTCCTTGCCGGTGATCTGCGACTCGACCACGATGACGCCACGTCGCGACTCATCCTTGGCGATGACGAAGGCCTTCCGGACGTCGGCCTCGCTCATCAGGTCGAGGCAGACCCCGCGGCCGTGGTTGCCGTCGAGCGGCTTCAGGACGCAGGGGTAGCCGATGCGCTCGGCGGCCCGGACGGCCGCATCCTCGCTGCGCACGGTGTCCTGCTTCGGCACCGGCAGGCCGGCGGCGCCGAGCAGCCGGGTGGTGAGGTCCTTGTCGGAGGCGATGTCGACCGCGATGGCGGAGGTGGCGCTGGTCATGGTGGCGCGGATCCGCTTCGCGTGGACTCCCTGACCGAGCTGGACCAGGGAGTACTGGTTGAGCCGGATCCACGGGATGTCCCGCGAGACTGCCTCGTCGAGGATCGCCTGGGTGGAGGGTCCGAACGCCGTCCGCTCGGCCCGGAGGATGAACGACTCCAGCTCGTCGGACCAGTCGAACTCGGGGTCGGCCTCGACCAGGTGGTTGACCAGGCGTACGGCGAGCCGGGCGGCGGCCAGGCCGACCTGCTCGTCGGCATACCCGAAGATCACGTTGTAGTGACCCTTCTGACCCTTCACGCCGCGGGTCTTGCCGCGGCGGATGTCGTGCCCCACGACCTGCTGCAGGGCCAGGGCGGTGTGCTCGGCCACGTGGCCCAGCCAGGTGCCCTCGTTGAGGCGCTCCACGAAGCCGCCGCGCTTCCCCCGGGAGCAGGAGTGCTCGCGGAGCCCGGGCAGCATCTCCAGAAGGTGGTCGGTGAACCCGGGGATGGTGTTGGTCGGGAACTCCTCCAGCCGTCCGAGGTCGACGACCAGGTGGATGGCCTTCTCGTAGGACCAGATGTTGGCTCCGCGATAGACGCGCGTCTCCAGGATGGTGAGGTCGGGCGTTGGTCGTTCGGTCATGACGTGACTCCGTCCTGGGTCTCGGCCGGGTGGTCGTGGGTGCGTCTGCGTCGGCTGCTGAGTCGTCGGCGGAGGGCGCTGGGCGACGCGTCGGCAGCCGCGATGTCACGGGCCATCTGGCGCAGGTCGTGCTCGGCCTCGGCGATCTCGGCTGCGTCCTCGGGGGTGACCTCGGCGGCCTGGGCGACCAGGGTCCGGGTGGTCAGGTCGAACGACGAGCCGGCGGGCAGCATGTGCAGCACCACCCCGCTCGCTAGGATCGGCGCGGAGCGCTGGGCCTCGAACGCGTTGGTGGTGATCCGGGCCGGGTCCAGGATCGTGACCGCGCCCCTGCCGACGACGTGCAGGAGCTCGTGCGTCCCGTCGCCCTCGGGTGACTCGGTGTGCTCGACGATGGCGGCGGTGTCCTCGTCGACACCGATCCCCAGCAGCTGTGGTGACTGGGCGACGATCATGAGCAGCCGACCGTAGCGGTTGCGCTGGTCGAAGTGCTGGTCGATCACGGCGCAGTCCATCAGGCCGAGCCCGGCCGCCATCTGCGTCATCCGCTGCTTGGGGGTCGATCCCGGGCCGCCGAAGGCCAGCATGTGGCTGGACTGGATGCTCGCCCCGGCCGACGTGCCCGCCACGACGACACCGCGCTCGTGGGCCGCGACGATGGCGTCGCCCAGGGGAGTGCCGCACACGATGGCGGAGAGCTTGAGCTGGTTGCCGCCGGTCATGAAGACCCCGGTGACGTCGGCGAGTGCTCCCACCAGCGCGGGGTCGTGGGCGTCCTCCCGGCTCTCCGGACGTAGGGCGAGGACCTCCGCCGCTCCCTCGCGACGGAAGAGGGCGTCGTACACCTCGGTGACCTCGGTGCCCAGGGAGGACGCCGTCGGGATCACCGCGATCCGAGCCTCCGCGCCACCGGCCCGCTGCACGAACTCCTTGAGAATGGTGCGGCGGCGCAGCTTGTCCTCGGCGCCGCCGATGATCATCAGGGGTCCCTTGGGCATAGGGGCAACCTTAGAGTGAGCCTTAGAGTGACGACGTGCCCGACCGAACCAAGTCGCCCACGCGGACGCTCGTGGTCATGCGCCACTCCAAGGCCGAGCAGGCCGGCC
>JALZCZ010000074.1 GCA_030862825.1 Actinomycetota bacterium | reverse complement strand
ACTACCTGCGCTGGACCGCCGACCTGCCCGACGCGCTCCGGGACGACATCACCCGGGCCTGGGGGCCCGCCCCCGGGTCGCTCTTCGTCAACGATGCCGGCGAGATCGTGCTGGCCACCCTCCGGGCCGGCAACGTGGTGCTGCTGATCCAGCCGCCACGGGGCTTCGGGGAGAACCCGGTCGCGATCTACCACGACCCCGACCTCCCGCCGTCTCACCACTACCTCGGCGCCTACCGCTGGATCGAGCACGGCTTCGGCGCCGACGCCGTCGTCCACCTCGGCAAGCACGGCTCTATGGAGTGGCTCCCCGGCAAGAACGCCGCGCTCTCGGCCGAGTGCGCGACCGATGCCGCCATCGGCAGCCTCCCGTTGATCTACCCCTTCCTGGTCAACGACCCGGGTGAGGGTGCGCAGGCCAAGCGCCGGGCGCACGCGACGATCGTCGACCATCTGATCCCGCCGATGGCCAGGGCGGAGTCGTACGGCGACATCGCGCGGCTCGAGCAGCTGCTCGACGAGCACGCCAACATCGCGGCGATGGACCCGGCCAAGCTGCCCGCCATCCGGGGCGAGATCTGGCAGCTGATGCATGCCGCCGAGATGCATCGCGACCTCGGTCTCGAGGAGCGACCCGGCGACGAGGAGTTCGATGACTTCCTGTTGCACGTCGACGGCTGGCTGTGCGAGATCAAGGACGCCCAGATCCGCGACGGGCTGCACGTGCTCGGCCAGGCGCCCGACGGCGACGCCCAGGTCAACCTGGTGCTGGCCATCCTGCGCGCCGCCCAGGTCTGGGGCGGCGAGACCGCGTCGGTGCCGGGTCTGCGCGCCGCGCTCGGCCTCAAGGAAGGCCAGGAGCAGGTGGGCGCTGTCGACGAGATCGAGCAGCAGGCCCGCGACCTGGTGCAGCGGATGGAGGACGCCGGCTGGTCGCCGGAGGTCGTCTCAGAGCTGCACGACGACCCGGAGGTACGCCGGGTGCTGGTTTTCGCAGCCACCCAGGTGGTGCCCCGGCTGGCGCGGACGACCGACGAGCTCGACGCCGTCCTGCACGCCCTCGAGGGCGGCTTCGTGCCTGCCGGCCCGTCCGGCTCGCCCCTGCGTGGCCTGGTCAACGTGCTGCCCACCGGCCGCAACTTCTACACCGTCGACCCCCGCGCCGTTCCGTCGCGGCTCGCCTGGGAGACCGGGCAGGCGATGGCGGAGTCCTTGGTGCAGCGCTACCTCGACGAGACCGGCGGCTACCCCGAGTCGGTCGGGCTGTCGGTGTGGGGCACGAGCGCGATGCGCACCTCGGGCGACGACGTCGCGGAGGTGCTGGCGCTCCTCGGCGTCCGGCCGGCCTGGGACGAGGCGTCGCGCCGGGTGGCCGACCTGCACGTCGTACCCCTCGAAGAGCTGGGACGTCCGCGGATCGACGTGACCGTGCGGATCTCCGGCTTCTTCCGCGACGCCTTCCCGCACGTGATCGCGATGCTGGACGACGCGGTGCGGATGGTCGCCGACCTCGACGAGCCGGACGACCGCAACTTCGTGCGCGCCCACGCCGGCGCCGACCTCGCCGAGCACGGCGACGAACGGCGGGCCACGACCCGGATCTTCGGCTCGAAGCCGGGGTCCTACGGCGCCGGCATCCTCCAGGTCGTCGAGTCGGGCTCATGGCGCGACGACCAGGACCTGGCCGGGGTCTACACCGCGTGGGGCGGCTTCGCCTATGGCCGCGCCCTCGACGGCGCGCCCGCTGCCGACGACATGCGCACCAACTACCGCCGGATCAAGGTGGCGGCCAAGAACGTCGACACCCGCGAGCACGACATCGCCGACAGCGACGACTACTTCCAGTACCACGGCGGCATGGTGGCCACGGTGCGCGCGCTCACCGGCGCCGACCCGAAGGCGTACGTCGGCGACTCGACGACACCCGACGCCGTCCGGACGCGCACCCTGCAGGAGGAGACCAACCGCGTCTTCCGGGCGCGCGTGGTCAACCCGCGCTGGATCGGCGCGATGCAGCGCCACGGCTACAAGGGCGCCTTCGAGCTCGCCGCGACGGTCGACTACCTGTTCGGCTTCGACGCAACCACTGGCGTCGTGCACGACTGGATGTACGAAGCGCTTGCCCAGGAGTACGTGCTCGACGAGACCAACCAGCAGTTCATGCGGAAGTCGAACCCGTGGGCGCTGCGCGGCATCGTCGAGAGGCTGCACGAGGCGGTCGACCGTGGCCTGTGGGCCGAGCCGGACGCCGAGGTGCTCGCCGCGATGCAGGAGGTCTACCTCGATCTGGAGGGCGACCTCGAGGACCGTAACGGTGGCTGACCGGGTCCGGGTGATCGGCGTCGGGCCGGGTGACCCTGACATGGTCACGGTCGAGGCCGTGGCTGCCCTGCGCTCGGTCGCGTACTTCGTGGTGTCCGACAAGTCGCCGCGCGGCGGGATGCCCGACCCGTTGGTCGCCGCGCGCGGACGGCTGCTGGAGCGACATCTCGACCACGAGCCGGTGGTGGTGCGGATCGATGACCCGGTGCGCGAGCGCCGGCCCGAGGTGACCGGCACACCGGCGGAGTACGCCGCCGCGGTCGACGCCTGGCACGAGGCGCGGTCGCAGGCCTACGAGGACGCGCTGCTCGCGCACGACGGCGACGCCGGCTTCCTGGTCTGGGGCGACCCGGCCTTCTACGACTCGACGATCCGGATCCTGGAGCGGGTGCAGAGTCGCGGTCGGGTGGCCTTCGAGCTGGACGTGATCGCCGGCATCTCGAGCATCCAGCTGCTCGCGGCCCGGCACCGGATCGTGCTGCACGAGGTGGGCGAGCCGCTGCACGTCACCACCCGGCGCCGGCTGCGCGAAGCGATCGAGCAGGGACAGCAGAACCTCGTGGTCATGCTCAACTCGTCCGTCGACCTCGACGGGCTCGAGGACTGGCGGATCTGGTGGGGCGGCAACCTCGGTACCCCGAGCGAGGAGCTGGTGGCGGGCCGGGTGGGCGACGTGGTTCCCGAGATCGACGCCGCCCGGGATCGGGCGAAGAACTCCGCCGGCTGGGTGATGGACATCTACCTCCTGCGTCGGGGCTCGACCTCGTTGGTCAAGTAACTAGCGCCCGGGCCGACGCGACTGTGGACGAGGTGCCCGTTGCGGTGGTCGAGCTTGTCGAGACCCGGGCTGACGCGACGGTGGGTGCTCGTTCCGGTGGTCGAGCTTGTCGTGCCCCTGTGGTTCACAGCTGCTTCGTGGTGGTCGTCGTCCTCCCGACGGCGCGATTGTGCGGCCTCCGTCGGCGCCGTCAAGGATTCCCTTCGGCGCCTTCGGCGTCCTTGAC
>JALZCZ010000060.1 GCA_030862825.1 Actinomycetota bacterium | reverse complement strand
GCCGGCACCAGCAACGACGACATCAAGTACGCCCGGGATCTCGCTCCCGACTTCGAGGAGGACGAGCTCTGATGTCGAAGCACACTCTCTCGGTGCTGGTCGAGAACAAGCCCGGCGTGCTGGCCCGGATCGCCGGCCTGTTCAGCCGTCGCGGCTACAACATCGACTCGCTCGCGGTCGGTCCGACCGAGCACGAGGAGGTCTCCCGGATGACCATCGTGGTCAACGTGGAGGACTCACCACTCGAGCAGGTCACCAAGCAGCTCAACAAGCTGGTCGAGGTGATCAAGATCGTCGAGCTCGACCCCGAGCAGTCGGTCAACCGTGAGCTGCTGATGATCAAGGTCTCGGCCACCGCGGAGACCAGGGGACAGGTGCTCGACACCGTCCAGCTGTTCCGCGCCACCGTGATCGACGTGGCCCCCGACGCCGTGACCATCCAGATGGTCGGCAGCGCCGCGCGGATCCACGACTTCATGCGGGTGATCGAGCCCTTCGGGGTGCGCGAGCTCGTGCAGTCCGGCCAGGTCGCCATCGGCCGTGGCTCCCGTTCCATCTCCGAGCGCAACCTGCGCCCGGTCGCCGTCCCCACCGCGCCGGTCGCGGGCTGAAACGACGTACCACCACCCCAACCAGAAGGCCCAACCAGAAGGAGAGCCCACCAGTGGCTGAGATGTTCTACGACGACGACGCCGACCTGAGCCTGATCCAGGGCAAGAACGTGGCGGTCCTGGGCTACGGCAGCCAGGGCCACGCGCACGCGCTGTCACTGCGCGACTCGGGCGTCGACGTCCGCGTCGGCCTGCCCGAGGGATCGAAGAGCCGCGCGAAGGCGGAGGCCGAGGGGCTGCGGGTGCTGACCCCGGCCGAGGCGGTGGAGGAGTCCGACGTCGTCGTGATCCTCGCCCCCGACCACGTGCAGCGGAAGCTCTACACCGAGTCGGTCGAGCCCAACCTCGCCGAGGGCGACACCCTGGTCTTCGGCCACGGGTTCAACATCCGCTTCGGCTACATCACCCCGCCCGCCGGCGTCGACGTGTTCATGGTCGCGCCGAAGGGCCCCGGCCACCTGGTGCGCCGCGAGTACGTCGACGGGCGCGGCGTACCCGTCCTGGTCGCGGTGGAGAAGGACGAGTCGGGCAACACCTGGCCGCTCGCGCTGTCGTATGCCAAGGGCATCGGCGGGCTGCGGGCCGGCGGCATCAAGACCACGTTCACCGAGGAGACCGAGACCGACCTGTTCGGCGAGCAGGCCGTCCTCTGTGGCGGCGCCTCGCAGCTCGTGCAGTACGGCTTCGAGGTCCTCACCGAGGCCGGCTATCAGCCCGAGGTCGCCTACTTCGAGTGCCTGCACGAGCTGAAGCTGATCGTCGACCTGATGTACGAGGGCGGCATCGCCAAGCAGCGCTGGTCGGTCTCCGATACCGCGGAGTACGGCGACTACGTCTCCGGGCCGCGCGTGATCACGCCCGACGTGAAGGCCAACATGGTCGCCGTCCTCGAGGACATCAAGAACGGCTCGTTCGCTCAACGGTTCATCGACGACCAGGACGCCGGCGCCCCTGAGTTCAAGAAGTTCCGCGAGGAGGCCGAGGCGCACCCGATCGAGGCCACCGGCCGCGAGCTCCGCAAGCTGATGGCGTGGGTCAAGTCGCACGACTCCGACTACGTCGAGGGTTCCTCCGCCCGCTGACCCACCTGAGCGTCGTACCGACGCCCGCGGCCTCTCGCTGCGGGCGTCGCGTCGTTCTCGGGGCCGGTCGTCTCCGTTCAGCTGCGCCGTGGGGAACCGTTTCACGCGGGAAACCGGTACGTCTCGGCGCAATGGGACGGATACGCCCGCCCGGGCATGGCCACCAAGCCGAAAGCGCCAAGGTCCCGAGCCACCAGGGACTCGGGACCGCGGCGCTGCCTGACAGCTACTTGACCTCGGACCGGCGGATGAGCACGAGCCCGACCGCGAGCGGGATGACCAGCCAGAGGACGCCGGCCACGCCGAGGTTCGCCCACTGCTCGCCGGTCAGCGAGCCCTCGAACAGGGCGCTCTGCGCGTAGTTGAAGTCCACCCACGGTTGCAGGTCCCGGAACCACTGCTGGCTGTCGGCGAGGAGGGCCGTCAGGCCGGCCAGCACGAAGCCGTACACGAAGTAGGCCACGATCGCGCCCGCCGAGTTGCGGATCAGGACACCCAGCATGAACCCGACCAGCAGGCCGAGCACGTTGGCGAGCACCAAGGAGAAGACCTGGTTCGTCGAGATGTCCCAGACCGTGTCGACACCGGCGATCGCCGAGCCGAGGACGTTGCCGACCGCGCCGATGCCGAGCGCCACCACGATGGAGACGGCTCCGACCAGGACCGCGACGGTCATCTTGGCCATGATCACCCGCGACCGGTGGGGCACCAGGGTGAACGTGGTCAGGCCGCTGCGCTGGCTCCACTCGCTCGTCACCAGCAGGATCGCCATGATCGGCAGCAGCACGACCATCGGCATGCCGATGGCGGCTCCGAACGAGTCGTAGGTGAGGTCGTCGTTCGGCGCGAACAGGATGACGGCCGCGGTGGCGAGCACCGCGGAGATCCCGATCCCGGCCGTGAGCCAGAAGCCCGATCGGGTGTCGAAGATCTTGGTGAGCTCGACCCCGAGGATCCGGGCGAAGGGGATGGGGGACGGTGCCGCCGTGTTGCTGCGGGCGGGCGGGCGTTCTGCTGTCACGGCAGTCATGCCGCTGCTCCTTCTCGTGAGGTGTCGGCGGTGAGCTCGAGGAACATGTCCTCGAGACCCGCGCCATCGGCGGTACGCAGCTCGAGCAAGGGGATCCCGGCGGCATGGGCCACCTTGCCGACCAGCTCGGGGTCGGCGTCCGCGCGGAAGGCGTCGTCGCCCGATGGCACCGCCTCGATCCCGGACGCCGTCAGGGCGGTACGCAGGTCCGCCATCGCCGTCGCCCGGACGACGGTACCGGCGCTGGCGAGCAGCTCGGCCTTGGTGCCCTGGGCCACGATCCGGCCCCGACCGATGACGACCAGGTCGTCGGCGATGACCTCGATCTCGTGCAGCAGGTGCGAGGAGAGCAGCACCGTGCCGCCCTTGTCGGCGAAGCCGCGGAGCAGGTCCCGCATCCAACGGATACCGGCCGGGTCCAGCCCGTTGGCCGGCTCGTCGAGGATCAGCACCTCCGGGTCGCCGAGGAGCGCGGTGGCCAGGCCGAGCCGCTGCCGCATGCCCAGCGAGTAGTTGCGGACGCGGCGGCCCGACTCGATCGGGGTGAGGCCGACGAGGTCGAGCATCTCGTCGACCCGGCCGGCCGACAGGCCCATCGTGCGCTGGACGAGCCGGAGCGTCTCGCGCCCGCTGCGTCCGGCGTGCTGGGCGGAGGCGTCCAGCAGTACGCCGACCTCGCGGCCGGGGTTCGGCAGGTTGGCGTAGGGGCGACCCAGCACGGTCGCGCTGCCCGAGCTGGGCGGCGTGAGGCCGACCATCACCCGCATGGTGGTGGACTTGCCGGCGCCGTTGGGCCCGAGGAAGCCGGTGACGCGGCCCGGCCGGGCATCGAAGGTGACGTCGTCGACGGCACGCAGACCGCCGTACGACCTGGTGAGTGAGCTGATTTCGATCATGAGACGAGCGTCGTCGGAAGCCTGGCCCCCGCACATCAGGGAGGAAGCCTGAGGGAACCCTGGTGTGTGTCCCCGAGTCGGTCTCGGGGACTGTGGAACACGCACCGTGCTCGCGGCGTTCTCCACCCATGCGCATCGAGATCTGGTCCGACGTCGTCTGCCCGTGGTGCTACATCGGCAAGCGCCGGTTGGAGTCGGCCCTCTCCGATTTCCCGCACCGCGACCAGGTGGAGATCGTCTGGCGCTCCTTCCAGCTCGACCCGTCGGCACCGACGACGCCGACCGAGACGGTCGCCGAGCACCTCGGCCGCAAGTACGGCGGCGGCACCGCGGGCGGTCAGCAGATGATCGACCGGGTCGAGGCCGTCGCGGCCGAGGAGGGGTTGCTCTATCGGCTCGGTCAGGCCCAGCGGGTCGGCACGTTCGACGCCCACCGCCTGCTGCACGCGGCCGATGAGAAGCGCGGTGCGCTGAAGGAGGCGCTGCTCCACGCGTACTTCGTGGACGCCGCCAACGTCGCCGACCACGACACCCTGGCCCGGATCGCCGGTGACGTCGGGCTCGACGACGTCACCGTGAAGTCGGTGCTGACCAGCGACGAGCACGCCGACGACGTCGAGGCCGACATCCGGCAGGCGGCGGCGTACGGCGCCACCGGGGTGCCGTTCTTCGTGATCGAGGGCCGCTACGGCATCTCCGGCGCCCAGCCGGTCGAGACGTTCCGGCAGGTGCTCGACCGGGCCTGGGCGGAGACTCGCCCGAGCATCGAGGTGGTCGGCGGCACCGACGACGCCTGCGGTCCCGACGGCTGCCCCATCTGACCCCAGCGGCAGCTCGCGAGCATCGCGGCCAGGCCGTCGGTCGCCTGGTAGCCGTCGGGCACTCCCTCGAGCAGCCCGGCCAGCGACAGCGAGTGCTCGCTGCGCAGCGGCAGGATCGCCTGGTAGGCCGGGCGACTCGTACCACTCCCGGGCGGCCTCCTTGCTCGGGAACTCGATGATCACGAGGTCGCCGCCCCAGTCTCCCTCGGCGACCTCGAGGTTGCCGCCGTGCACGATGAAGTGGCCGTCGTACGGCGCGAGGGTGGCGTCGATCGTCCGCAGGTACTCGATGATCGCGTCGCCGAAGTCGAGGTCCCGCAGGTAGGCGATGGCGTAGGCCTGGTCGTCGTCGTGGTGTCCATCGCTCGACCATGGCGCCAGGTGTGGGGTGGGTCGATGACCTCCGAGGTAATGGGAACGGCTACCTATCGCGGGCTACGGTGACCGCCATGAGTCAGGCCGCGTTGGAGAGTCCCGGTGAGCTGCTGCGCGACTGGCGTCGCCGGCGCAACGTCTCGCAGCTCGACCTGGCCCACCGCGCGGGGGTGTCGGCGCGGCACGTGAGCTTCGTCGAGACGGGCCGCTCGCGACCCACCAGCGCGATGATCCTGCGGCTGTGCGAGCAGCTCGCGGTGCCGCTGCGCGAGCAGAATCGGCTGCTCCTCGCGGGCGGGCACGCGCCGGTGCATCCGGAGCATCGGCTGGTCGACCCGCCGATGGCCCAGGCCAACGCCGCGATCGAGGCGATCCTGGCGGCGCACATGCCCTACCCGGCGCTGGTGATCGACCTGGGGTGGGACCTGGTGGCGGCCAACGACGCCATCTGGACGCTCGTGGACGGGCTTCCCGAGCACCTGCTCGAGCCGCCGATCAACGTCATCCGGCTCTCCCTGGACCCCGAGGGGCTGGCGCCGCGGATCGTGAACCTGGAGCAGTGGCGGGAGCTGCTGATCGCGCGGCTGCGGCACGAGTACGACCTCGGCAGGGACCCGCGGGTGGCCGACCTGATCGAGGAGTTCGCTGTCTCACCCGCCCCGGAGGTGGGGGTGGCGCCGACCGAGCTGGTGGTGCCGCTACGGATGCGGGTCGGCGACGCCGAGCTGTCCCTGCTCTCCACGACCACGGTCTTCGGCACCCCCCGCGAGGTGACCCTCTCCGAGCTCGCCATCGAGGCGTTCTACCCCGGCGACGATGCGACGCGGGCGGCCCTGACCGGCTGACCTTGCCGGTGGCTGACACGGGGATGGAAGACCTTGGCGGAGGGCGTTTGGCGGGAGCACGTTGTGAGCACCTGCCGGCGTGCAGACCTTCCTTCCGTACGCGGACTTCGAGCGCTCGCTTCGAGCGCT
>JALZCZ010000059.1 GCA_030862825.1 Actinomycetota bacterium | reverse complement strand
GTCTCAAGACCGCGGTAGACATCGCGGACGGCCCGCGCCTCGGGGGTGATGTACCAGCCGGTGTCCGCGCTGTTGCCCGGGAAGTCCGCAGGCTGCGGAACGTAGTCGAGGTCGGGGTTGAAGTCGCGGTTGACGTCGAAGCCACCCACACGACTGTTGTAGTTCCACGCCGGCGCCACACCCGCGAGCTGCGGGAAGTCGGCGACCACGTCGGCCCAGGTCATCTCGTTCTGGCGGGTGTCGCGCTCACCGCCGTCGACGTTGAGGCGGGGGATCGCCACGATCGTGACCTCCTCGCGCAGCGCGGCGGCCTCCGGGGTGGCGCCACCCCACTCGCGCAGCAGGTCCAGGAGCGCCTCGGTGCCATGGTTCTCGTTGCCGTGGATCTGCGACTGGACGAAGACGACTCTGTCGCCCTCGCCCACGCGGGCGGTGTAGATCTCGCGGCCGCGGTTGCTGTAGCCGGCCACAGCGACGTCGACCGTGCCGCCGGTCGACCGCTCGATGCCCTGAAGCGTCCGGCTCAGCTGGGCGTGGTTGACGAAGCCGTTGTTGCCTGAACCCGCGGCCTCCGTGCCGCAGTGCGACTCCGTGGGGATGGCGGAGGCGGGCGGCGCACCTGTGACGGCGACGATCCCGAGCGGAAGCGCCAATCCGGAAAGGACGGCCGTCCATCGTCGTGCTGACATGTCGCTCCTGATCTCTTCAGTGCCCGGTCGGGCAGTGCGTATGGGTGCGGCAAACGCTAGCCCCGCCCTAAGAGCCTGTCGAGAAATGGGGCCGCGACCGCAGTCGGGAGGAAGAGGACGAGAATCCAAGGTTCCGTCTGCCCAAGGGCACACCGGCGCTGGTGCTCGCGACGTGCGCAAGGCCGTACGCGACATACACCTGACGTGCAGGACGAGATGCTCCGATGCGGTCTCACGCGGAGAGAACGGCGCCACCGGAGGTCTGTCGCGATCCGGTTGACGTGTGTTTGGATGCCTGTCGACCGAGGTCGTCCGGCCTCGGGACATCCGTGGGATCGTCCTTGCTTCCGGAGGATCCTGCTCTCGGGACTTCGGAGGCTCCATGAAGTACACGCGTGTCCTCGGCGGCTTGGCGGCCGCTCTCGTCATCGCAACCCTGTCGCCAGCCGCGGCGCATGAACCCTGGGACGACGGCAGCATTCCGCCGCCGCCGCCGGCCAGCCCGGCCGACGGCGTCAGCAAGAACATGCACCTGCTCAGCACCGCCGAACATCGCGGCGGGGTCAACTCCGACCTCGCCTTCAAGGGCACCCTCGCGTTCGCCGGTCACTACGGCGGCTTCCGGATCATCGACCTCGCGGACCCCGGCAGCCCGGTCGAGGTAGCCGACGTGCACTGCAACGGCCCGCAGGGCGACGTCACCGTCCACGGCGACCTGCTCTTCCTGTCGGTCGACACCCCGCAGTCCACGGTGGGCTGCGAGGGCTCGAGGAACGTGACCGCAAGGACCCCAGGGGCGTTCGAGGGCATCCGTGTCTTCGACATCAGCGATCCGGCGAACCCGGTCTTCCTGCAGGGCGTGCGCACCGACTGCGGCTCGCACACCAACACCCTGGTGCCGGCGGCCGGCGACAAGGCGTTCCTGTACGTCGCGTCGTACCCGCTCTCCGCTAGCGGTCTCGGCCCGGACTGCCAGGCGCCGTTCGAGAGGATCTCGGTGATCCAGGTCGACGGGCAGGACGCAGCCGCCGGTCGCTCCGCGCGTGTGGTCGCCGAGCCCACGATCGAGGGCATCGACATGTTCGGGGCGCAGTTCGGCGTCGAGCCGTTCTTCGCCTGCCACGACATCACCGTGCTGTCGCCCAGGCAGACGGCTGCGGCCGCCTGCCTGTCACAGGGCCAACTGTGGGACATCTCCGATCCACTGGCGCCGCGTGTCACCGCGAACATCGACACCCCGGACGTCGACATCTGGCACTCGGCGGCCTTCAGCCCGGACGGGAAGCTGGTCACCTTCGGCGACGAGTACTTCGGCCCCGCCAAGGAGCCGTTCGGCGCCCTCTGGACGTATGCGGTGGCCGATCCGTCGACACCGCTGAGCCACTACCGGATCCCGCGCGATGAGCCGAACACGTACCACAACTTCAACTACGTGCCACTGCGCGACCGGTACGTCCTCGTGTCATCCGCGTACGGCTCCGGCACGTCGGTCGTCGACTTGTCGAACCCTGCTGCGCCGAAGGAGATCGCCTACTACGATATGCAGTCCAACGCCTGGTCGACCTACTGGTACAACGGCCTGATCGTGGCCAATGACATCTCCCGTGGTCTCGACACCCTCCGGCTCAGCGACCCGATCGCGGCTGGAGCCCGGAAGCTGCCGATGCTGAACCCGCAGACGCAGGACTACCTGCTCTGACCTGCAGCGCACAGGGGCCCGTCGCTTCGGCGGGCCCCTGTCGCGTGTCCGGCCATGGGCAATCGCGGCGCGTCGGGCTTTGGATCCTGGTTCGCCGCACTCGCCCTGCGCTCAACGCGTGACCGCGGCCGCGGCGTCCAGCCGAGGACCGGTGATGCTGCCGACCAGGGTCGGCGTCCCCGGGTCGCGCGCGGTCTCCACGATCCGCTGCCTTGCGGCCGCTCCCGAAACACCTAGGTCGGCCAGCATCGCGCCCACGCCTGCCGCGTGCGGCGTCGCCATCGAGGTGCCCGCGAAGACCGCGTAGCCGCGGGTTTCGGTGCAGGCGTCGACCTCATCGAGGTCCAGCGGGACAGTCGACCAGATCCCGCCGTCGCAGGTGAGCAACCCGCCACCGGGCGCGCTGACGTCGATCTCGTGTCCCCAGTCGGAGTACACCGCGGGGTCGGTCTCGGTGCCATAGGCCGCCACGCAGAGCGCCGCGTCCTGCCAGAACTCGCCCTGCCCGCAGTACGGCGCGCCGTCGTTGCCTGCCGCCAGCGTCACCAGGATGCCGGCGTCTGCGGCCTCCTGCACGGCCTCGGCCCAGCCGCCGTCGAGCGGCACGACCGGGTTGGAGATCAGCGGACCACTGCCGACGATGAAGCCGATGCTGATCGTGATGACATCGGCGCCCTGTGCGGTCGCGTACCGAGTCGCGGCGGCGAGGTCGCCCACGATGTCGCCGTCGTCGTCGCCCACCCGGATCGGCATGATCGTCGCGTCCGGCGCGACGCCGGTGACCCCGACCCCGTCGTCAGCGGCCGCCACGGTGCCCGCGACATGCGTGCCGTGGCCATGGTGGTCGTCGACGTACTGGAAGCCGGAGCAGGGCACCTGAACGCCCTCCGGGCACACCCAGGACAGCGGGTCGACCATGCGGCGCTCGAACTCCGGGTGGTTGATGTCGATGCCGGTGTCGATCACGGCGACCACGGCGTCACCGCCGGTGGAGGTCTCGTTCGCGAGCCGGGACCGGATGTCCTCGAGGTTCCACATCTGGGCGGAGAAGTCCGGGGCGTCGATCGGCTTGGGGTGTGGCGGCTTGGCGGGACCACCGCCGCCGCCGTCCCCGCCGCGGTCGATCACGATACCGGCGGTGCCGGTGTACGACGAGGGTTCGGTGACCAGCCAGGGCTTCACCCGGACCTCGTAGGTGCCGGACGCGTCGGGCACGGTGACCGTCTCCTGGCTGTCCGGGTTCTCCGACGAGCCGACCAGGGCACCCGAGCCGTCGTAGACGAAGAGGTCGAAGTCGGAGCTGGCGACTTCGCTGCCGATGGAGACGACCATGCCGCCCTCACGGCCGTCCCAGAAGTCGGCGGCCACGTCGGCGGTGATCGCAATGTGGTCACAGACCATGTCACCCGGGTCTTCGGCCGCGGACGGGCACGGCGCGAAGGTGGTCGCCGCGGCGTCGTAGGTCGTGCCCTGCCAGGTCATGTCGGAGCCGTTGGCCGAGACCGTGCCCGAGCCAGGTTCTGCAGCGAAGGCGGGTGTGGCCGCCAGGAGGAGCGCGCCGAGGGTGGGCGCGACGAGCCGAGATGAACGCATGAGGTTCTGCCCTTTCGTGGGGGATGCCTCCGGCCTACCCGACGCGGGTGCAGCCGTCAACCGTCTCCGGCGTTGGGCGCGGCCCGGGAAGAGTTGCTTCGCACCGAGCTGACGTCGATGGCAACGATGCGGCATCGAACGGATGGCGGGTCGCGTGCTCGCCGGGCGGCGCAATGACGGGCCGGTCCCATTGGGATCCCCTGCGCGCGTCCCGCGCGACGATCCCCTCCGTGCGGAACCGTGCTCGGCGTCAGCGATCAAGGCCCGGGCTGGCGCAGGTCGACGCAGTACGACTTCCGGACCACCCACAACTCGTCGTCAGGGCGGTTCTCAGGGGCGCAGTCGCGGCAGAACCGCACAGGGAGAGCGCGTACCGGTCGCTCCCGATGGGGTCACGGACGTAGCAGATCCCCGACTGCCTCGATGCCTTGCGTGATGGCCGTGACGCTGGTGTTGCCATATCCGAGGACCAGCGCTGGAGAGTGGGCTCCCGTCCCGGTCCTGTGCGCTCCGAATGCGTACAGCCCCACCGACCGGCTGCGCGCCGCATCAAGCACCGATGCCTCCGTGCGGCCACGGGGCAGCTCCAAGACGGCGTGGAACCCGCCGGCAAGCCCCGAGAGCCGGGACGCGGGCGTCACCCGGGCCAGCACGTCTACCAATGTCTCCCGCCGCTCGGAGTAGACCGCACGCATGCGGCGTATGTGCTTCTCGTAGCGACCAGTCCTCAGCAGGCCAGCCAAGGCTCGTTGGTCGATCGAGGGTGAACCGCGGTCGAGGGCAACCTTGACCGCAGCAACTTCCCCGGCCATCGCAGGCGGCGCCACCACCCAGCCCAGACGCAACGCCGGCGCCAAGGTCTTGCTCGTCGAACCAAGGAGAGCCACCCGATCTGGCATCAACCCCTGCACCACCCCGAGTGGTGCCCGGTCGTAACGGAACTCGGAGTCGTAGTCGTCCTCTATCACCCAGCCGTCGACCCGCTTGGCCCACTCCACCAGGGCTCGACGGCGATCTGGAGACAGCGCCGCTCCCGTCGGGGACTGATGCGCCGGAGTCAGCACCACGGCCCGCGCGCCGCTGCGGTTCAACGCGTTGACGTCCAGCCCCTGCTCGTCCACGTGAACGGCCACGACCTCAAGGCCGAGAGTTCGAGCGACCGCAACCAATGACGGATCCCCAGGATCTTCCAACGCGAGGGTCCGCACGTTGCGACCCGCCAGCACCGCCAGGACCAGGCGGAGTCCCTGGGCGAAGCCCGCACAGACCACCACGTTCTCCGGCTCCGCGGCTGCAGCACGAACCCGGCGCAGGTATCCGGCAACGCCTGCCCTCATCTCTGCGTCTCCGCGCGGGTCTCCGTACCCGAACACGTCCCTGCCACCATCCCGGGCGGCCTCCCCGACGCAGCGCACCCAATCCTGAACAGGGAAGCTGCCCAGGTCCGGCACCCCCGGGCGGAAGTCGATGGCCAAGGGACGCGATCGCTGCACCGCACCGGTCGACCGCGCCTGCGCGGCACCGCGCACCGCGACCCGCGGCGCAGCTCCGGTCCGCGTGTCGAGGTACCCCTCCGCGGTCAGCTGCTCGTAGACCTGCGACACCGTGCCTCTCGAGACCCCAAGGTGTGAGGCGAGCCTGCGACTCGAGGGCAACACGTCACCCGGACGAAGCCGGCCGTCGCGGATCCAACCACGAAGCTGATCTTGCATCTGCGCGCCGATGAACCGTCCCGGCGCGAGTTCCCACGCCAGACCTGGAAGCAGACTGGACCATTCAGAAGGCATTGAACTGGACCATAACAGCGGGCCAGTTCCGCCCTAGCCTGAATCCACCCACCCCCGGCCTCCACGACAGGACCACGATGAGCAAGCTCGTGCTGCATTGCTCCATCTCGCTCGACGGGTTCGCTACCGGACCTCACGGTGACTTGACCCGCCTCCACGAATGGATGTCTGCCAGCAGGCCGCCTGCCGACGCAGCTGTTGTAGAAGACCTCAACACCGCGTTCCACATCTCAGGCGCCATAGTGTTCGGCCGCCGTACCTGGGACTCCGGACAGCAGCCGTGGGGCGATGACGACGTCTTCTCCGCCCCGGTGTTCGTCCTCACCCACGATGCACGGGAACCCGTCGCCCGCAACGGCACCGTCTTCACCTTCGTGAACGGCATCGACGAGGCCGTCCGGAAGGCCTCAGATGCGGCCGGAGACCGGAATGTCGCCCTGATGGGCAGTCCCGACGTGGCACAGCAGGCGCTGTCGGCAGGACTGGTGGACGAGCTCGTCCTCCACTTGGTGCCGGTCCTCTTGGGCGCCGGCACGCCTCTGTTCCCAACATTCGACGACACGCCCGTCGAACTCGAGATCCTTGGCATCTCTCATTCGTCCGTCGTCACCGGGTTGCGTTATCGCGTGCTCCCCAAGCAGACGCACTCGACTCACCGCCTCACGAACGATGCCGGGGATCACGCACTGAGGTGATCGGCTCACCTGGTGGCGACCATGCTGGGAGGTCCTCATCCCAAACACCTACGTCACCGGACGTCACCCCGTGCGCCCGTGATCGTGGAGCTGAGGGAGATGCCAGCTCCATCACTCCCCGTAGGCCAGACGCGCCCTTGCGGTCTGCTCCGCGTCCATGGCGTCGTACCCGATCAGGAGGTGCATGTTCCATCGTCCGCGTGGGCGATTCACGGCAAGCTCGGCTTCGCGGCTGCGTGAGATCTCAGCAATGCCTTCCACGAGTGACCCACCCCGGCACCGGGGACGCCGACGTCCTCGAGAAGTAGTGAGCCGCGGCGTTCCACCGCCGGGATCCGCTAACGGCCATGTTCCTGGGACGGCGGGACGGGCCACAACATCGGGCCCGGGCCGTTCGCTTTGACAGTCACTCCCGGTAGGACGCGACATGCCACAGGGTCCGTGATGGCACCTTCTCAGCCATCCCGATCTGTGAGGGTCTCGGGGGTCCGCTCTGCATGCCGTCGGGGCGACGTCCGTTTCGCCGTCCCTGAGCGCCCCGGTGGGGTCTCCTCGGTACATGCTCGGCGTGGTTGTGCGATGCCAGTGGGTGTTGCACGGTGATGAGATGAGCGATGTGGAGCACCTTCTTGTTCGCGCCGCCCGAGCGGCGGCAGAGCACCGGAGAACCGTCGGGGAACGCCCCGTCACGCCCCGCAAGTCGCCCGAGGACATCCGAGCAGCGTTCGCCGGACCGCTCCCCGAGGTACCCACGGATCCCGATGATGTCCTGACCAAGCTCCTGCTGGCCGCTGACGGGGCCATCACAGGTTCGGCGGGACCGCGCTACTTCGGGTTTGTGATCGGAGGTGCACTGCCGGCAGCGAGCGCTGCCGAGGTCCTCACGACCGGCTGGGACCAAGCGGCCTACAACGAGGTCCTCTCCAGCGCCGCAGGTGCAGCAGAGCGGGCGGCTGGCGCCTGGGCAAAGGAGTTGCTCGGCCTGCCGGCCGAGTCGTCAGTGGCCTTCGTGACCGGCGCCCAGGCGGGCAACACGGTCGGCCTCGCGGTCGGCAGGAACGAGGTGCTGGCCAGGGCGGGCTGGGACGTTGCGCGTGACGGGTTGTACGGCGCCCCACCGGTCCGTGTGGTCGCCAGCGAGGAACGCCACGCCACGGTGGACCGTGCTCTGCGGCTCCTCGGCTTGGGCACCGCCAGCGTCCACCCGGTCCGTGCCGGCGACGACGGCGCGATCGACGTGGATCATCTGAGGGAGGTCCTGGCCGAGAATGAAGCCGCCCCGGCGATCGTCTGCCTTCAGGCCGGCAACGTGAACACCGGCGCATGCGACGACTTCGACCGGGCCGTCCCGCTTGCGCGTCGCCACGACGCATGGGTGCACGTCGACGGGGCGTTCGGTCTATGGGCCAACGCCAGCCCGCGAGATCGACACCTGACGCGGGGGGTGGAGCTCGCGGACTCCTGGGGAACCGACGCCCACAAGTGGCTCAACGTCCCCTACGACTCGGGCTTGGTCTTCTGCCGCGACGCGAGCGCGCATGCGGCGGCGATGTCCTACACCGCCGCGTACTTGACCGGCTCGGGCGGTACCGACCATGTGCTGGGTGATGTGACCCCGGAGTCCTCTCGGCGGGCCCGCGGCTTCGCGGTCTGGGCAGCCCTCCAGGAACTCGGGCGTAGCGGCGTCGCGGATCTGGTCAACCGGTCCTGCGTCCTTGCCATGCGCATGGCCGAGCTGCTGACCGCCGGCGGCGCGAGGGTCTACAACGAGGTCGTGTTGAACCAGGTGCTCGTCGGGTTCGGCGACCTGTCGCGCACCGATGCTGTCGTCGAGGCAGTCCAGCGAGATGGCACGTGCTGGTTGGGCGCCACCACCTGGCGAGGCAAACGCCTGATTCGGATCTCGGTCTCCAACTGGACCACAACCGAGTCAGACATCGATCTGTCCGCCGACGCCATCCTGCGCGCGGCGACTTCGGTTCGGGCCGCTAGCGCCGACCCGGCCTAAGCGGTCAACTGCTCCCGCACGGTGCGTCGGCATCGCCTGAGTGCAGACGCGGAGAGGACGCACACAGCTCGGCGAGCGACAAGCGGATCGCGGTCTGTTCGGAAGTCGTTTGGGGCCCCATCGCGTCGTGGACGACCCCGTCGTATCCGACGCCCGTCCTGGGGCATCGCCGTCATTGATCGACGGTGAGTGGGCGTGGCCAGTGCACGGGCTGCGCCATCCGCGAACTCGGGGTACCGCGGGTTCGTACGTCTGGACCGGCGAGCTGTCGAACGCCGACGACTCTTCCTCCCGTGGCATACGGCCCATCTACTCGAGAGATGCCCCAAGTGGAGCATCTCTTGCGGCTGCCCCCAGGCTCGCGCTCGCTCCTGGCGACGAGGACGTTCGGCAGGATCCTTCACTGCTCGACGTGTGACGGCGAGGCCGGGATTGGCGAATCCACTGGCGTGCATCCGTGATGGAACGATCTCGCTCTCCTTGTCCTGCTCGCGGAAAGACTCACCTCTGCACACGCCCGGATCGCGGCATAGGAAGGCGTTGAGCGTCTTCGGTCTGGCGTCGGGAAACGTCCCCTGATGCGCTTGTCGGACTTGGTGTCCCATCGATCTGCACTGAACCGTGCCAGTGAGGAATCCCCATACGATGCGGGATCGTGACAGCCGCACGTTGACACATCATTCGCGGCGGTAAGACGCGTGGGACACCGGGCTCGGCATCTGTCGCCCGCGCGTCGACACCGCCCTCAGCGTCGGTCGAGCGCCGCGCGACCGATCGCTAGGAGACCGAGGCCGGCGACGACGAAGCCCAGCGGCGGAAGCGTGTCGGCCAGCCACGGCACCGGGCCATGCAGGCTCTGCTCGAACAGCTCGCTGACCAGCCCGATGACCATGCCGCCGAGAAACACCCAGATCGCGGCGGGAGGGAAGACCCGCGCTCGGGTCATGCCGACCGAGAACAGCACGATGCCCAGGAGCAGGGCGAGCGTCGCCGTACCTCCGACCACCAAGAACACGGCCTCCACGACTGCCTGCACGCCGCCGCTGACGCCAGCGTCGATCAGGTCGCCGCTGAGGATCAGGAGCACGAGCGAGCAGAGGCCGCACATGGTGAGGCGCAGGCCCCACGATCCGGCCCGGCCGTCGGCTCCACGTTGCAAGTGACGAAGCCCCGGCATTGCGGCGAGCACCAGGGCGCCCGCCAGACCCATGAGCAGGAACACATCGCCCGAGACGAACTCGACAAGCAGGGGTATGACGACGAAGAGCCCGCCGGCGGCGAGAGTGAGGTACGGCGTGCCGCTGCGGCGGGTGCGGGTGCGGCGAACGGTGTCGGTGGACATGACGGCTCCTTGCGAATCGGCGAGTCGGACAACCCGACGTTAGGAACCGAACACAGCCCCGCGTCACCGGCGACAGGCCGGTTCCGCCCCTCCGCGAGGAGGGTCCGGAACCCTTCTCCAGAAGGGTCACAGGGGATCAGCTCGGCGGCTAGCGTTGCGGGATGAAGCGGTGGAGGACGTGGGCGACGAGGGCCACGTCGAAGTGGGACGTGCTCCTGGTCCTCTTCCTGATCGGCGCCGTCGTGGCCGAGGTCGTCTCCGGCTTGCCGTCCTCGCCCGAGGCCCGGGCGGCGTACGGCGTCGCCACGATCGCATGCCTTTTGGTACGCCGGACGTTCCCGCTGGTGGCCATCGGCGGTGTCTCGATCGGCCTGGTGGCGCAGTCGCTGCTGCTGGAGTCGCCCGAGGAAGTGGGCGTGCTCCTCTCAGTGATCGTCGCGTCGTACACGCTCGCCGTGCACGCTTCCCGCCGCGACGCCGTGACCGGCACAGTCCTGGTCTGCATGGCAGTCGCCGTCGCGGTCGCCACGGACCCGTCCGACTCGACCTCCAACATCGTGCCGACGCTGCTGCTGTTCGTCGGCCTGCCGATCGGGCTCGGACTCACAGTCCAGCATCGCCAGCGCGACCTGGAGACGTTGCGGCTGGCCGCCATCGCGAGTGCCGACGAAGCTGCCGAGGCGGTCGAGGCAGAACGCCGCCGGATCGCCCGAGAGCTGCACGACGTCGTCTCGCACGCGGTCACCCTGGTCACGGTGCAGGCCGAGGCTGGCCAGTCGCTGATCGCACGGGACGCCGCGGCCGCCGAACGGTGCCTGGCCGCCATCGCCGTGGCCAGCAGGGACGCACTCATCGAGCTGGACCGGATGCTGCACGTGCTTCGCAATGCCGATGACGATCGCCCCTTGCCTGAGGCGGGCCTGGACCGCGTACCGGCTTTGGTGGAGGGCGCCCGCTCCGCCGGTCTCGCCGTCGAGCTGGCCCACCAGGGCGAAGCGGGCACGCTGCCGGCGGCGACCCAAGCCTGTGCGTTCCGCGTCGTCCAGGAAGGTCTCACCAACGCGCTGCGCCACGCCCCGGAAAGCACCGTCCGCGTCCGTCTCGACGGCACCGGCGATGGGCTGGGCATCGAGGTGCAGACCAGCGGGCGGCGGCGAGCCAGCTCGTACGGGGGCAGCGGTCGCGGGCTGGTGGGCCTGCGCGAGCGCGTGGTCAGCCTGGGTGGTTCCCTGGAGACGGACGCTGCGACGAACGGCGACTTCACCCTCCGCGTCCGGCTGCCGGGAACAATCGCGTGATCCGGGTCGTGGTGGCCGACGACGAGACCCTGGTCCGTGAGGGATTGGTCGCCATCGTCGCCGGAGATCCTGGGCTGGAGGTGGTGGCCACGGCATCCGATGGAACGCAGGCGATCGAGGAGGTCGCGCGCACCTCGCCCGACGTCGTCCTCATGGATGTCCGAATGCCAGGCGCCGATGGGATCGAAGCCACCCGCTCGATCGTCGCCTCGTCGCCGGGGACGCGAGTGCTGATGCTGACCACCGTCGAGCTCGACGACGTCGTCTACGAGGCGCTTCGTGCGGGAGCCAGCGGCTTCCTGCTCAAGAGCGTCCCCCGCGACCAGCTGTGGTCGGGCATCCGGGCGGTGTACGCCGGCGACGCGCTGCTTGCGCCCAGCATCACTCGCCGGCTGATCGAAGCGCACCTCGAGCAGGGCAGCCCGCAGCGACCCGACCTGTTGGCCGTCACCGACCGGCAGGCCGACGTGGTGCGGCTGGTCGCGCACGGCCTGAGCAACCGCGAAATTGCGGACCGACTGCACTTGGCCGAGTCGACGGTGAAGGGCTACGTCAGCGAGGTACTCAACCGGCACCACCTGCGGGACCGGACCCAGCTCGTCGTGCTCGCCTACGAGTCCGGGTTGGTTCGCGTGGGGGGCAAGGCCTAGCCATGCAACCGCCGTACGCGATATGCAGCGGGCCTGGGTTCGCCTGGCCGGAACCATCCCGTATGACGAGCCCCCGTCGGGTCCGTGCGCGTGCGCACGGGTGCAGGTGGTTCCACTCTGGACCTGCAGATGCGAACCCGCTGAGGAACGCGGAGACGGGACGGCGTCGCCTAGCCTGCCGTTGGGGGCGGCGGGCGTGGGTAGGGCCACCGGTCGGCAGGTCGGGCGAGTCGGGATCGGAGCGCCATACCCCGCAGCGGAGGCGCTGCTCGAGCGCGACGTCGAACTGCGCCACCACGGCTGTGACGACGTCCTGATGGCGCTGACTCTCGCGCGCGACGCGGGCGTCAGCACACAGAGTTCGATCACAGGCGTCCGCGCAAGGAGTCGTCCTGACGTTCCCTCGACGCGGCCGGCCAGATGCACTACTCACGACGCCCGACATCGAGTCACAAGCAGCATGCGCGCTGTCATCGCCGCGAGGGTCGGCACCGCCGGCGTTCGACACGCGCCAAGGATCAGTGGGGCTCCAGTTGCGGGGGCAGCCCGAACCACTCGAAGACGTCGCCGTCGAACGTGATGATCTCGGCGACGAGACCGTCCTCGAGACGCAACACGTCCATCGCGAAGGATTCGTAGTTCGGCGACCCGGGCCGACGAAGGTACAGCGCGACCGCCGGTTGGCCGTTGGCCATCGTGGTCCGGCACTTCCAGTCGGCGTAGTCGCCTCGGCCGAAGCCGCCGTCGACCCAGCCCTGGACGGTTTCTTCGCGGCCGACCCAGACGCCGGGCTGGGGCGGCATCGCGAACCGCAGGTCCGCGCGGAGCAGCGCGGTCAGTCCCTCGATGTCGAGCGTCTCGTGTGCGCGGACGTACGCCGACACCAGCTTCCGCTCGTCCGCGCTCAGGCCTTGCTTCCCTCGGGCGCTCCAGTCGAGCCGGCCGTCGGGTAGGTGGTCGCGCATGGTGGCCCGGGCCCGCTGGAGGGCGCTGTTCACCGACGCGAGGCTGAGGTCGAGGGTGTCGGCCGTTTGCCGAGCCGGCCAGCCGAGCACGTCGCGGAGGATCAGAACGGCGCGCTGCCGCGCGGGGAGATGCTGGACAGCCACGATGAACGCGAGCTCCACCGTCTCCCTGGCCACCGCCCGCTCGTGTGGATCCTCCGGCTGGTTGTCCGGCCACGGCTGCAGGTAGAGAACCTCGGTGCCCGTACCGCCCGCGCCCTGCAGCTCTGTGGGAATCGGCGTTCGGTCGCGCCGCTTCTCGAGGAAGTCGAGGCAGGCGTTGGTGGCGATCCGGTACAGCCATGTGCGCAGCGACGCCCGCCCCTGGAACGACTCCCGCTTCGCCCATGCGCGCAGGAACGTCTCCTGGGTCAGGTCCTGGGCATCCTCGTACGACGCGAGCATCCGGTAGCAGTGCACCAGCAGCTCGCGGCGGTAGCGCTCGGTCAGCAACGCAAACCTGCCGGCGTCGCCGCTGCGAGCGACGCTCATGAATTCGGCCTCGTCGGCACCGGTTGGACTCGTGTGTCGGGGCTCGGTCATCTCCATGGTCTCTCCTACGGTCGCAGGGCTCTCACCAGATGTCGACGGCCCAGCCCGCGAGAACTGATCGGTCGGGGCGCATCGAGCGACCGATGAGCTATCCGGGCGGGAGCCGTCAACATTCGAAGAACGCCGTGAGAGGGACGGACGATGATCGAGCAGCCGAGCACAACCCCCAGAGCCGGGCGGCGCGAGTGGTTCGGCCTGGCGGTGATCGCGCTGGCCTGCGTGCTGTATGTGATGGACCTGACCGTGCTGCACCTCGCGGTGCCGGCGCTCAGCGCCGACCTGCAGCCGAGCAGCACGCAGATGCTGTGGATCATCGACGTGTACGGCTTCATGATCGCCGGGACGCTGATCACGATGGGCAGCCTCGGTGACCGGATCGGACGCC
>JALZCZ010000044.1 GCA_030862825.1 Actinomycetota bacterium | reverse complement strand
TCCTGGACCTCCGTGCTGGTCGTGATCTGGTTCGGGTCCGCCGGCGGGGTCGGGTCGGGCGGGGTGAAGTCGTAGCCCGAGATGTCCATGACGCTGTTGAAGGTCCCGGTCGTCGCGGCGGGAGTCGCACCCCCCTCGATGGTCGCTTGGGCCGAGCCGTAGTAGTCGTTGTCGTCGGCCTCGTGGTAGTACGTCCAGATGTCGCCGGTCGGGTCCGTCTCCGAGGTGGTGCCCGTCAGGCCGATCTGCTCGGTGCTGCCGCAGTCGACGAAGTAGCCCTTGGCGGTGCCAGCGGTGAGGTTGACCGACTCCTCGTCGTCGCCGACGTAGACGCCGGACTGGATGTAGTCAGTGCCCTGGACGCCACCGGTGAAGTCCTGGACGCGCAGCTCGATCGTGTCGGTGAGCAGGAAGGCGGGAACGGTCCACTCGACGAAGAAGTTGCCGTCATCGTTGCGCGTGACCGGCGTACCGATGGTGGTCCAAGTGGTGCCACCGTTCGTCGAGTACTGGAACCGCACCTGGCCGACGTTGTCGCCGCCGCCGGCCTCGAGGCGCACGGTGCTGTCGGTGCCGTCAGGCATGGTGGAGAGGTTGTAGAAGTTGTCGTTGAAGAGCACGACGTCGTCAGGCGAACCCTGGTAGATGTTCACCTGCTCGTCGGCCGGGATGGCGTTTGCCACGCCGGCAAGTGCCGGGACACCGGCTACTGCCATTGCGGAGATGGCAAAGACTGCCATTGTCCGCTTGATGCCGCTGCTGTTCATGCTGTTCCTTTCGGGAGGTGCTCCCCCGCACTGCGCGAGGGAGCGAACTGCAGTCCAAGAGGGAGCTCAGACACCACGGGACGAACCCATGGCAGAGGGGACAGTATTCGGCCGCCCGCTCTTTGGCGCTCTAGATGCACGAGGTCGCGCTTTCGTGCAACAAATAGCCGTTCGGACCCTTGACATAGCCCTCCGGTGCCATAGTGCGTCGGCCGGAAGGATGGGGCCTTCCGCGGAAGGATTTGTGTAGTCCGTGACCGCAGTGCACGAAGGGGAACGGCCGACCACGTCGGCTTCCTCGAGCGCGCCGCCGACGGCTCGCCGGCGCGGACGTCCCTTTCGGCTGCCCACCGACCCGACGCCGATCCCGGACCCGGTGCCTGGTCTGGGCCACCGGCTCGCGTGGCTGCTCGGCTCCTCCCGGATCTACGCCAGCGATCCCGAGGTGGCCCGCCGCGACAGCTTCATCGGCGCCCTGCAGGAGGTCGGCACGGTCGCCGACACCACCCGGCTCAGCCGCTGGGAGTCGGGTCGGGTCGGCGTACCGATGTCCGTGGTGCGCGCCTACGAGACGGTGCTCGGCCTCCCCGCGGGGCAGCTGATCATCGGGGCCAGCGGCCTGGTCCGTGGCGGCGAACGCGTCAACCGCCGCGGCGAGACGCCGCAGGTGGACCCGACCCAGGCCCACCTCAGGCTCGACGAGCTCTTCGAGACGGTGCTGGCCGGGCGCGCGCCGGGCCACGTGTGGCTCGACCTCTGCGACCACCTGACCCGCCAGCAGCACCTCTATCTCCTGCCCGACACCTGGCGCCAGATCTCGGACCTGCTGGCCACCGAGCTGGGGTGCTCGACCGGTCTGGCCTACGTCGCCAGGTTCGACGCGCTGCGCACCCTGGTCGCCAACCCCCCCTCGCGCCGGCACGCGGTCAAGGCGATCGGGTCGGTGGTCACCCATCCCGCCACCGTGTTCATGATCCATCCGCTGGTGCTGCTGCAGGAGGTCGACGACGAGCAGGCCTGGGACCTCCTGGCCAGGATTCTGCAGGGCCCGCCGAGCACGCTCCGCGCCGGCGCCGCCTGGGCGCTGGCAGGCAAGGTGACCCGCGGCGACTTCGCCGGGCTGGGGCTGGAGGGTGTCGAGGCCCTCGTCGTCGACATCCTGCAACGGAGCCGCTCGTCGCTGAGCCGACTCGACGCCCTCACACTCGTGCGCGCACTGCCTGCCGAGTCGCAGACCCGGATCGCCCTGCAGACCACGGAGGCGACTGCCCGAACAGCGCTCGATCTCGCACAGCGCAACGCGGAGATCCGCGACGCCCACCGCGCCCGGTCCGTCTCGTCCAAGATCGCCGACGCCGCACAGAACACGACCGCCATCGACTACCTCGTCGGCCAGGATCAGATGCTGCACCGGCTGGTCCGGGAGGCGCTCTTCCACGTCGACCACGGACGCCGCCACCAGGCCTCGCTGCTGCTCGCGGCCAGCCCCTACCGCGCCGCGCTCGGCCATCCACTCATGGAGCTCGCGGCCCGCAGCAAGGAGACGATCGCCGTCACCGCGACGGCCGCGCTCTTCCAGATCGCGGACCAACGGCAACGGTCGGCGCTGCTCAAGGTCAGCCTGTCCGACCCGCGCGCGACGGTGCGCGCCGCCGCGCTGATGGCTCTGGGGCAGGTGGTCGGCGAGGTCAGCGCCGAGGAGAGTGACCGGTTGCGCGCGATCCTGGACCACCCCGTGCCGGAGCCGCTGAAAGGGGCGGTCCTCCACGTGCTGGGCATGGGATCGGCCCCATGCCTGGAAGAGCTGGCCTCCGACGGACCGCACACCGAGGCGGCCCGCTGGTGGCTCGACCGCCAGCCGATCGTGGAGCCCATGGGCCGCGGCTGACGGCGCCCCTCGCTGGTCGAGTAGGCCGAGCCCCCGGGCGAGGCCGTATCGAGACCCACCCGACTCAAGTGGTCTCGATACGCGGTCGCTCGTCCCTCGCTCCCGCTACTCGACCAACGAAACCCCGACACCGTTGCTCGTCCCTCGCTCCCGCTACTCGACCACCGACAACCCCTCGCTGGTCGAGTAGGCCGAGCCCCTGGGCGAGGCCGTATCGAGACCCCTGTGGAGAGACGTTCGACACCGGCGCGACACCGGGAAACAGTCCATTCATGGCCTACGTCTACATGTTGCGCTGCTCGGACGGCTCCTACTACGTCGGCAGTACACGTGACCTGCAGCATCGGCTGTGGGAGCACCAGGAAGGTCTGGCCGCCCGCTACACGCGATGGCGTCCCCCGGTCGAGCTGGTGTGGCAAGCGGAGTTCGAGAACATCGGCGAGGCGTTCTTCTGGGAGAAACGCATCCAGAACTGGTCGCGCGCGAAGCGAGAGGCCTTGATTCGCGGGGACTACGCCGCTCTGCCCGCGCTGGCCAAGAAGAACTTCCGCAAACGACCTTCGTCCGACCCACCAAGGTGAGGGGCCTCGATACGCGGTCGCTCGTCCCTCGCTCCCGCTACTCGACCACCGACAACCCCTCGCTGGTCGAGTAGGCCGAGCCCCCGGGCGAGGCCGTATCGAGACCCACCCGACTCAAGCGGTCTCGATACGCGGTCGCTCGTCCCCCGCTCCCGCTACTCGACCAACGAAACCCCGACGCCGCTGCTCGTCCTCGCACCTGAAACCCCTCGCGGGTCGAGTAGGCCGAGCCCCTGGGCGAGGCCGTATCGAGACCCACCCGACTCACGCGGTCCTCGACAACGAGACGAGTCAGCAGCCCAGCTCTGCGGAGGGGCGGGCCGGGCCGCGGTGGGTGAGGGCGTCGAGGGTGAGTGCCACGGTGGTCCGGCTCAGCGGGATGAAGAGGTGCTCGGCGAGGTCGGAGCGACACAGGCCCTGGATCGTGACGTTGGTGGTGCGCGGGCCGGACTCGAGGTAGCCCGAGGTGTGGGGCACCACGACCTCGTCGTACCGCGTCGTGATCTGGGTGTAGCTGACCCGGCCCGGCGTCTCGTCGCCGGCGTTGAGCCGACGCAGGAACGGCGAGCCGGCGCCCTGCTGGGTGCAGGACTGGCAGAGCACGCCCACCAGGTCCGAGATCAGGTTCGAATCGCCGCCCGTGTGGGAGGTGCCGTGGTTGGACGGCGCGATGCCGACCAGGTCGTCGACGTGCCGGGCGCCGCCGAGGAACTTGATGTAGTAGCGCGGCATCATCCCGCCCTGCGAGTGGCCCACCATCGAGACCTTCTTCGCGCCGGTCGCGCGGCGTACCCGCTGGGTGAACGCCTTCAGCTGCTGGGCGGACCTGGAGATCTCCTGCGTCCCGCGGTTGCCGTAGTCGAGGGCGAAGACGCAGAACCCCTTGTTCATCATCGAGGTCGCGAGGTCCTCCAGCAGGTGGCGCCGGTCGCCGAAGGTGCCGTGCACCAGGATGACCGGCCTCGGCCGCCGGACCGTCGGCCGGCACGACCAGTCGTTGACGCCCGCGACATCACCCTCGGGCACGGTCGGCAGCCGGGGAAGCGTCCCCTCGCCGTGGCTCGGTGCCGCGACCCCCAGGGTGGTCAACAGGACGAGGGCCAGGGCGCCGAGAACGTTCCGCATGGTTCATCCAACGACAGGTCGTGACCGCCGTCACGCAGGGTGTGGTCCGGTCAGGGTGCGGCGACCACCGTGATCGACTTGCCGTCCGAGTCGGTCAGTCCTCCGGCCGCGGTGAAGAGCACTGTGAAGTTGTCAGTGCCCGGTGCGATCGGCGTACCGCTGATCACCCCGGTCGCGCCGTTCAGGGTCAGCCCCTCGGGCAGCGATCCCGACGTCCTCGACCAGGTGCCTGCCCGGTTGCCCACGGTCTGCAGCGTCGCCGAGTACGCCGTCCCGACCACACCCTGCGGCAGGGGCGAGCTCACGATCTGCGGAGGCGTGCTCGGGTCCACCAGGATCGACAGCGCCTGGGTGTCCGTCAGCCCGTTGGTGGCGGTGAAGACGACCGTGAACGACGAGGTGCCCGGGGTGGTGGGAGTCCCGCTGATCACCCCGGTCGCGCCGTTCAGGGTCAGCCCCGCGGGCAGCGATCCCGACGTCCTCGACCAGGTGCCGGCTCGGTTGCCGGCGGTCTGCAACGTCGCCGAGTACGGCCTGGTGGCCGTGCCCGCCGGGAGCGAGGTCGTCGTGATGACCGGAGGCGTAGCCGGCTCAATGGTGATCGAGAGGTCCTGCGTGTCCGACAGCCCGGTGGCGGTCTCGGTGAACTTCGCCGTGAAGGTCGTGGTGCCCGCCGTGGTCGGCGTACCGCTGATCACGCCGGTCGAGCTGTTGCCGGTCAGGCCGGGCGGCAGCGTGCCCGCCGAGATCGACCAGGTGCCGGTCTTGTTGCCGACCGTCTTCAGGGTCTGCGAGTACGCCGTGCCGACCGTGCCGTTGGGCAGGGTGGTCGTCGAGATCACCGGCGCCGTTGCCGGCGGCCCCACCGTGATCGAGAGCGGCTGGGAGTCGGAGAGTCCGTCGGGGTCGCGGAAGCTGACGGTGAAGGACGACGTGCCCTCGGCGGTCGGCGTACCACTGATCACGCCGGTCTGGTCGTGGAGGGAGAGGCCCGCGGGCAGAGCGCCGGCGGCGATCGTGAACGCACCCGGACGCCCGTCCGCCGTCTCGACCGTCTCCGAGTAGGCAGAGCCGACGGCAGCCGACGGGAGCGTGGTGGTGGTGATCACCGGGGCCGTGAGCGCGGCGCCGACGCGGAGGCGGCGCTCGCGGCTGACGCCCTGGGCGACGGTGCGCGATGCGGGCTTGACCACGCGGATCGCGACACCGCCCTCGCGGGGGAAGCGCAGTGAGGCCCGGTAGACCGAGTTGTTGTTCAGCCTCGGGCGCGCGATGGTCACCCATCCGGTGCCGGCGGCCTTGCCCTGCACCTTGACCCGCTTGCCGGGCGCGGCCGGCGTCACCTTGCCGCTCACCCGCACCGCTTCACCGACCTCTGGTCTCAGGTCGGAGACGGTCAGGTTGAGCGAGAATGTCGGAGCGGCGGTCGCGCTCTCGGCGGCCAGCGCCACCGAGAACGAGCCGGCCATCATGAGCAACGCGATCAGTATGCGCGTGCGCGTCGAGTTCATCTGTACCCCATGTCGATATCGGGGCGCCCGAGCGCCTGCTGCGGCTGCGACCGTGCGTGCACGCCAGCAACACGTCGGCCGGCGACACGGGAGTATCAACGAAGCTTGCCGGCGAGGGATACGGCTGCGTCCCGGGATCGCGACCTGCGCTCGGCCACCTGGCCTACGCGTGGTCGAGCCGGCCGGGCGCCGGTGAGGCCGTGTCGAGACCCGTCAGTCGTCGGACTTCGGGGGCTTGCAGATGACGGTGTCGGACGGCGTGTACGACGTGTGGAACTTCTCCTCGTGGTCCAGCTCGGACTCACCGTGCTTGCGGAAGTAGCGCCAGACGTCGACCTGGAAGCCGGAGTAACCGGAGTTGGGGTAGCAGTCCGGCGTTCTCAGCACCCGGGTCTCCGGACTCACGTAGGCGTATCGGTCCGAGGTCTCCGTGGTGATGTCCCAGTACTTCGTCGAGAACATCCGCACCGTCACGACGCCTTGCGAGGAAGGGGTGCTGGGGGTCACGTGCGCGTCGACGAGCACGCCGTACGGCGTGTCGTTCTGGAACCTGAGGTCCACCGCACCCCAAGCCACGGTGGCCTCGCGGCCGACGGGGTAGCGGTCGATGTAGAACGAGTGCGGCTTGTGCTCGATGTCCTTCAGGCCGGCGAAGAACATGGCGTTGAACGTCGTGGTCGCTATCTGCGAGACGCCGCCGCCGTAGTCCTCCTTGAAGATGCCGTCGCTGATGATGAAGCCGGGCACGAAGCCGTTCTCGGCGGTGCGCTCCCCCACCGTCTCGTTGAGGGAGAACTCTTCACCCGGCTCGAGCACGGTGCCGTTGATCAGCTCGGCGGCGCGGCCGATGTTGGTGTTGCGGTACTCCGCGTAGGGGAAGTAGGTCGTGAACGTCGAGACCTGCTCGCGGATCTTCAGCGCCCGGGCTTCCTTCGTGGTGAAGTCGGCGGGGTCGACCGTGGCCTTGACCTTCGCCTCGCGCTTCCCCTCCGACGCAACCAGGTCCAGGAAGACGTCCGCGAGATCGGCGGGGTCGTAGGTGACGCCGGGCTTGGCCGGGATCACCTTCGGCTTGCCGTTGACCAGGCGCACCGTGGCGTCGACCGGCTTGCCGTCAGCACTGGTCGACGCGTCGACGAGAGTCTTCAGCCGGTCGGTGTCGAGGCCGGGCACCAGCTCGCCGTCGACCGGCTCGAGCCGGAGGACGCCGAGGTAGTCGCGCGGTCGCAGCTGCACCTCGGAGTCGCTGAAGAGGAGCGTCACCGGTGCGGACCTGGCGGGGTTGACGAACGAGTCGCGGGCGGCGCGCATGTCGTCTTCGTCGATGGCCGGTCGGAGGTCGGTCAGGGTGAGCTCGGCGTTCGCGTCGTCGGTGAGGTACGCCGCCAGGATGGCCGAGCGTGCGGCCTCCGGATCGATCCCCCGGCCGACGACGGGGTCGGTCTCCTTGACCTGGCCCTTGGCGAAGCTCCACGACCCGTTCTCGGCCGGCGTGCCGACGCTCCTGGTGAGCCGGTCGATCGTCGCCTGCATCGCCGCGTCGTCGACGGTGACCACGGGCTCGAGGTCGTCGCCACCGGTGTAGTAGTCCCACAGCCGCGAGGGGCTCCACGACTCCTCGCCACCGGCCGCGGCGACCGAGGCGGCGTAGTCGACCCCGATGCCGGCCTCGCTCGGGAGGACGGTCTCCTCACGGTCGCCGACGGTCACCGTGATCGGCTCGTCGACCCGGTCGGCCAGTCCTGCCTCGAGCTCGTCGGCCGCAGACTGCTGCTCGAGGCCGCCCACGTCGACCCCCGCGATCGTGGTGCCGCGCGGCACCTTGTCGCCGGCGCCGAGGTAGGCCGCGGTCCAGGCCGCGCCGAGCAGGATCACCAGCCCGAGCACGACCACGATCACCAATCGGCCACCGGCCCGCTCGGGTCCGGTGGCCGGTCCGGTCTCGGTGGTCTCGAACACGCTCACCGGAGCATCCTAGGAAGTCGGAGTGCTGGACGACGTATCGACCGGGGTTCCCGGGCGCGGCGGCGGCAGCGTCACCAGGCCGGCCACGAGCAGCACCAGCCCGAATCCCAGCAGCACGTAGCCGTTGACGTCGCCGGCGATCACGAAGTCACCCTCGGGACGCGGCAGGGCGAGTGCGGCCACCACGGCCGACCAGCCGAGCACGAACGGAGCGCGCCGGGTCCAGCCCCCCGGGAGCGCGTACGCCGTCGCGGCCGTGGCCGCGAGCGCGAGGGGCAGGCCCCACCAGGTGTTGTGCACGGCGACCGAGGCGACGCCGACCACGAGACCGGTGCACAGCAGCCCCCCAACCAGGGCGACGCGCTTCACTGGCTGAGCGTCAGATGCCGGCGAAGAGGTCGGTCTCGAGGCCGTCGTCGTCGAGCTCGCCCTGTGTGCCCTTGGCGATCCGGAAGAACTCCTGGCCCCAGGCCGTGTTGCCCTGGTTGTTGGAGAACGCGAAGAACGGTCCGTCCATCGTGATCTGGGTGGCGTGGGCGGCCATCGCCGCCATCTTGCGGTCGACGTGATCCATCCCGTCGACCACTGCCGAGAGGTTCTCGTCGGGCGTGATGAACGGCGGCAACGGCCCGTCGGGGTCCATGCCCTCGAAGGTCGTGGTGTCGCCGGCCTCGCGCAAGGCGCGCAGGCTCGCGCGCATCCGGCTCTCCGACATGGCACCCCAGTAGATCTTGGCGATGTCCCAGGGCTGTCCCAGGTCGCGCCGGTACGACGGCACCGCGGCCAGCGACGCGGCGTACGTCGAGACGCGGTGGGCCTGGATGTGGTCGGGGTGGCCGTAGCCGCCGAAGTCGTCGTAGGTCACCAGCACCTGCGGCCGGACCTCGCGGATCACGGCGACCAGGTGGTTCGAGGCCTCGGTCAGGTCGGCGTTCCAGAAGGCGTTGGCGTGCACGTCGTCGGCCGCCACGGCGTGGCCGTCCTCGTGCCACTTCATGCCGGAGTCGCGGTAGGTGCCGAAGCCCCCGAGGAACCGGTGGTCGGTGACGCCCAGCTCCTTCATCGCCGCCTCGAGCTCGCCCCTGCGGTGATCGCCCAGGCCGTCGTCGCGGTCGGCCGCGAGGTGCTCCAGCTCGGGCACCAGGATCTCGCCCATCTCACCGGCGGTGCAGGTCACCAGGGTGACGCCGCGTCCCTCGGCGACGTACTTGGACATCGTGGCGCCCTGGCCGATCGACTCGTCGTCGGGATGGGCGTGCACCAACAGCAGCCGGTGTTGCGGCGTCTCAACCATGATGTGAAGAGTAATGATGACCGGGTGCTCCGTATTCCCGCCCTCGGGGCGTCCCTCGCCCTGGTCGTCGCCGGCCTCGGTGGGTGTGCGCTCCTGGAGGACGTCGGCGACGGCGACCTCGACGACGCCCTCGAGCTCGTGCCCGAGGACGCGACGGTGGTGACCTTCACCCACCGCCAGGCGACGGCCGAGCGGCTCGGCATCGACGACGTCGCGACCGGTGATGATCGTGAGGCGGTCGACCGCTACCGCGAGACGGTCGTCGAGGCCGACCTCGCGGGGGTCACGCGGTTCGGTGGCCACCTCACGTCGATGACGAAGCGGGCGGCCTTCAGCGAGCTCGACATCGTCTGGGAGGCGGCCGCGTCCGCCGAGGGCCAGCCGCTCGGACGGGTCTACAAGATGCGTGACGACCTCGATCTCGACGCCGTGGGCGACGACCTCGTCGATGCCGGCTACGAGGAGGACGAGATCGCCGGACACCGCCACCTCTTCATCGAAGACATGCACGCCGACCTGGAGCTCGACGGGACGATCGGCGGCTACCCCGGGGTCGAGATGCCCGAGGTGGTCGTGGTGCCGGACGAGCGCCTGATGTTCGTCGGCGGGACGGCGGAGATCGTCGAGGCCGCGGTCGGGGTGTTCGAGGACGACGCGGACTCGGCCACCGACGGCGGCGGGTTCGATGACGTGCTCGACGGGGCGGACGACCCGGAGCTCGCGCTGCTGAGGCGCGACGTCTCGTGCGAGGACGTGGGTGTCGACGGTCTGGGCACACCGGAGGCCACCGGGTTCTATGTCTCCGGTGAGGGACCGGAGACCTCCAGCGTGCTCGCCTTCGCCGACGACGACGCCGCGGAGGCCGATTTGGCGGCCCGCCGGAACTACCTCGCGGACGGCGTACTGCTGGCGACGCGGGAGGCCGTCGCGGACGTGGCGGAGTGGGACATCGAGCAGGACGGCAACCTGGTCCGGATCGACTACGCGTACGACGACCCCGGCCTGGCCCGCGGCACCGCCGAGACGTCCGACGGCTTCCACGCCTGCCACCCGGAGTGAAGGGCTCCTTGTGACCGGGCCTACTCCTTCAGGCGCTTGGGCTCCGTGGGGAGGTCGAGGGGTGCCGGGGGCGGGTCGTCGGGGCCGGTGTCGAGCCAGCCGTCGTAGTGGTCGACGAGCAGCTCGAGGACGATCTCTGGCGCGTCCGTGAGCACTGCCCAGGGGTGGTCATCGTCGTCGTCCTCGCCGGCGAGGCGCTCGCGCACCGCCTCGGCCGCGTAGCCGTCGGACGCCAGCCGCGCGACCACCGCGCGGGCGTGCTCCTCGTCGAAGAAGATCCCCCTCATCCTTCGAGCACCCCTTTCAGCTCCGGCAGGAACGGCCGGTCCGGGTCCAGCCAGTCGACGTCGTCGAGCTCGGCCGCGGACAGCCAGCGGACCTCGTCGTGCTCGGTCGGCTCGGGGTCTCCGTCGACCAGCGTGCCGAGCGCCACGGTGAGCACGTGCGTCTCCCCCACGAGCGCCTCCCCTGCCAACCAGCCGGTGACCGCGAACGTGACGCCGAGCTCCTCGGCCACCTCGCGGACCAGCGCATGGTCGGGAGACTCGCCGGCCTCCACCTTGCCGCCCGGGAACTCCCACCGCCCGGCGGCGGCCGACGGTCGGGTCCGCCGCGCGGCCAGCACCCTGCCGTCGCGCACGATCGCCGCGCCCACCACCTGCTGCACGGCGCCACGGTAGCCGCCGCCGCTAGCGTGGCGGCCGTGGAGTACGTCGAGGGAGTGCACCTCACCCGGACCGACGAGAACGTCGACCAGATCGAGGCGCTGGCCCGGCTGCTGGGCGACCGGGTCGACCTGGAGGTGATGCTCGGCGACCTCGACCGGCAGGGTCGGCGCTCGTGGGTGCCCGCGCGCGCCGTGCACCGCGCCTACACGTTCGACAGCGCGGACCGGCGCGACCGGCGCTGGTGGCCGCAGGGGATCACCACGTCGGCAGATGCCTACGACAACGAGACCGTCGGCGGGCGCCGGATCGTGCTCGTCTCGTGGTACGCCAAGGAGCTGCCCGGCGACGAGATCGGCAACCAGGGCTCGCGGCTGACGTTCTACGACGTGGACACCCGCCGCTACCGGCACGTGCTGCTCGTGGTGCCCGAGCTGAGGGACGGCCAGCTGCAGCTGGTGCCGCTCCGGGTGCACGCCGGCGGCCTCGTCTGGCACGGCCCCTACCTCCACATCGCCGCGACGGCCAAGGGTTTCTTCACCTGCCGTCTCGACGACCTGTTCCAGGTGCCGGACGAGATGGCCGGGTCGGCCCGCCGGATCGGGATCCGCGACGACCGGGTGTCGTCGTACGGCTATCGCTACGTCCTGCCGGTCCGCTTCGCCTACGAGGCCGTGACCGACGAGGGTCACGAGCGGCTGCGCTACTCCTTCATGTCCCTCGACCAGGGCTCGTCGCCGCCCGAGCTGGTGGCCGGCGAGTACGCCTTCGGCAACAAGACCAAGCGGCTGGCCCGCTTCCCGATCGACCACGAGACGCAGCTGCTCGCGACGTCGGACGACGGACGCTCCCGCCCCGCCGGCCTCGACGAGGGCGTGGGTCAGATGCAGGGCGTCGTGGTCGCGCGCGGACGGTTCCACGTGACCGTCTCGCAGGGACCCTGGGTGCCGGGATCGGTATACGTCGGCAGCCCCGGCGCGTTCACGCGGCACCGGTGGGCGACGCCGATGGGGCCCGAGGACATCTCCTACTGGCCGTCGACGGACCTGTTCTGGTCGGTCACCGAGCACCCGCGACGGCGCTGGATCTTCGCGATGCGGCGCTCGTGGTTCGACTAAAGCCAACTCTCATCGACCGGAGTGGCGGATTGGGAACAACGCATCGGGTGTGCCTAGGCTCAGACGAGCGGTCCGGGCCATCCTCCCGCAGCGGCAGGAAGAGGGTGGCCCGGACCGCGTCTGTGGTCCGGCAGTAACCCAGGATCGACCGTAGGGTCGGCCGGGGCTACCCCAGTGTGGTGCTGGGAACTAGATCAGCGAACGTTGCGCTTGTTGGTGCGCGCGCCCTTGGTGTCGCTGGTCTTCTGGACCCTCGCGATGTACGTCGTGAAGGCATTGCCGTTCATGTCCGCCTTCTTGAACGACGCGCGACCGTTCGTGAGGACCGTGGTACCGGCCGACCGCAGCTTTCCGCCGACGATCTTGAACAGTTTGACGGTGGCACCGTTCGCCTGCTTCGACGTGACGACCGTGAGACCGTCCGCCTTGCCACCGTTGTTCTTGCCGATCAGCTTGGCGACAATCGCGGTGGGCGGAACGCCAGCCTTGACCCAGTTGACGGCCGCGGTCGTGGTGACCACCTTGTTGCCGTTGTCCAGGTTGCCGGTCGCGTCGACGAGGTTCTCGTCGGTGTTCACCGTGGCAGTGATGACCTGGTTGACCGGGGTCGTCGCCGATGCGGTGACGCTTGGGTTGTCGTTGATGAAGTCCGTCGTCGCACCGAAGGCCTCCGTGACAACCTTCGCGTCCGGCGTGTTGTCGGTCACCGTGGCGAACTGGTCGCCCACCAGGTTCTGGAACTGGTCGGCGGCGTACAGCTTGAAGTCGACCGCCCCAGGCACCTGGACATTGCCGGCCGGAGTGCCGTCGCGGCGAAGCGCGGTGGCCGGGATGTTGAGGTAGTTGCGAACGTCGTACGTGAAGGTCTCGGTGGCCGTCTTGCCACCGGCAGTCACGGTGACCGTCTGGTTGACCAGACCGTCGTCGTTGAAGCCGGCGTCCTTCGCCATCGTGGCGATGATGCCCGCCGCGTTGTCGACCTGGTCGTCGCTGGTGTCGACGGTCTCGGTGGTGCCCAGGTCCTCGTAGAACCCGAACAGGTCGCCCTCATCGCCCTGGCCGGCCGCGAGGGCCAGGTCGTTGATCCCGGTGTTGAGGCCCGGCTTCGAGTCGGGGCTGAGGAAACCCTTGTCGACCGCGACCGAGACCGGGATGTCCTTCAGCACGATGTCGTCGCCCGCCGCTGGGGTCGGGCCCTCGCTGGTGACGGTGATCTCGAGCTCGACCGGCTTGCCCGGAGCAGCCGGGCCGCCGAAGACGTTCGCGTCGTCGATCGTGACGGCCTTGACGACCGGCGGGGTCTCGAAGTTGACGGTGAGCTCGTCGTACGCGTCGGCGGCAGCGTTGAGGTCGCCGGCGTTCAGCAGGGATGCGTCGGCCGCGAGCAGGCCGGTCTCGGCGACGGCGGGGTTGGTCACCGGGTCGGTCATCGACACCGAGAACTTGCCATCGGCCGCGGTCGACGAGGTCGCCGAGTTGGCATCGACGCGCACCGAAGGAGCCGTCTGCGGTCCGAAATTGGCGTCTGTACCGGTGTACTCGATCGCCACTGCGCGCTGGGGAAGAGGGGTCTTCGCCGCGTTGGTCAGCGCCAGGGTGCCGGTGTAGGTGTCGCTGCCGTTCAGGGGCGAGGACGCGGAGGTGCCGTCGGCCCAGGTGATCTCGGACTCGCCCACGACGAACGTGAAGGGCGTAGCAGCGATCTGGCTGCCGACGGTCCGCACCTGCAGGACGTAGGTACCGAGACCATCAGGCGCGAAGCCCAGCTTCATGACTCCGGTGGCGTCGGTGGTCGAGCCACCGGGCAGCCATCCCGACGCGGGCTGGGCCACGCCAGCCTCGTTGGTGCGGACGAAGTTGTACTCGACCGCCGTGCCCGCCGGGCTCGGAGTGCCGCCGGTCTCCTTGATCGTGACGATGATGTCGTCGGCGACGGCAAGCTCGTCCACGTCGAATGCGGTGAAGCTGTTGACGCCGGCGACGGCCACGCTGCCTACTGCTGCGTGGGCCGTGCTGGCGAGGGCGGGGATGCCCGTCACTGCGAGGGCTGCGATGGCAGTTGCTGCCAAACCCCTCTTGATGCCGCTGCGATTCATTTAGTTTGTCCTCCGGGGATAACTAGTTCGCGGGGGAAGTTCCACACCGCGCGAGCCCCTGGCTCGCAAGAACGCGCCACCCGATGTGACGCGCTCTTACGGGATCATGTCGTTCGTGGGACACCCCCGGTGAGTTGTTGTTAACTCCCCGGGGACCCACAACAAATTGAATCTGGCGTTCGGGCGCTGGTAACACAGCGAAGGAACAACCCTTGCCCGACGACCCGTTCGCCTCCGCACAGCGTCAGCGTGGGCGGCCGCAACGGCTGCCGGTCGATCCCCATCCACCTGAGTCCCCGATGATCGACAGCACCGCCCGGATGGCCTGGCTACTCGCCACCTGCCGCCTCTTCTCGCCCGTGACCGGCGGGATGAGCCGCGCCGAGTTCGTGCGCCGGATGCGTGAGGACGGCATCGCCCTGGACGGCCCGCGGGTCAGCCGGTGGGAGTCGGGCAGCCAGGCGATCGGACACCGTCACCTCACCGCCTACGAGGCCGCCGTCGGCCAGCCCGAGGGAGCGCTGCTCGCCGCGAACCGGATGCTGCTCCGCGCGGCCGGCGAGTCGTTGCCGTCCGAGACGCTCCCGGGCACGACCGTGGACGACCTCGACGAGCTGTTCCAGCTGGTGGAGAGGCTCCGCGCCACCGGAGGGCACTGGCTGAGGCTGGCCGGCGACCTCGGGTTCTACGAGCGCGTCTACCTCCACGCGGCCACCTGGACCACCGTCTGCAACCAGCTCGTCGACGAGCTCACTCGGTCGAGCGGGGTGGCCTTCCTACGCCGCCACGAGGCCGCGGTCGCGCTGCTCACGCACCCGCAGAGCAGGCGGCACATGACCCGCAGCGTGGGCAGGTTCGTGATGCATCCCGACGCCCAGAACGTGGCACCGGCGCTCGGCCTGCTGCGCGAGGTGGCCGACGAGGCGGCCAGCGAGCTGGTGCTCCGGCTGATGGGCGGCAAGAACGGGCTGCTGCGCCGCGGCGCGGTCAGCGTCGCGGGCGCGCTGGCGGCGCAGGGCGCCTTCGGTCACGACAGCCTCCAGGCCCTCGAACGCCACGCCGGCTACGAGCTGCGCAAGGGTGGCGACCTCTCCCGCCGCACCGACGCCATCGAGCTGGCCGCCCAGCTGCCCGAGAGCGGCTTCAACCGGGTGCTGGCCGCGATCAAGGACCGCGAGACCAGACATCGGGTCGCCCGCACCAGGTCGACGATGGAGCTGGTCGACGGCACGCTGGCCCGGATCATCGCCGAGGGCGTGGCGGCGTACGCCGAGGCGGCGACCAACCGCGCCGCTCCCGAGCCGGACCAGATGCTGCGCCGGCTGGTGCGCGAGGGCCTCTTCCACGTCCAGCGCGAGCGCCGCCACATCGCCGCCGTGATGCTCGGGCTGAGCCCCTACGGCCGGGCGGTGGCGCAGACGGTGCTCAAGCTGACCGAGGAGGCCGACGACCAGGTCGCCAGCATGTGCTGGTCGCTGCTGCGGCGGCTGGGGCACGTCGTCGAGCGCGACGAGGTGGCGGAGGTCGCGTGCGCCGAGAAGCGCCTCGGCCTCCGGGCCCGCGGCTTCGTCACCACGGGACTCTCACGCGGCACCCTGAACGACGACGCCGCCGACCATCTGCTGAAGGAAGCGCGGTCGTCGAAGAGGCCGTCGCTGCAGCACGCAGCCCTCTTCGCGCTCGGCATGGCCGACCACACCCACCTGGCGGAGCTGTGCCAGGTCGAGCCCGAGCAGCCCCGGCGCAATGCCCTGTGGTGGCGCAAGATCGGGCCGGCACTGCACGACGACGACGTGCCGTCGAGGTAGCTGGGTCAGCCGCCGACGCGCGGCAACAGAGCCAACTGACGCGACTGCGCGACGAGCCGGCCTGCGGAGTCCCACACCTCGCAGTCCTCCTCGAACATCCCGCCGGCGACGTTGCGGGTCGCGTGGCGGACCTTCAACCAGCCGGGCGCGGGCTTCGCGCGCACGTGGGCGGTCAGCTCGAGGGTGGGCGCCCAGCCCATCTGGCCGAGGTCGAAGGTCACCGGCGGCAGGGCGTCGACCACCATCAACAGCTCGACCGGGTCGGGGTCGCGACCGTCGATGAGCCGGAACCACGCGGTCAGCTCGCCGCGTCCGCTCGGCGCACCCACCGCCCACCCGACCTGGTCGGGGTGGAAGAGGATGTCGAAACGGTCCATCAGCGGCGCGATCTTCCGCACCTCCGCCGGGGCGAACTCGTTGGAGACGCACTCCTCCCTGGGCGGCAGGTCGATCTCGGTCGCCGTGGTGCGCACCTCGCCGGAGTCGCTGAGCACGCCGTACGTCGCGAGGGCGGTGATCCGGACATCGTCGCCCTGGCGAAGGTCGGCCGCCACGGTCGCCACCCGGCCGCCCTCGCGGCGTACGTCGACCTCGACCGTGGCCGCGCCGGGGGCGGCGGGCGAGAGGAAGTAGGCGCTCATCGTGATGGGATCCGGCTTGGCCGGGAGCGCGGTGCCGATGGCGTTGCCGATCACCGCCAGCAGGTAGCCGCCGTTGACGCCCCCACCGACGACCCAGCCGTCGGACAGGTCGGCGTCGTAGCGACCCTCGCCCGCCGCGTCGACCTGGATCTGCATGTCGAACTCATGTCCCATGGAGGTGAAACCTAGCGGGTGACGGAGCAGGCGCGGCTCGGCGGCCGCGGAAGTCCCCAGCGTGAAACGCTTGTGTCGCACCCGCGAGACACTGATCCTTAGCGTCCACCGTCGGCGAGCCAGGGAGCGTGAGTGGAGATCGAGGACTTCAACGCCATGAGCGCGAGCGAGGCCTCGGCCACGGTGCGCCCGTGCGTCGACATCGACTCGTGGGTCGAGGCGGTGGTCGCAGGCCGGCCGTACGCCGACCTCGACACGCTGCTCGCCGCCGCCGACACCGCGGCCGGCGGGTGGACCGAGGCCGAGGTCGACGCCGCGCTGGCCGACCACCCGCGGATCGGTGAGCGCCCCACCGGCTCGGGGGCGAGTGACGCCCTGTCCGCGCGCGAGCAGGCCGGCGTCGATCCCGCCGACACCGACGTGCAGGCGCGGCTCGCCGACGGCAACCGGCGCTACGAGGAGGCGTTCGACCGGATCTACCTCGTGCGGGCCGCCGGGAGGTCCGCCCAGGAGATGCTCGCCCTGCTGGAGGAGCGCCTCGGCAACGACCCGGAGACCGAGCTCGAGGTCACCCGCGGCCAGCTCGCGGAGATCGCCCACCTTCGACTGGCAGGGATGTTCCGATGACCACGCTCAGCACCCACGTGCTCGACGCCGCGCTCGGGGTGCCCGCCGCCGCGGTCACGGTCGGCCTGCACGACAGCCTCGGTGGGTTGCTGAGCACGGCCGTCACCGACGCCGACGGGCGGATCGGCTTCGACCTCGAGCTCGGCGCCGGCACCCACCGGCTGGTCTTCGACTCCGGCGCCTACTTCGCCGCGGCCGAGCGCGACACCTTCTATCCCGAGATCACCGTGTCGTTCGCCATCGATCCCGACCAGTCGCACTACCACGTGGCGCTGCTGCTCAGCCCCTTCGCCTACACGACCTACCGAGGGAGCTGACGTGGCGGAAGGCGACATCGTGCTGGGGGCCAACCAGTACGGCAAGGCAGAGGTGCGGCTGGTCCGGGTCACCCGGGACACCGAGCGTCACGAGATCGAGGACCTCACCGTCACCTCGCAGCTGCGCGGGGACTTCGCGGCCGCCCACACCGCTGGCGACAACAGCCACGTGGTCGCCACCGACACCCAGAAGAACACCGTCTACGCGTTCGCCCGCGAGCACGGCGTGCACTCCCCCGAACAGTTCCTGACCACCCTGGGGCGGCACTTCGTCGCGGAGTTCCCCTGGGTGACCGGCGGTCGGTGGGCGGCCGAGCAGTGCGCCTGGCAGCGGATCGAGGTCGACGGCACCCCGCATGACCACTCGTTCGTCCGCGGCGGTGCGGAGACCCGCACCGCCGTCGTACAGATGGACGGCGACGAGACGTTCGTGGTCAGCGGGCTGAAGGACTGCGTGGTGCTCAAGAGCACCGGGTCGGAGTTCCACGGCTTCCCGCGCGACCGCTACACGACCCTGGCCGAGACCGACGACCGGATCCTGGCCACCAGCCTCACGGCCTCATGGCGCTACACCGAGACGGCGGTGTCGGCGGGGGGCGTCGACTTCAACTCCGCATACGACGGCATCAAGGGGATCATGCTCCAAACGTTCGCCTCCGTGCACTCGCTCGCACTGCAACAGTCGATCTTCGCGATGGGCAAGGCCGTCCTGCAGGCGTACGACGAGGTGGCCGAGGTGCGGCTGTCCTGCCCCAACAAGCACCACTTCCTGGTCGACCTGGAACCGTTCGGGCTGGACAACCCCGGCGAGGTCTTCCACGCCGCCGACCGCCCCTACGGGCTGATCGAGGCCACCGTGGTCCGCGAGGGCGCGCCGGCCGAGCCGCGGGCGTGGGCATGAGGACGATCGGGGCCGTGCAGGCGCGGCAGGTGCTGGTCGGCGACCAGGTGGTGGCCGCCACCGTGGCCATCGACCACGGCCGGATCAGTGCCGTCGCGCCCTACGACACCGACCTCACCGACCTCGGCGAGGTGCTTCGGGTGGCCGACACCGCCGTCGTCGTACCCGGCGTGGTCGACACCCACGTGCACGTCAACGAGCCCGGGCGCACCGAGTGGGAGGGCTTCGTGACCGCGACCACCGCGGCCGCGCTCGGCGGGGTCACCACCCTGGTCGACATGCCCCTCAACTCGATCCCGCCGACCACCACCGTCTCCGGCCTGCAGGCCAAGCAGGAGGCCGCGCGCGGCGAGCTGCTCGTCGACGTCGGCTTCTGGGGCGGTGCGGTGCCGGGCAACCTCGACCACCTGGAGCCGCTCTGGCACGCCGGCGTCTTCGGCTTCAAGTGTTTCCTCTCCCCCTCGGGGGTCGACGAGTTCCCGCCGCTCGATCCGCAGCAGCTCCTGGCCGCGCTCGCCGAGGTGGCCCGCCTCGACGCGCTGATGGTCGTGCACGCCGAGGACCCGCGCCTGCTCGAGGCGGCACCCCACCGGTCCAGCCGCGCCTACGCCGACTTCCTGCTCAGCCGACCCGACGCCGCCGAGGTCGCGGCGATCGCGCTGGTGCTCGACGGTGCCCGGCAGACCGGCGCCCGGGTGCACGTGCTGCACCTGTCCAGCGCCTCCGCGCTCGACCTGATCGTGGATGCGCGGGCCGAGGGGCTGCGGGTGACCGTGGAGACCTGCCCCCACTACCTCTGCTTCGCGGCCGAGTCGATCCCCGACGGCGCACCGGAGTTCAAGTGCTGCCCGCCGATCCGCGATGACGGCAACCGCGAGGCGCTCTGGCAGGCGCTGCGCGAGGGTCTGATCGACCTGGTCGTCAGCGACCACTCCCCCACCACCGCCGCGGAGAAGCAGCGCGGCGACGGCGACCTGCAGCAGGCGTGGGGTGGGGTGTCCGGCCTGCAGGTGGGCTACGCCGCGGTGGTCCAGGAAGCCCGACGCCGCGACATCGGCATCGAGCAGGTGAGCCGCTGGATGTCGCGCGGTCCCGCCGACCTGGTGGGGCTGCGGCACAAGGGCCGGATCGAGGTCGGCGCCGACGCCGACCTCGCGGTCTACGACACCGCGGCCGAGCTGGTGGTCGAGGCCGCCGCACTCGCCCACCGCAACCCGCTCTCCGCCTACGACGGCCTGCACCTCGAGGGCCGCGTCACCGGCACCCTCGTGCGGGGCGCGGAGCTCGACCCGACCGAGCCGGAGCACGGCTGGGGCCGGCAGCTGCTCCGCCCGCAGATGGTGACGGCATGACCGGCCCGGCCGCACCGATCGACCCGCCGCCCCGGCTGCTGATGGGACCCGGTCCGATCACCGCCGACCCCCGGGTGCTGCGCGCGATGTCCGCCCCGCTGGTCGGCCAGTTCGACCCGTGGATGACCGAGTGCATGAACCAGACGATGACGCTCTACCGCGAGGTCTTCCGGACCGGCAACGAGCAGACCTTCCTCGTCGACGGCACCTCCCGGGCCGGCATCGAGGCGGCGCTGGTGTCGCTGCTCGAGCCCGGCGACCGGGTGCTGGTGCCGGTCTTCGGCCGGTTCGGCCACCTGCTCAAGGAGATCGCCGAGCGCTACGGCGCCGAGGTGCACACGATCGGGGTGCCGTGGGGCCAGGTCGTCGAGGCGGAGCAGATCGAGGCGGCCGTGCGCGAGGTCCGGCCCAAGGTGCTGGCGGTGGTGCAGGGCGACACCTCGACCACCATGTGCCAGCCGCTCGCCGACGTCGGCGAGATCTGCGGCCGGCACGACGTCCTGCTCTACTGCGACGCGACCGCGTCGCTGGGGGGCAACGTCTTCGAGACCGACGCCTGGAGCATGGACGTCGTCACAGCCGGGCTGCAGAAGTGCCTCGGCGGTCCGTCCGGCAGCGCCCCGATCACCATCTCGCCGCGCGCGGTCGAGGTGATCAACGCCCGCAAGCACGTCGAGGAAGGGATCCGCGACGCCTCCGACGACGCGGCGGAGACAGGCAGCCGCGCGCGGATCGCCTCCAACTACCTCGATCTCGCGCAGATCATGGACTACTGGGGACCGCGCCGCCTCAACCACCACACCGAGGCCACCACCATGCTCTACGGCGCCCGCGAGTGCGCCCGGCTGCTGGTGGAGGAGGGCCTCGACGCCGCGGTTGCGCGGCACGAGCTGCACGGCCGGGCGATGCTCGAGGGCGTGCGCGGCCTCGGGCTCGGTGTCTTCGGCGACGTCGAGCACAAGATGCACAACGTCGTGGCCGTCGAGATCCCGGAGGCCCTCGGCGCCAAGGGCGGCGACGCCGTACGCGCTGCCCTGCTGGCCGACTTCGGCATCGAGATCGGTACGTCGTTCGGGCCACTCCACGGACGGGTCTGGCGGATCGGGACGATGGGCTTCAACGCGCGCAAGGACGCGGTGCTGGTCACCCTGGCCTCCCTCGAGGCGGTGCTGCGCGGACACGGAGTGCCGGTGCCGGCCAGCGGCGGGGTCGACGCGGCGCAGGCGGTCTACCGGTGAGGGCCGCCGAGGTGTTGGACCGTTGCGCCCAGCTGGACCGCTTCTCCTCCCTGCCCGGAGGGCTGGCGCGGGTGTACCTGTCCCGCGAGCACGCCCAGGCCAACGCGCTGACCGCGACCTGGATGGAGCAGGCCGGGCTGCGCACCTGGCAGGACGCCGCCGGCAACCAGTGGGGGCGCCGCGAGGGACGCAGGCCCGGACTGCCCGCGCTGGTGCTGGGCTCCCACCTCGACACCGTGCCCGACGCCGGCAGCTACGACGGGATGCTCGGTGTGACCATGGCGATCGCGGTGGCCGAGCGGCTTCGCGAGGTCGTCCTCCCGTTCGCGCTGGAGGTGGTGGGATTCAGCGACGAGGAGGGAACGCGTTTCGGCACCGCACTGCTCGGGAGCCAGGCCGTCGCCGGGATCTGGCACGACGACTGGTGGGAGCTGCGCGACCCGTCCGGCACCACGCTGCTCGCGGCCTTCGACGATTTCGGACTCGACCCGAAGCGGATCGGCGAGGCGGCGCGATCCCCCGAGGAACTGGTCGGCTACCTCGAGGCCCACATCGAGCAGGGCCCCTACCTCGAGGCGGCGGACGTCTCGCTCGGCTACGTCACCACCATCGCCGGGGCGCGGCGGTTCCGCCTCTCGGTCGTCGGCGAGGCCCGGCACGCCGGCGGCACGCCGTACTCGAAGCGGCGGGACGCGCTGGTCGGGGCGAGCGAGGCGATCATGGCCATCGAGCGGCTGGCCAGGGCATCCGAGTGCATCGCCACCGTCGGCCGGATCGAGGTGCGGCCGGGGGCGGTGAACGTGATCCCCGGCCGGGCCGACTTCAGCCTCGACCTGCGGGCGGCCACCGACGCCGACCGCGACGCGATGTGGGAGGCGATGCGCTCGGAGATCGAGCGGCTGTGCACGGCCCGGCAGCTGGGGTTCGAGGCGATGGAGGCCCACCACGCTGCCGCGGTGCCGTGCGCGGCGTGGCTCCAGCAGGCGGTCGTCGACGGCATCAAGGCCACCGGCGACCCGGCACCCATGGGGCTGTGGAGCCGCGCCGGTCACGACGCCATGGCGATGGCGGCGATCACCGACGTCGGGATGCTCTTCGTGCGCTGCCACGACGGCATCAGCCACCACGCCGACGAGGACGTGCGCGAGGTCGACGTCGAGGCGGGACTCGACGCCTTCGAGCAGGCCGTGCTGCGAGCCGCCGACACCGTTTCCGCGACTTCTCAGGAGGCACCATGACGGACCCGATGACCGACGCGGCCTGGCTGCGGCAGGCCGTCGAGCTCGCGGTCGCCAACGTCGCTGAGGGCGGCGGTCCGTTCGGCGCCGTCGTGGTCAAGGACGATGAGCTGCTGGCCACCGGCCAGAACCGGGTCACCCGCGACCTCGACCCGACCGCCCACGCGGAGGTGATGGCGATCCGCGCGGCGTGCCGCAAGGTCGCCGACTACGCGCTCACCGGCTGCACGCTCTACGCCTCCTGCGAGCCGTGCCCGCTGTGCGTCTCCGCCTCGCTGTGGGCGCGCCTCGACCGCGTCGTGTACGCCGCCGACCGCGACGATGCCGCCCGCGGAGGCTTCGATGACCGGATGTTCTACGACCTCTTCGCCCGCGACCGCGCGACCTGGCCGATGCCGGTCACCGAGGTGGTGGTCGAGGAGTCGTTCGCGCCGTTCACCGCCTGGCTCGGCCAGGCCGGGCGGACGCCGTACTGAGGGGTGCCGCTCGGATCGGGCCACGTCGGACCGTCACGGCCAGGTGATGGCCTCACGCTCGAAGTCGTCACCGGTCTGCACCGACACCACGCAGAAGATCAGCCCGCCGGGGTCCTGCAGCACCGTGAAGCTCTTCCGCTCCTGGATCACCGTCGCCCCCAGGTCCACCACGCGCCCGACCTCCGCCGCCACGTCGTCGGTCTCGATGTCGAGGTGCAATCGTGGCCCACCATCGCCCAGACGCTGGCCCTCGAGCTTGACGGAGCCGACGCGGCCGAGGCTGGCGTAGTCGTCGTCGCCCTCCTCGGGGACGGGCTCGACGCCCTGGACACCTCCCCAGAACCTCAACGCGTCGTCGTACGACGAGGCCGGGTGGTCGATCAAGAAGACGCCGATCCGCGAGCGGTGCATGGGATCGAGGCTATTGCCCTCGGTCGACCTCGATCGAGGCGTTGCGACGACATCATGGCGGGATGTTGACCCCATGACCGACCATGGAGACATGAAGGCAGTCGAGGTGCACGTCAACGGGCGGGCACTCGCGATGGGTGACATCCCGGCGCACGTCAGCGCGCTGGACTGGTTGCGCGCGCAGGGGCTCACCGGGGCCAAGGACGGTTGCGCCGAGGGCGAGTGTGGTGCGTGCACCGTGCTGGTGGCCCGGCCGGGCAGCGAGCGGCCGACGGAGTGGACGCCGGTCAACGCCTGCCTGGTCCCGATGGCCGGCCTCGCCGGCCAGGAGGTCGTGACGTCCGAGGGTCTGGGGTCACCCGAGACGATGCACCCGGTCCAGTCCGAGCTGGCGATCCGCGGTGGGTCGCAGTGCGGCTACTGCACGCCCGGCTTCGTCTGCAGCATGGCTGCGGAGTACTACCGGCCGGGTCGTGGACAAGAGGACGACGAAGGCTTCGACATCCACGCCCTGAGCGGCAACCTGTGCCGGTGCACCGGCTACCGCCCCATCAAGGACGCCGCCCTGGCCCTCGGCCCTCCCTCCCCGGGAGACCCCCTGGCCGCGCGCTGCGACCGGCCGGCACCCGACCCCGTGCCGACACGCACCCGTGACTTCGTCCGGCCCGCGACGCTGGCCGAGGCACTGCGCACGCGGTCCGAGGGAGCCCAGGTGGTGGCCGGTTCGACCGACTGGGGTGTCGAGGTCAACCTGCGCGGAGCCCGGGTGCCGCTCACGGTGGCCGTTGACCACCTGCCCGAGCTGCGCGAGCTGACGATCGACGACGATCACGCCTCGATCGGGGCAGCCCTCAGCCTGACCGAGGTCGAGCGGCGCCTCGACGGCACGATCCCCCTGCTGGAAGAGGTCTTTCCGCTGTTCGCGTCGAGGCTGATCCGCAACAGCGCGACGTTCGGCGGCAACCTCGCCACCGCCTCGCCGATCGGCGACCTGCCGCCCGCGCTGCTGGCCCTGGACGCGACCCTGGTCCTGGTCTCGCCCGCCGGCGAGCGCGAGGTGCCGGTGTCGGACTTCTTCACCGGTTACCGCGCGACGCAGCTGGAGCCCGACGAGCTGATCCGGTCGGTGCGGGTCCCGCTGCCCCTGGCCTGGCTGACCGCGTTCCACAAGATCGCCAAGCGCCTGTACGACGACATCTCGAGCGTGGCGGTGGCGTTCGCGCTGGACGTCGACGCCGGCGTCGTACGCCGGGCGCGGATCGGCCTCGGCGGCGTGGCAGCCACCCCGATCCGCGCCCTGGCCACCGAGGCAGCGCTGGTCGACCGTCCCTGGAGCCAGGAGACCGTGGCCCGGGCGGCCTCGGTGCTCGCCGAGGAGGGGACGCCGATGGACGACCACCGGGCCAGTGCGGCGTACCGGTCGGCGATGCTCGGCAACGCGCTGCGGAAGCTGTGGGTGGAGACCGCCACCCCGGAGCCGGTCCGATGACCCACCTGTCGCAGCGTCCGGACGATCCGGTGGTCGGGCAGGCACTGCCGCACGAGAGCGCGGCCCTGCACGTCACCGGGCACGCGCTCTACACCGACGACCTGGTGGACCGAACCCACGACGTGCTGCACGCCCATCCGGTGTGCTCACCGCACGCGCACGCCCGGGTGGTCCGGCTCGACACCGCTCCGGCGTACGACGTGCCCGGGGTGGTCCGGGTGCTGACCGCGGCGGACGTGCCCGGCACCAACGACGCCGGGGTGAAGCAGGACGAGCCGCTGTTCCCCGACGAGGTGATGTTCGTCGGGCACGCCGTCTGCTGGGTGCTCGGTGAGACGCTCGAGGCCGCCCGCCTCGGGGCCGCTGCCCTGGAGGTCGACTACGAGCCGCTGCCCGCGATCGTGGCGCTCACCGAGGCGATCGACGCCGGCAGCTTCCAGGGCGGCCAGCCGGTCGTCGCCCGCGGTGACGTCGAGGCGGGACTGACCGGCTCGGCGCGGGTCTTCAGCGGCGTGACCGAGATGGCCGGGCAGGAGCACTTCTACCTCGAGACGCACGCATCGCTGGCGCTGGTCGACGAGAGCGGTCAGATCTTCGTGCAGAGCAGCACCCAGCACCCCTCGGAGACGCAGGAGATCGTCGCCCACGTGCTCGGCCTCCACAACCACGACATCACGGTGCAGTGCCTGCGGATGGGCGGCGGGTTCGGCGGCAAGGAGATGCAGCCGCACGGCTTCGCGGCGGTCGCGGCGCTCGGCGCCACCCTCACCGGCCGTCCGGTCCGGCTCCGCCTCGACCGCACGCACGACATGACGATGACCGGCAAGCGGCACGGCTTCCACGCACAGTGGCGGGTCGGCTTCGACGCCGACGGTCGCCTCCAGGCACTCGAGGCCACGCTGACCTCCGACGGGGGCTGGAGCCTCGACCTGAGCGAGCCCGTGCTGGCGCGGGCGCTGTGCCACGTCGACAACGCCTACTTCATCCCGCACGTCCGCCTCCACGGCCGGATCGCCCGCACCCACAAGACGTCGCAGACCGCGTTCCGCGGCTTCGGCGGGCCGCAGGGCATGCTCGTCATCGAGGACATCCTCGGCCGCTGCGCGCCCCTACTCGGGATCGAGCCGATCGAGCTGCGCCGCCGCAACTTCTACGTCGAGGGCCAGGCCACGCCGTACGGCCAGCCGGTGCGCCACCCCGAACGCGTCGCCACCGCGTGGGAGCAGGTCCTGGCCACCGGTCGGGTGCCGGGACGGCTGGCCGAGATCGCCGCCTTCAACGACGCGCACGACCACACCAAGCGCGGCCTGGCGGTGACGCCGGTGAAGTTCGGCATCTCCTTCAACTTCACCGCCTTCAACCAGGCGGGGGCGCTCGTGCACGTCTACAAGGACGGCTCGGTGCTGATCAACCACGGCGGCACCGAGATGGGCCAGGGGCTGCACACCAAGATGATCCAGGTCGCCGCGACCACGCTCGGTGTACCGCTCGAACGCGTGCGGCTCGCGCCCACCCGCACCGACAAGGTGCCCAACGCCTCGGCCACGGCCGCCAGCTCCGGCGCCGATCTCAACGGCGGTGCGGTCAAGCACGCGTGCGAGCAGATCAAGGACCGGCTGACGGAGTTCGCCGACGGCCGCGACCTCGGCTGGGAGGAGCTGGTCCGCCAGGCCTACTTCAGCCGGGTGCAGCTGTGGGCGGCCGGCTTCTATCGGACCGAGGGCATCCACTGGGACTCCACGGCCATGCAGGGTCACCCGTTCAAGTACTTCGCGTACGGCGTCGCCGCGGCCGAGGTGGAGGTCGACGGGTTCACCGGCGCCTACCGCACCCGCCGGGTGGACATCGTCCACGACGTCGGCGACAGCCTCTCGCCGCTTGTCGACCTCGGCCAGATCGAGGGCGGCTTCGTGCAGGGCGCCGGCTGGCTGACGCTGGAGGACCTGCGCTGGGACGAGTCCGATGGACCGGGCCGGGGCCGGCTCACCACCCAGAGCGCCAGCACCTACAAGCTCCCGAGCTTCAGCGAGCTGCCCGACGAGCTCAACGTGGCGACCCTCGACCGGGCCCACGAGGACGGCGTCGTCTACGGATCGAAGGCCGTCGGCGAGCCCCCGTTGATGTTGGCGTTCTCGGTGCGCGAGGCGCTGCGCCAGGCCGCGGCGGCGTTCGGCCCACCCGGCACCAGCGTCGACCTGGCCTCGCCGGCGACGCCCGAAGCGGTGTTCTGGGCGGTGGAGCGCGCCCGCACCGCCGGGCCGCACCACGTGGTCGAGGGGCTGCCGGGCCTGGCCCCCGACCACGACCCGTCGGCCCCGCCCCTTCATCCGCGCTCGGAGCAGGAAGCCCGCTCCCCGGTGGAGGCCTGAGATGCACTGGGTGTCTGCGGTCGAGCGGCTCCGGCGGGAACGCCGGGCCGGCGTGCTGGTCACCCTCACCGACGTCCGGGGGCACGCGCCACGCGACGCCGGCGCGAAGATGGTCGTGGCCGTCGATGGCGTGTGGGGGTCCATCGGTGGCGGCAACCTCGAGGAGACCGCGATCGAGCGGGCGCGGGCGATGCTCGCCGAACCCCTGGGTGCGCCCGAGGAGCTGACCCTCGGCCTGACCGACAAGGCGCGCACCGACCACGGGCGCCAGTGCTGCGGCGGCGAGGTGACCGTTCTGCTCGAGCCGCTGCCCGTCGTACCGGCCGTCGCTATCTTCGGGGTCGGCCACGTCGGCCTCGAGCTGGCCCGGATCCTCGCCCGACACGACGTGGAGCTGCACCTCGTCGACTCCCGCGCCGACCAGCTCGCGCCCCAGCGACTGGCGTGCCTCGACGACGCCGCGGCGGCGATCCATGTGCACCACTCACCCGTGCCCGAGGTGACCCTCGGCGCCGTGCCGTCCGGCACTCACGTCCTCGTGATGACCCACGACCACGCGGAGGACTTCGCGCTGTGCGACGCAGCCCTGAGATGCGAGCACCTGGGCAGCATCGGCCTGATCGGGTCGGCCGCCAAGTGGACGCGGTTCCGCACCGGGCTCGCCGTCGAGGGGCACGACGAGGCAACGATCGCGCGGATCCGCACCCCGATCGGGATCTCCGAGCCGTCCGGCAAGGAGCCCGCCGCCATCGCGCTCAGCGTCGCCGCGTGGCTGCTGCTCCCCGTTGAGGGATCCGGCGCTAGCGGATGGGAGTGGTCTGCGCCAGCGCGATCCGCCACTCGCGGTCGTCGTGGGTCATCAGGTAGCTGAATCAAGCCGATCTGAGGCGACCGCCATCATCGGTTTCGCAGGTGGTGCAGGACCGATGCGGCCTGGGCGCGGGCGCCGGCCGAGTTGGGGTGCGCCGGCACGCCGACAGCCAGGTCGTTGACCGAGACCCCCAGCGTCTCGGCGTACCGCACCCGTGGTCCCTTGCAGAGGTCGTGGCCGACCGTGAGGCGGTGGGTCCTGACCAGCTCCGCCCCGCCCTTCCGCGCTGCCCCGGCGAGCATCCGGTTGAGCTGGTCGAACTTGGCCTTGATGTAGGCCATGTCGTTGTCGGAGGCCGGCACGGTCGGGTAGCAGCCGTGGTCCGGTATCACCGACATGTAGTCGACGAGCAGGATCCGCGCCTTCGGCGAGATCCGGTGGATGGCCTTCAGGCCGCGTACCAGCTTGGGCTGCGACCTGCGGATGTTGCGGGCGAGCTGGTCGTAGCCGTCCTTGGTGTACTTCTTCTTGCACCCGCCGAGCGGGGGCTGGCTGCCGATGAAGGGGATCGGTAGCTCGGATAACGCCAGCTGGTCGGTCGGCAGCGGGTTGGCGAACGGCAGCACGTTGAGGCAGTCCATGCCGGCGGAGGCGATCCCGGCGTCGTTGCCGCCGATCCCGACCGTCACCAGGTCCGTGGTCTTCGTGAGCCGGGCGAACTGCGGCGGGTTGGTGCCGCCCAGCGGCAGGCCACGCTGTGGTTTCGCGAAGTGGTCGGTCGTCGCCGAACCGCACGACGCGTCGCGGAAAGTTGCCACCCTGATCGCCTTGGCCACCAGCTTCGGGTAGTTGCGGTGCGACTGCGCGCAATCGACCGGCGCATGATTGGTCGCTGGGAACCCGTCGCCATTGAGGATCACCACGTCCGCGGTCCACGAGTCACCCAGGGCGACGTACTCGGCGTACTTCGGCGCCTGGGCCTGGGCGCGCGCCGGCTGGTCTGGAGCCGGCACTGCCGCGGCCGGTACGACGGGCAGGACCAGGCCGAGCGCCGCGGAAGCGACCAGGAGCCGCACGCGGCAGGGTGGCGTCACGTGACGAACAACGCCCGGCGCCCCACGGGGTCACGGTGCCAGGCGCGCCACGAGCCCCTGCGCTCTTCCGTCTCAGCTTGGCTGGTCGACGCGCGTGAACGACATCGTGAAGTTCGTGAACCACGACCCTCCGCCGTCGAACGAGAACGCCTGCGCCCAGGTCGCGGTCGTGGGGCCCGTCTCCACCCACTCGAAGCGGACGTCGACGTCCCGCCCACCCACCGTGTCGCGGCCGTAGAACAGGCCACGTCCGCCCTCGAACCGGCCGGCCAGGGACGGGTCGAGGTGGCCGGGGTTGCGGTTGGAGGCCCACCAGATCCGCCACTGGCGGCCCCTCGGGTCGAACAGCCGCAGGGTCATGCCCAGAAACGGCTCGCCGTCGGGCCCGGACGTCGTCTCGCACGAGTCGGTGTTGCCGAGGCCGCCGAGGAGCGGTCGCGCGGTCTGGCTCATCTCGAACTCGTGCCACTCCTCGCAGCCGGGGTCGAGTACGTCCTCGGTCCGGCGCGCCACGACGTGCCAGTCGCCGAAGATGAAGTCGAAGTCGCTGCGCCCGTCGTCGACGGGCACCGACGGGTCGATGGGGATGGTTGTCGTCATGCGCCCACCCTTGCCGCACTCACCGACATAGGGTCGCGACGGCAAAACCCATCGGCCGTGACAACTCTCGGCCACCGACGCTCGTAGTGGGGACATGACCCTCGACTCCGACCTGGCTCGCGAACTCGACCGCGCCATCCCCCACCTGCCCACCGCGCCCGCGACGGCGTATCTCACCTCCGGTCGTCGGGCCCGCCGGCGCCGACGTGCGTACGCCGGCGCGGTCGGCGTCGCCGTGATCGCGCTCACGGGCGGCGC
>JALZCZ010000041.1 GCA_030862825.1 Actinomycetota bacterium | reverse complement strand
AGATCTTCCGGTCGCTGCGGATCCCCTACGAGCCGATCCGCTGGGGCAGCGACATCTCCACGTCGCACGACGACGAGATCAGCAAGCAGGCCCGGATCCTCGAGCTGATCCACGCCTACCGCGTGCGCGGCCACATGATGGCCGACACCGACCCGCTCGAGTACCGTCAGCGCAGCCACCCCGATCTCGAGGTCGAGTCGCACGGCCTGACCCTGTGGGACCTCGACCGCGAGTTCGCCACCGGCTCCTTCGGCGGCGAGGGCCGCCGCTTCATGAAGCTGCGGCACATCCTCGGCATCCTGCGCGACTCCTACTGCCGCACCACCGGCATCGAGTACATGCACATCATGGATCCCGAGCAGCGCCGCTGGATCCAGGAGCGCGTCGAGCAGCCACACACCAAGCCGCCCCGCGAGGAGCAGCTGCGGATCCTGCTCAAGCTCAACCAGGCGGAGGCCTTCGAGACCTTCCTGCAGACCAAGTTCGTCGGGCAGAAGCGGTTCAGTCTCGAGGGCGGCGAGACGACCATCCCCGTGATCGACGAGATCTGCGAGGCCGCGGCCGAGGCCGACCTCGACGAGGTCACGATGGGCATGGCCCACCGCGGCCGGCTCAACGTGCTCGCCAACATCGTCGGCAAGAAGTACTCCCAGATCTTCCGGGAGTTCGAGGGCAACATCGACCCCCGCACCGTCCAGGGCTCCGGCGACGTGAAGTACCACCTCGGCGCCGAGGGCGAGTTCATCGCCGGCTCCGGCGACACGATCAAGGTGTCCGTGGCAGCGAACCCGTCGCACCTCGAGGCCGTCGACCCGGTGCTGGAGGGCATCGCCCGCGCGAAGCAGGACGTGCTCGACCGGGGTGCGGAGTTCCCGGTGCTGCCGCTGCTCGTGCACGGCGACGCGGCGTTCGCGGGCCAGGGCGTGGTCGCCGAGACCCTCAACCTGAGCCAGCTGCGCGGCTACCGCACCGGCGGCACCATCCACCTGGTCGTCAACAACCAGGTCGGCTTCACCACCTCGCCCGGCTCGTCGCGCTCGTCGCTCTACTGCACCGACGTGGCCCGGATGGTGCAGGCGCCGATCTTCCACGTCAACGGCGACGACCCCGAGGCCTGCATCCGGGTGGCCCGGCTCGCGTTCGAGTACCGCCAGGCCTTCAACAAGGACGTCGTGATCGACCTGGTCTGCTACCGCCGGCGCGGCCACAACGAGGGCGACGACCCGTCGTACACGCAGCCGCTGATGTACGACCTGATCGAGCAGAAGCGCTCGGTGCGCAAGCTCTACACCGAGTCGCTGATCGGCCGTGGTGACATCACCATCGAGGAGGCCGAGCAGGTCCTCAAGGACTACCAGCAGCAGCTGGAGCGGGTCTTCACCGAGGTGCGCGAGGCGAGCAGCCAGCCCTCGGAGTGGACCACCGTGCCGGACTACCCCGACAAGCCGTCGGGCGAGACCGACACCGCCATCCCGCAGGAGGCGCTCAAGCGGATCGCCGACGCCTACGTCACCCCGCCGGAGGGCTTCACGGTGCACCCCAAGGTGATGCCGCAGCTGCAACGCCGGGCCTCCGCGATCACCGAGGGTCCGATCGACTGGGGCACCGGCGAGATCCTGGCGTTCGGCGCGCTGCTGATGGACGGCCGTCCGGTGCGGCTGGCCGGCCAGGACTCGCGGCGCGGCACGTTCGTCTCCCGGTTCGGCACGATCATCGACCGGACCAACGCCGACGAGTGGACGCCACTCTCCTCGCTCACCGAGGACCAGGCGAAGTTCTACATCTACGACTCGCTGCTGTCCGAGTACGCCGCGCTGGGCTTCGAGTACGGCTACTCCGTCGCCCGGCCCGAGGCGCTGGTGCTCTGGGAGGCGCAGTTCGGCGACTTCGTCAACGGCGCGCAGACCGTGATCGACGAGTTCATCACCGCGGGCGAGACCAAGTGGCGTCAGCAGTCCGGTGTGGTGCTGCTGCTCCCCCACGGCTTCGAGGGCCAGGGCCCCGACCACTCCTCGGCGCGGATCGAGCGGTTCCTGACGATGGCCGCCGACGACGCGTTCGTGGTCGCGCAGCCGTCGACGCCGGCGTCGTACTTCCACCTGCTGCGGCGGCACTCGCTCGGTGGCGAGCACCGCCCGCTGATCGTCTTCACCCCGAAGTCGATGCTCAAGCGCAAGGAAGCCGCGTCGCAGCCCGACGACTTCACCAGCGGCTCGTTCCGGCCGTTCATCGGCGACGACAACGCCGACCAGGGAACGGTCGACACCCTGCTGATCTGCTCCGGGCGGGTCACCTGGGACCTGATGGTGGAGCGCACCAAGCACGACGACGCCGAGCGGTTCGCGATCGCCCGGATCGAGCAGCTCTACCCGCGTCCGCTCGACGCCATCAAGGACGAGATCGCGAGGTATCCCAACCTGAAGGCGGTCCGCTGGGTGCAGGACGAGCCCGCCAACATGGGCGCTTGGCCGCACTACGCCCTCAACGTGTGGTCCGAGGTCGACGCGGCCGTCGAGCCGATCACCCGCGACGAGTCCTCCTCGCCGGCGGTCGGCACCGCCAAGCGGCACACCGAGGAGCAGAAGGACCTGCTCTCGCGGGCCTTTCGGTAACCGTGTACTTCACGGATCGCGGGATCGAGGAGCTCGAGAAGCGCCGAGGTGACGAGGAGGTCACCCTGGCGTGGGTGGCCGAGCGGCTGCAGGAGTTCACCGATATCCACCCGGAGTTCGAGACCGCCGTCGAACGGTTCTCGACCTGGCTGGCCCGGCTCGACGACCCCGAGGACTGAGCGTGGCCGACTCCCCCGACGACTACATCTCGTACGCCGACTGGGGCGAGGGCTTCTTCCGCACGGCGGTCTCCGCCGAGCGGGTGCTGTCGGGGGTCAACGTGCTCGCCGGCCAGGTGATCGACGTCGGCCCGATGGGCGTCGGGCCGGGTCGCATGGTCAAGGTGACCGCGAAGGGCGTGATCGGCACCGCGGTCGGCGAGCGGGTGTCCGACGACCCGGTCAGCTTCCGGGTGCAGCTGCCGGTCTCGCTGGAGTTCGCGATCAACCTCGGCGTCGACACCCACCGCTTCGTCGCCGACATCATGGTGCCACTGGTGCTCACCGCCCGCGGCCGCGCCGACCTGGCGATCGTCCTCGACGTCGAGCCTCCGACCGCCGCCCAGGTCGTCGTCCGGCTCAAGGCGAAGGGGCTGCGCGCCGCCGTCACCCAGCACGCCGCCAACGTGGAGGGCGAGCTGAAGAGGTTCGTGGCCAAGTACGTCGGCCGCGAGATCGAGAAGCCCTACGTCAAGGCCGCGCGGCTCATCGACGTCTCCGGCGCGATCGACAAGGCCGTGGCGACCCTGGGTCCGCGCTCGCCGAAGGCCGAGGAGATGACCTCCGACCTGCCGAGCGCGCTCGAGGCGGAGATTCGGCACAACGAGCAGCTGTTCGTCGACGAGACGCTCCCTGATGCGAACCAGAAACGGGCCTAGGCTCGACTCATGGCTGAGCGCTCGTCGGAACCGGTGACCTATCCCGCCGCACCCTGGAACATGGTGGGCTCGCTGTGGCTCTCGATCTTCAAGGTCAAGGAGGACGTCGACGAGCTGCGGCCGAAGGGCGTCTACGGCGCCGCCTTCGTCTCCTACGAGGAGGGCAGCCCGCTCACCTACTCCGAGCTGCTGGTCGCCCGGCCGGTGACCTCGGACGAGCACGGGCGCCGGGTCACCATCACCGACATCTGGGTCGACTCACCCGCCTCCGTGGCCGGCGGCCGCGAGCTGTGGGCGATCCCTAAGGGGCTGTGCGACTTCACCCTCGAGACCAGCCACACCGGCCCGCTGTCGCGGACCGAGTGGTCGACCTCGATCGAGCGCCGACCGATCGCCAGCGCCCGGTTCACCGACGTCTCCCGGGCCGCTCCCCGGATCCCGTTCAAGGGCGGCACCTGGCAGCCCGGCATCGACGACACCGGCGGTCTGGAGCGGACGGCGACCCTCAAGGGCTCCTCCAAGGCGCTCCCCTGCCGCGGCAGCTGGGACTTCGACGCCAACGGTCCGCTCGCCTGGCTCCGTGGCGCGCGGCAGGTGGCGTCGTTCCGCCAGGCTGCCTTTCGGATGTCGTTCGGCTGAGCCGTCAGGAGCTTTCTGACGGGTCCACGTCTGCTGCGGACGGCGCGGGGTCGGACGGCTCCGGGAGCGCCGGCTCGGCAACGTCGACGCCGGTGTCCGTGTGCTCCCCGGCCGCTTTCTTGGCGGCGTCGCGGATCTCGTAGACCTCGGTCGCGAAGCCACCCACCGCGCCGGCGACGTCCTGCACCGCCTTGGTGATGATCTTCGCGACCTGGCCGACGGTGTCGGCAGCCGCCTCGACCGTCGACTGCACCGCGTCCTTGCCGATCTCACCCTTGCTCAAGTGGTCGCCCATGGGTTCAGTCTGACCGGTTCCGGTCAGGCGGCCAAGGCCGGCTCGGTCACCGCGCCCGACCGGGTCGGCTTGGGCTTGCGGTCCGGGAGTGCCATGCGGCAGATCTTCCGGGCGACGCTGAACAGCTGCTTGCCGAGCGGTCCGGTGTTGTAGTCGATGCCGTAGCGCTCGCAGATCTCCTTCACCTCGGCCGCGAGCTGCGGGTAGCGGCGGGCCGGGAGGTCCGGGAACAGGTGATGCTCGATCTGGTGGCTGAGGTTGCCGGTCATGGTGTGGAAAAGCCTGCCGCCCGTGATGTTGGCCGAGCCGAGCAGCTGGCGGTAGTACCAGTGCCCGCGCGACTCGTTCTCGCACTCCTCCTCCGAGAAGGTGGCGACACCGGCCGGGAAGTGGCCGCAGAAGATGATGTTGAAGGCCCAGATGTTGCGGATCAGGTTGGCCGTGGCATTGCCGGCGAGGGTCAGCGGGAAGAACGGGCCGGTCAGCGCCGGGAACAGCAGGTAGTCCTTGAGCGCCTGACGGCGGACCTTGCGCATCAGCCCCGCGTGCAGCTTCGCGTTGTCGGAGACCTTGCGCTTGCCCTTGACGATGTTCTCGACCTCGAGGTCGTGCATGGCGACGCCCCACTCGAAGAACACCATCAGCAGGAACGCGTAGACCGGGTTGCCCAGGTAGTAGGGGTGCCACTTCTGGTCCCCGTCCATCCGGAGGATGCCGTAGCCGATGTCGCGGTCCTTGCCGAGGACGTTAGTGAACGTGTGGTGGATGTAGTTGTGGCTGTACTTCCACTGGTCACTCGGGCAGACGTTGTCCCACTCGTACATGCGCGAGTTGAGGCCGGGGTCGCCCATCCAGTCGTACTGCCCGTGCATCACGTTGTGGCCGATCTCCATGTTGTCGAGGATCTTGGAGATGCTGAGCGAGGCCACGGCCAGCGGCCAGGCCGGCGGCAGGTAGAAGAGGGCGCGGCCGGCGACCTCGAAGCCACGCTGGGCCTTCACGACCTTGCGGATGTACGCCGCGTCCTCCTCGCCGAGCTCGGACCCGACGCGCTGGCGGATGGCGTCCATCTCGGCGCCGAACTCCTCGAGCTGCTCGGGGGTGAGCCGGTTGAGGAGCGCGTCGCCGGGGACGGCGTAGGGCTGGACGGTCTGGGTGGTGGTCATGGTGGTCCTTTCGGATCAGAGGTCGACGGCACAGTCGCCGACGGGGGCGGAGACACAGATCTGGATGTCCTCATCGGGCAGCGCGGACTCTGCGCCGGTGATCACGTTGCGCACGGTGCCCTCGGTCTTGCGGGAGGTGCAGGAGAAGCAGATGCCCATCCGGCAGCCGAACTCCGGCCGCAGCCCGATGGCCTCGGCCTGCTCGAGAAGGCTCGCGCCGGTGTTGGCCGCGGACTGTCCGGCGCGGCTGAAGACGACGTCGCCCTCCACCGTGCCGACCGAGGTCCGCGGCGGCTTGAAGAACTCCAGCCGCAGCCGGTCGGAGCCGGCGTACGCCGCCTGCACCAGCTCGACCATGCCGCCCGGGCCGCAGGCCCAGGTGTCGGTGGAGCGGAACTCCGGCACCAGCCGGCGCAGCTCGAACTCGCTGAAGAGCTGGTCGCCGTAGCGCAGGTGCACGTCGACGTGGTTGTCGTCGGCGGCGATCGCGGCCAGCTCGTCGGCGAAGATCTGGTCCTCGGGGCTGCGCGCGAAGTGGAGGAAGGTGACCGTGCGGTGCGCCTTGCCGTCGTAGCCGTCGCGCAGCAGCGTGCGCACCATCGACATGGCGGGCGTGATGCCGGAGCCACCGGTGATGAAGACCAGCGGGTACGGGCTGGGCGTGGCCGGGCTGCCCGGCAGCGTGAACTCGCCCTCGGCCTGGCTCAGGTGCAACATCTGTCCGGGCTGCGCGTCGTTGACCAGGAACTTCGAGACCTGGCCCCCCTCGTGCGCCCGGATGGTCAAGGTGATCTGCTCCCCCGGCACCGAGGCGGCCGAGGAGATCGAGAAGCAGCGGGTGAGCCGCTTGGCCGAGCCGGGCAGGTCGACGCCGACCTGGACGTACTGGCCGGCGCGGTGCCCACGCCAGGTCGCCGTGGGCTGCAGGGTCAGGGTCGCGACCGGGGCGGTGCCGACACCCGCCGTCTCATGGCGCACGTCGACCACACGGGCACGCACCTCGTGGGCGGCCCACATCGGGTTCATCTGCTCGAGGTAGCGGTCCACGCCGTGGGGCGAGGTGAGGGCGGCGAGCGCGCGCGACCGGAGGATGCTCTGACCGAGTCCTGCCAGCGGTGCAGTGACGCTCATGTGGCACTCCTTCGGGCAAGTTTGAGTGTACGTTTGTACACTGAAACTCTCGCAGCCCGCTATGGTGCGGTCAAGGACGCGGCGGTGTGGGTGTGCACACATGTGCACCAACTAGGATCCCCACATGACGGAGACGCGCGGCGAGCGCAAGGAGCGCACCCGCCGCGCGATCCTCGACGCCGCGCTCGAGCTCTGCGAGGACAGCAGCCTGGTCGCGCTCTCCCTGCGTCAGGTGGCCAAGCGGGTCGGCATCGTGCCGACGGCGTTCTACCGCCACTTCGACTCGATCGAGTCGCTGGGCCTCGCCCTGGTCGACGAGTCGTTCGCGTCGCTGCGGGCGATGCTGCGCGACGTACGGCGGGGCGACCCGGGGTTCGAGCACATCGTCGACCGCTCGGTGGACGTGCTGGTCGAGCACGTCCGCGCCCGTCGGCAGCACTTCGCCTTCATCGCCCGCGAGCGCGCGGCCGGCCCGCCCGGCGTACGCACCGAGATCCGGCACCAGATCGAGCTCTTCGAGCGCGAGCTGGCCACCGACCTGGACCGGCTGCCCGGCACCGACCCGTGGTCGGCCGACGACCTGCGGATCCTCTCCAACCTGATCGTCACCGCGATGGTGGCCACCGCCGAGGCGCTGCTCAGCGGCGACGCCACCGAGCAGCAGATCGCCAACGCCGCCCGCACCCAGTTGCGGATGGTGCTCGTCGGCGCCCTCAACTGGCGCCGCAACACCTGACCATCAGGCCGGCAGCGGCTCCGACTCCTCCGACTCCTCCGACTCCGGCAGTCGACCGGGCAGCACCAGGGCCAGCACCACGACCAGCACTGACAGCACCGCGCCGACCAGGAACGCCAGCCGCAGGCCACCGAGCGTGGCGTCCATCTGGGACGAACCCTCGTCGACCAGGCCGTTGGCCCGGGCTGTCATCACCGTGACCACGAGCGCGGTGCCGAACGCCGCCGCCACCTGCTGGAGCGTGCCCAGCATCGAGCTGCCGTGGGAGTAGAGGTGCATCGGCAGCGCCCCGAGACCCAGCGTGAAGACCGGGGTGAACACCGCGGCCAGCGAGATCATCAGCAGCACGTGCACGCCCAGCAGCTGCCAGTACGGCATGGTCATCGACACCTGGGTGAGAGCGGCCAGCGCCACCACGATGCCGAAGGACCCGGGGATCACCAGGACCCGTCCGCCGAGCCGGTCGAACACCTTGCCGACGCGCGGGCCGAGCAGACCCATGGCCAGGCCGCCCGGCATCACCAGCAGCCCGGTCTGCAGCGGGCTCAGGTCCCGCAGGTTCTGCAGGTAGAGCGGCAGCAGGATCATCGAGCCGAGCATGGCCATGAACGCCACCGACATCAGGAGCAGCGCCACCGTGTAGGTCCGCTGCTTGAGGACCCGCAGGTCCATGAGCGGTACGCCGTTGCGCTGGAGCCACAGCTGGCGACCGACGAACACCGCGATCGCGGTGACGCCGGCGAGGATGATGACGACCGCCCGCAGGACGTTGCCCTCACCGAGCTGGCTGAGCCCGTAGACCAGGCCGCCGAAGCCGAACGCCGCGACGCCCACGCTGAACCAGTCGACGGTGCCGGGCTGCGGCTCGCCGACGTTCTCCAGGCGCTTCAGGCCGCTCCAGGTGATGACCAGCGCGATCGGCAGCACCAGCAGGAACATCAGCCGCCAGGACCCGAGCGAGAGCACGATCCCGGAGACGGCCGGACCGAGCGCCGGCGCGACCGACATCGCCAGCGTGACGTTGCCCATCACCCGGCCGCGGTCGTGCTGCGGCACCACCGTCATCAGCGTTGTCATCAGCAGCGGCATCATCACCGCGGTGCCGGCCGCCTGGATGATCCGGGCGGCGAGCAGCACCTCGAAGATCGGGGCAGCCGCCGCCAGCGCCGTACCGGTGCAGAACACCGCCATCGCCGTCGTGTACGCCGACCGCGTGGTCACCCGCTGCAGGAACCATCCCGTGACCGGGATGACCGCGGCCATGGTCAGCATGAACGCGGTGGACAGCCACTGCGCCGCGCTCTCGGTGACCGCGAAGTCCGCCATCAGCCGAGGAATCGCGTTGATCATGATCGTCTCGTTGAGGATCACGATGAACGTGGCCAGCACCAGCAGGCTGATCACGGCCGGAGTCCGCTGGCGGGTGGGCTCGACGGCCGCGTCGTTCGCGGTGCTGGGCGCAGGGGAGGTCACAGTCACTTCCTCGGTGGGGTCGCAGATGGTCACGCATGGTCAGACCGGCGCCGCGACGCTAACTCATCGGCGCCGCCGGCCTCGACCGATTTTCGGTCGTGGAGGTGGCCTCCGGCCCAACCGTTCTTGCTGTCCCCCGCATTCCCGTCAGCTACGGACGCGGGTCGGGTCGCCGAGCCACGCGGCGTCGAGGATCGCGGCCAGACTGGCGGTGTCGGTCGGGCCCGGGTGGTTCTGGACGAGCCGGGTGACGCCGCTCGCCATCTCGGCGTAGCGCGGGATGTCCGCGCGATCCACACCGATCTCGGCGAGGCTCGCGGGGATGCCGATGTCGGCGAGCAGCCCCACGAGCCAGGCCAGGAACGCATCCGCGGACTCGGCCCCGGACGCGTCGGCCACGTCCAGCCCGCAGACCCCGGCAAGCGTTGCCAGGCGGTCGCCGATGGCATCCCGAGCGGCGGTCAGCGCGAAGGGCAGCAGCAGCCCGACGCCCAGTCCGTGCGGGGTGTGGGTGGCCGCGCCGATCGGGTACTGCAGCGCGTGCGGTGCGCCGTTGCCGGCGTGCGAGAACGCGATGCCGGCCAGCACCGAGCCGTAGGACATGTCCGCCCGCGCCTCCGCGTCCCCGCCGTCCCGGACCGCGCGGCACAGACCGCGCGCGATGCGCTCGGCGGCCAGCAACGCGTAGTGGTCGGTGACCGGGTTGCGGCCGAGGAAGACCTGCTCCACCAGGTCCCGCGGCCCGTGGGCGCGCGGTCGCGCTGTGTAGCTCTCGACCGCGTGGCAGAAGGCGTCGATGCCGGAGTGTGCGGTGACGGTCGCCGGGCAGGTGTAGGTGAGCTCGGGATCGACGATGGCGAAGTCCGGCACGATGTGGACGCTCGAGACCCCCACCTTGAGCTCCCGCTCCGGGTCGGTCAGCACCGAGACGGGCGTGAGCTCGGAGCCCGTGCCCGACGTCGTCGGTACGGCGACCAGCGGCATGGTCGGCCCCGGCACCTTCGACTCGCCGTAGTAGTCCCGCGGAGCGCCGCCGTGTCGCCTGATCACGCCGACGATCTTCGCGAGGTCGATCACGGTGCCGCCGCCGATGGCGAGCAGCACGTCGGCATCGACCTCCGCGGCGGCGGAGACGGCCAGGTCGACATCGGTGAGCGGCACGTCGGGCGTCGCGTCGGCGAACACTCCCACTGCCTCGACCGCTTCCTGCACGGCTGCGACGAGCTCGGCCACCCTCGGCTGCCCGAGGAGCACCCGGTCGGTCACGATGAGCACCCGCGAGCCGCACTCGGCCACCACCCGCGGGAGGTTCTCCGCGACTCCTTCGCCCACCATCAGCTGGCGTGGTCCACGGACCGTCTCGAGCATGTCAGTGCCTTCCTTGTACGTCCGCGGCGATCTCCTGGGCACGCGCCCAGGTCACCTGAGAGACCGGTACACCCTCGACGAGGTTGGCCTCGCGGGTCGCCCGGGCGCGGTCACCCGGCACGAGGACCCGGTCGTGTCC
>JALZCZ010000026.1 GCA_030862825.1 Actinomycetota bacterium | reverse complement strand
GTACTCCTCGCTCCCCGGGCGCAGCGGCGTGTTCTCGCACCACTCGTAGCCCGAGTAGATCCCGTAGGTGGGCGAGAGCGTCGCCGTGAGCACGAGGCGCGCCTCGAAGGCGGGGCGGCCGCCCAGCTGGAGGTACTCGTGGAGGATGTCGGGCGTGTTGGCGAAGAAGTTCGGCCGGTAGTACTCCTGCATCCCCGAGCCAGACAGCTCGGTCAGGTACTCGGTCAGCTCCCAGCGCGAGTTCTTCCACGTGAAGTACGTGTAGGACTGGTCGAAGCCGAGCTTGGCGAGCGCGCGCATCATCGCCGCGCGCGTGAACGCCTCGGCGAGGAAGATCACGTCGCGGTCGACCGCGTGCACCTCGCGGATCAGCCATTCCCAGAACGGCAGCGGCTTGGTGTGCGGGTTGTCGACGCGGAAGACGCGGACGCCGTGTGCCATCCAGTGCTTGACGACGCGGAGCACCTCCCGGCAGATGCCGGAGGGGTCGTTGTCGAAGTTGATCGGATAGATGTCCTGGTACTTCTTGGGCGGGTTCTCGGCGAAGGCGATGGTGCCGTCGGCGCGCGTGGTGAAGAACTCGGGATGGCTGGTCACCCACGGGTGGTCGGGCGCGGCCTGCAGCGCCAGGTCGAGCGCCACCTCGAGGCCGAGCTCCCGGGCGCGCGCGACGAACGCGTCGAAGTCGTCGAAGTCGCCGAGGTCGGGGTGGATCGCGTCGTGGCCACCGTGCTTGGACCCGATCGCCCAGGGCGAGCCGGTGTCGTCGGGTCCCGGGTCCAGCGTGTTGTTGGGTCCCTTGCGGTTGACCTCGCCGATCGGATGGATCGGCGGCAGGTAGATGATGTCGAAGCCCATCGCCGCCACGCCCTCCAGCCGCTTGGCCGCGGTCCGGAAGGTGCCACTGGTGACCGTCCCGGTCGACGCGTCACGGGTCGCCCCCTCGGAGCGCGGGAAGAACTCGTACCAGCTGCCGTAGAGCGCGCGCTCGCGATCGGCGTACGCCGGATAGGGTCCCTCGACCGTGACCAGCTCGCGGATCGGGTGAGCGTCGAGCACGTCGGCGAGGTCGCGCGACTGGAGCTGCGCCAGCCGGGCCTCCACGGGCCGGCTGGTGTCCCGGGCGGCCGTGATCGCGGCGTGCAGGATCTCGCGCTCCCGCTCCACGGTGGGGTCGGCAGCCTTGGCGCGCTTCCCCTTCGCCTTGGCCGGCCCGAGATCCTCCAGGACCCGCTCCAGCAGCAGCCGCCCCTCGGTGAACATCAGCTCGACGTCCACACCGGCCGGGATCTTCAGGCCGGCGTCGTGCTGCCAGGTGGCGATCGGGTGCGACCAGGCCTGCACCTCGAACATCCAGGGCCCCTCCTGGTCGGGGGTGACCCAGGCGACGTGACGGTCGACCGGATCGCTCAGCTTGGTCATCCGCACCGGTGGTCGTCTGGTGCCGTCGGGCGCGATCAGCACCACTTCCGCGCCGAGCTGGTCGTGCCCTTCCCGGAAGATCGTCGCGTGGACAGGGAAGCGCTCACCGATGGTCGCCTTGGCGGGTTGTCGCCCGAGATCGACCAGAGGCATCACCTCGAGGATGGGTATGCGTCCGACCATCCCCCCACACTTGCGAATCCCGGGGCACCCCGCAAGTTGCATGAGCCGGGTCGGTTCGGAGTACGCCCCGGCCGCCGGACGATCAGACCCCGACCGTGACATCGCGGGTCGGTGGACGCCGACCTCGGGCGTCGAGAACGACGCAGTATGCGTCCGGTCACACCGGGCAGCATGAAATTGGATCGTTCAAGTCGAGGACGCTAGCGTCGGCCCATGCGTGCTATCCGCCGTTTCACGGTCCGCCCGGTCCTGCCAGACGCCCTCAGCGCCCTCGGCGACCTCGCCGGCAACCTGCGCTGGTCGTGGCACCCCGAGACCCAGGACGTGTTCGCCGAGGTCGAGCCGACGCTGTGGGAGGCCAACGGTCAAGATCCCGTCAGGCTGATCGGCGAGGTCGGCCGCGAGCGGCTCGAGATGCTGGCCGCCGACGAAGGGTTTCGCGAGCGCCTGCAGGCCGCCAAGGCCGACCTGGACCGCTACCTGGGCGAGGACCGCTGGTACCAACGCCGGGGCCCGGAACAGGGACCGGCATCGATCGCCTACTTTTCCCCGGAGTTCGGCATCACGGCCGTGCTTCCGCAGTACTCCGGTGGCCTCGGCATCCTGGCCGGCGACCACCTCAAGGCGGCCAGCGACCTCGGCGTGCCGATCATCGGCGTGGGGCTGCTCTACCGCCATGGCTACTTCAAGCAGTCGCTGTCGCGCGAGGGCTGGCAGCAGGAGACCTATCCGGTCCTGGACCCCGACGGCCTGCCGATCTCGCTGCTCCGTGAGGCCGACGGCTCGCGGGCCACGATCTCCATCGCGCTGCCCGGTGGACCCGACCTGAAGGCCCGGATCTGGGTGGCCAGCGTCGGCCGGGTGCCGCTGCTGATGCTGGACACCGATGTCGAGGGCAACCCCGACCACTACGTCGAGATCACCGACCGCCTCTACGGCGGCAACTCCGAGCACCGGCTTCGCCAGGAGCTGCTGCTCGGCGTGGGCGGCGTGCGCGCGCTGCGCACCTACTCGCGCATCACCGGCGCCCCGGCGCCGGAGGTCTTCCACACCAACGAGGGCCACGCGGGCTTCCTGGGCATCGAACGGATCCGTGAGCTCACGGTCGCCGACGACGGCCCCCGGCTCGACATCGACACGGCGCTGGAGGTCGGCCGTGCCTCCACGGTCTTCACCACGCACACCCCGGTGCCGGCCGGCATCGACCGTTTCCCGCGGACGCTCGTGGAGCAGTACTTCGCCGCCGAGGGCGGTGCCACCCCCGGCGTACCGGTCGAGCGGATCCTGGCGCTCGGCACCGAGGACTACGAGGGCGGGGACGCGTCCGTCTTCAACATGGCGGTGATGGGCTTCCGGCTGGCCCAGCGGGCCAACGGGGTCTCCCTGCTGCACGGTCACGTCAGCCGGGGCATGTTCAGCGGTCTCTGGCCGGCCTTCGACGAGGCTGAGGTTCCGATCGGCTCGATCACCAACGGCGTGCACGCACCGACCTGGGTGGCGCGGGAGATCTTCGAGCTCGCCACCCAGCACGGCGTCGACGCCGAGTCCGACGACACCGAGGCCTACTGGGCGGCAGTCGACAAGGTCTCGGGCGCCGACATGTGGTCGGTCAAGCGCCGGCTGCGCGAGCGGCTCGTCGTCGACGCCCGCAAGCGGCTCACCCGCTCGTGGGAGGAGCGCGGCAGCGCCAAGGCGGAGCTCGGCTGGATCGACAACGCGCTCGATCCCGACGTGCTCACGATCGGCTTTGCGCGCCGGGTGCCGTCGTACAAGCGGCTGACGCTGATGCTCAGCGATCCCGAGCGGCTCAAGGCGCTGCTGCTGCACCCGGAGCGGCCCGTGCAGCTGGTGATCGCCGGCAAGTCACACCCCGCCGACGACGGTGGCAAGAAGCTCATCCAGGAGATGGTGCGCTTCGCCGACGACCCGGAGGTGCGGCACCGGATCGTCTTCCTGCCCAACTACGACATCGCCATGGCGCAGCCGCTCTACCCCGGCTGCGACGTGTGGCTGAACAACCCGCTGCGCCCCTACGAGGCCTGCGGCACGTCGGGCATGAAGGCCGCGCTCAACGGCGGTCTGAACCTCTCGATCCTCGACGGCTGGTGGGACGAGTGGTACGACGGCGACAACGGCTGGGCGATCCCCTCGGCCGACGGCGTCGACGACCCCGACAAGCGCGACGACCTCGAGGCGACGGCGCTCTACGAGCTGATCGAGAACGATGTGGCGCCGCGGTTCTACGACGTCGACCCCGAGGGCGTGCCCACCCGATGGGTGGAGATGTTGCGCCACACGCTGAAGTCGCTGGGTCCCAAGGTGCTGGCGACCCGGATGGTCCGCGACTACACCAGGCAGCTCTACGCCCCGGCCGCGGAGGTCTCGCGAGCCCTCAACGCCGACTACAACGGCGCCCGCGACCTGGCCGTCTGGAAGGCGAAGGTGCGTGGAGCCTGGGGCGCGGTCAAGGTCGAGTACGTCGAGAGCGGCGGCATCGGCGACGCGGCAGAGGTGGGCGCAGTGATGAACGTCCGTGCCTTCGTGGCGCTCGGCGAGCTGTCCCCGGACGACGTCGCCGTGCAGGTCGTGCACGGCAAGATCAACTCGGAGGACGAGCTCACCAACACCACCCTCGACGAGCTGCGCGCCGCCGAGAGCTACGAGGGCGGCCGGCACCGCTTCGACGGCGACGTCACGCTGGCCACCAGCGGCGCCTTCGGCTACACGGTGCGCGTCGTCCCTCGCCACGGCCTGCTCACCTCGTCAGCCGAGCTCGGCGTGGTGGCGATGGCGTAGGGCCGGTTATGGATCCCAGGTAAACCTGGGATCCATGACGTTCTCGGCCGTT
>JALZCZ010000474.1 GCA_030862825.1 Actinomycetota bacterium | reverse complement strand
TTCTGCGTGGCCGTCGCCTGGCAGTCGACCGTCTGCGGTGCCTCGATGAAGCAGGTGTAGCCGCTCGGCGATGACACCGCCAGGTTCACCATGCCGTCCGGGATCAGGAACCTGATCGGACGCATGGAGTTGCTGATCCGTGCATTTGCCGGACCGTCGTTGGTGATTCTCGCTACCCAGGTGCTCTGCGCCAGCGCGTCGACTGGATCAGGCGAGCCCGTCAGGGTGATGGAGAGGTCCGGCGGCTGCACCGTGATCGTGGCGCTCGCCTGGTTGTTGTTTTCGTCCGTCTCGGTCACCACGTTGACGGGGTCGGCGGTCGTCGTGACGGTGATGGGACCCGGCGGTCTCGGCGCGGTTCCGCCCAGCGTCATGTCGACGAACGATCCGGGCGCGATCGTCTGTTCGGTCGTCGTCGCACAGTCAACGGTCAACGGCGCTGAGATGAAACACGAGTAGCCCGCGGGAGTCGAGGCGAAGAGGTTCAGCATGGCTGAGGGGTGGACGAACCGGATGAGGGTGGTGCCGCTCGGGACGGTGACGGGCACAGCGCTCGGGTTGCTGATGCGCGCCACCCACGTGGCTGTGGCGGCAGCGTCCACCGGGTCGGGGCTGCCGGTCACTGCGATCGTGAGATCCGGTTGGCGTACCACCACCGAGGTACTGCCCGTGACGGTGTTGTCTGTCTCGTCCGCCTCTCCGACGCGCCCGTCCGGGTCGACGGTGGCCGCGACGTCGATGTCACCGCCAGCGGGTGCGGTCGCGGTGAAGCGGAACAGCCGGTCGCCGCCGACACCGATGACATCGAGAGCCGCGGTGGTGCATCTGAACGATCGCGCGGTCGGCCCGGCGCAGGTGTAGCCCGGAGGCCCCGTCATCGTCGTCCCGGCGAGGTCGGGTGTGTAGGAGAACGCGAGCAGCGGCGCGCCAGCAGGCATCCGAACGCGGGTGGGTCCGGCGTTGGTCACGCGGACGACCCACTCGACCTGTTCACCCGACCCGGGGTCTTGTGGCGTTACGGTCAGCGCGGCGATCAGGTTGGGGTTCTGCACGAGGGCGTCGACGGTCGCCTCGTTGTCGGTCTCGTCGGACTCGACGACGACGTCGGACGGATCGGCAACGCCTGTCAGCGCGATCCCTCCAGCCGCGGAGGGAGCCTGGGCCGAGAGCTCGAACACCGTTGCGCTCCCGGCGGCCAGCTCAGCCGGCTCCGTCGCGGCGCAGTCGTAGGTGTTCGGCCCGGCTCCTGCGCACGAGAACCCGGCCGGAGGAGAGAACCCGATATTGGTGAGCCCGCTGGGGACCGTGAAGCGGACGACCACCGTGCCGGAGCCGATCGGCGCTGCGCCCGGCCCGTCATTGTGGACGGTGGCCCGCCAGAGGATGTCGTCCTCAGGCGAGACTGCCGGCGGATGCACGACAAGGGCGACTCGCAGGTTTCGGGCATGCACGACCGAGGCGGCCTCGGCGGTGTTGTCGGCTTCGTTCAGCTCGGTGACGATGCCGGACGGGTCCACGTCGGCCTGTACTTCGACGGGGCCGGGCACGCTCGGGAGGACGGCATCCAGGGTGAAGACTCGGGTGCCGCCGACGAGGATGGTGTCCGGCTCGTCGGTCCGGCACGTCAGAACGCCGGGCGAGGTGTCGGCGCACGAGGAGCCGGGGGGCCCGGCCGCCGCGACTCCTGAGAGTGAGTCCGGTACCTGCAGGGTGAGCACGTCGCTGCCGGGACCGAGGGTGATGGCGCCGATACCCGAGTTGGTCACCGTCGCCGTCCATCGAACGGCGTCGTGCGCATCGGCTGCCGACGGCTCGGCGACGAGGGCAATCTCGAGGTTGGGCAGCTCGGCTTCCTGGAGGGCGTTGGTCACCGCGACCGCATCGCAAGCGTAGATCGCCGTACCCGACCTGGTCCGACCCGTGAGGCACGCGGTGGTGTCGTCCTGGTCGAGGCCCAGCTGGTTGATGTCGAAGTGCAGCACCAGGTCGACATCGCGGTCCCGGTCGACGTCCTCGCTGTGCCCGGTGCCGTGCGACTCCGAGCAGTCCCTCTGCGTGGCGTTGTTGGGGTCTCCGAAGCAGACCGTCGCCGGATCGACCGTCCGCGCATCGAACGACGGCGTGGTGAGGATGGCAAGGGGGACGGGCGGGCCGTCTTTCAGGCTCATGTCCCGTCCCTGCATGTTGATAGGGGCCGGCCCAGAGGTCCCTGGCCGTACCTCGATGCCCACCACCTGGACCGCCTGGGCCGGACTAGTCAGCGGAATCTGCAGAGCGACGACGACCAATGAGCAAACCAGCAGGCGAACCCCGGCCATGCCATACCTCCCGAAATAGGACGGAGATCGGCAGCCCGAACCCCGGCAGCCGAGTGGCGTCCTCGGGAAAGCTGCTCGGCCTAGCGGCCAGTCCTAGCATCCGGCATGACGTCCCACCAGACCCATCTGGGTGGTTCTGAGGTCTGGGTCAGCAACGCGACGTCCTTCCAGGTCAGACGGAGCCGGCCTGACGAGGCGTGCAACGGACAGCCTGGTCGAAGCGGCCATACGGCGACATGTACGCCCAGGCGCCGTGGCGCTGGTGGCGGATTCCGCGAATCGCACCGGCCATCACCCTCGATGGAAAACCCTCGCCGCGACGATCCCAGAACTGGTCCGCCACCGATCCATCGCGACTGCGGCTGCCAGACGTTTCCGGGGCGCCTGGCTATGGATCGGCCGTTGGAGGCCGATCCGCTTGGTCTCGTGGGCTGGATTAGGGGGTCGGGCCGAGGGGACGGCTGGGGTGTCTGGGGGTCAGGTGCTCGTGGGGACCGAAGACATGGGTGGGCTGCTGGTGGTGCTGGCTTGCGAGGTGCCGGTTCCGGGGCCGGTTCCGGTTCGGTAGCGGTAGGTGATGCCGTCGTCGTGGACGATGAAGGTTTCCACGTCGCTGCGGGTCCAGTGCATGACGAGCAGGCCGTAGCGCTCGGCGAGCCTGGCCAGGGCGTGGAAGTCGGTGACGTCGACCACCGGTCGGCCGGGTGGGCTGGTCGCGGGTTCGACATGGAGCAGGATCGCTGCGTAGCGACGCTTGATCGCGGCGGTCTCGTTCCTGGGGCTGCGTCCGGCCACGAGACCGAGGAGGCAGATCGTCTGCACCGTCTGCCGGGGGTGGCCCAAGGGCGGATGGCTCCGCCCAAGCTGCGATGCCCTTTACTGACCCGACAGACATCGGAAGGTCATCTCTCGGAGCGAGCGCGTCGCGATCGACGGCGACGGGTTCGCCCGTTTGACCGGTCCCGGTGTTGGACGGTCACACCGGCGGGCCGCCGCCGGGCCGATACCGATGCGACGTGGGTCCGCCGCCTACCGACGCGCCGGCGCCGGTGCGTGGTCGTCCGGGACCGGGCAGCGCCGTGTTCTCCGGTCCTGCCGATGGCGTGCTACGGAAGGGTGACGGTGACGACGACGGATCCGGTGGTGCCCGTGACCGCTCCGCCGCCGCTGACGCAGGAGGACAGGTCGTCGCTGAGCCTGGATTCCAGACGGTCGACCTTGGCTCCGGCGTAGTGGCCACTCTTGATCGTGCCGGTTGCGTGGAGCACGACGTGGCCATTCACCCGCTCACCGTCCACTGTGTCGATCGTGTAGGAGCTGGTCGTGCCGTCGGCCCACTTGAGCAGCCCGTTGAGGTTGTGCGTCCCGAGCGCGCCGGTGCAGGACGTCACGATGGTGCCGTTCACACTGTCCGAGACCAGCGCCCGCAGCGGCGCGTCGGAGGGCACCAGGGGAGGGACGAACCGCGTGTCGGAGTGCAGCGTCACCTGGGTGGCGTCCGAGGTCACGGGCGGGTTGTACGACGAGGCGCCGGTGCCCATGCCGGCGAGAATCTGGGTGGTCATGCTGCCGCCTCCTTGACTAGCGTGCGCGATCGACGGGGCCGCCAGGGCCGCGGTGGCCACCAGGCCGCCGACGAGCACAGTGCGGCGCGCCGGGTTGGGACGGTTCTGGGACTGCTCCATCGTGTCTTCTCCATCTGGTCGGATCGGCCCAGAGGCCGCGGCGACGCGGGTGCGGAGCCTGTTGCGGAACCCTGACATCAGCCAGCGCCGGAGGGTGGGGAACGGTCGAGGATGGTCCAGGAATGGTCCGTCGCTTGGTCCTGCCGGCCGCGGCCCCGCACCTCGGCACGTGTCGATGCTGGGTTCAGGGTGTCCTTTGGCTGTGGTGGGGTTCGGTGGGTGGGGGGTTGGTGGGGTGGGGTGGGTCGAGGAGGCCTAGTCGTTGTGCTCGTAGGAGTGCCGAGGAGCGGTCGTGGACGTCGAGTTTGGCGTAGAGGGAGACGAGTTGTTTCTTGATGGTGTTGACGGAGACGCTGAGGGTTCTGGCCAGGCTTGCGGCGGTGCCGTGGTGGCGGATCTGGCGGAGGACCTCGAGTTCTCGGGGGGTGAGCTGGATCAGTTCGGTGTGTTCGGGGTAGGTGGGTGGGGTGGCGGCCAGGCGTGCCAGGTCGTCGGCTGGCATGGTCAGGGCGGTGGCGTGGAGGAGCTCGTTGCGGACGGCGATGGGGGCCAGCAGGTAGGGCTCGAGGTTGCCGGTGTGGAGGCTGAGGGCGTGGGCGCGGCGGAAGCTTTCCAGCATCTGGGTCTGGTTGCCCAGTTCCCGAGATGCCAGGGCGCTGATGATGAGCAGCTCTTGTCGGTCTCGGACGGGGACGGCGGGTCGCCAGATGTTTGCTGCGGCGATCCGGTGGGCGTGCTCGGGGCTGCCGGTCATCAGGTGGAGCCGGGCGGCGGGGGGGCAGAGCCAGGGTGGCAGGTCGTGGCCGTCGCCGAGGCGGGCGTGGACTCGGTTGACCTCTCCGAGGGCGAGCATCAGTTCGATGTCACAGCGGTCGAAGATTCGTCTGCCGGTCCCGTCGCTGGGTCTGAGCTGGCGGCCGAGCGCCCGGGCGAGGTGGGCCAGGCGGGTGTGCATGGCGGTGGGGTCTCCGAAGATGAGGGCGTGGCGGGTGTGGGCGGTGAGGATGAGGGGCCACAGTCCGGTTGCGTCCACGCCGAGGGTGGTGGCGGCCAGTGCCTCGGCGGCGGTTTCTCCGTCCAGCCGGTCGAGGGCGAGGAAGGCTCGGGTGAGTTGGGCGGGCATTTCGACGAGCCCGGCGGCCCAGTGGCCGGTGATATCGATGCCCCGGTGGGCGTCGAGCCATCGCAGTGCGTGGTCCTTCTCGCCGTTGAGGGCGTGGATCGCCGAGAGCAGCGCCGCCGCGCCGGCGCCGATGACCGTGGTCGGGGCGATGTCGTAGGCGCTGGTGGTCTTCTCGATGGCGAGCTCGCAGTTGGCGCTCAACATCTCGGTCAGGCCCCATTGGAGGTGGAACCAGGATGCTTGCTCGGAGCGTGCGGGCGTGGATTCGGATGGTCGGACCTGAGCCAGCTGGCGGGCGGCCTCGGCGGCGAGGTCGCGGGCTTCGGGGAGCCGCCCGTCGCTGCGGCGGGAGACCATCGCGGCGGTCAGCATCTCGGCCAGCTGGGCGGGGTCGCTGATCTCGGCTCGGCGCTGAAGGAAGTCGGCGCCCTTGCGCATGTAGCGGCGGTGCACGGTCTCGGTGCGGGTCGTCCAGTCGGATCCCTCGGATCCCTCGGATCCCTCGGATCCCTCGGATCCGTCGGTCGTGGTGGCGAGTGCCTCGGCCAGGGTGGAGGCCAGGCCGAGCGTCGGATGCTGGTGCACAGCGGTGGAGGGGAGATCGTGGTAGGCGACGACGAAGGCCTCGGGTTCGGCGCCGAGCAGGTGCCATCCTTCCTGGCTCCACAGGCGCGCGAGAAGCTCCCAGTTGCCCGCCGAGCGCCCGTGTCGGAGCAGATCGCTCCGCGCGGCCTGGTTCGGGGAGTCGGCCAGTACCCGAGCCACCGTGCTGTTTGCTGAGCGTGCCAGCTCGGGATGGGTGCGCTCGAGCTCGTGGCGCAGTGCCCTGCGCAACAGGGTGGGGAACCGCCACTGAGCCGTACCGTCGTGCCGCGGCACCCGCCAGAGCAGGCCGCGTCGCTCGAGGTCGGCCGTGGCGACCTCACCCCGATCCGCCCGGCCCCGATCCGCCCGGCCCCGATCCGCCTCACCCCGGTCCGCCGGGCCCGCCTCAGGGTCCTCGGCGAGCAGCGCGTCCGCGAGGTCGAGGGTCAACAGGTCGGGGACGGCGAACCGCATGGACGTGGCCAGGCCCTCGGCCTCGGTGAGGTCGGGGAGCACCTCGGTCATCAAGAAGTCGTCGGCGACGTGGGTCGCGAGCTCCTCCGACCAGGTGGGCGTGGCGTCCAGCACCAGGCGCAGGGGCCGCGGCCAGCCCCCGACCATCCGATGCAGCAGCCCCGCCCGGTCGGCCGCGACGCGGTGCCCCCAGGCCTCCGCGAACCGGGGGATCTCGGCCGCGCTGATGCCGAGATCGCCGCCGAGCAGCACATTGGTCTCCAGGCCATGCCGCGCCGCCGCCCGGTGGAAGTGATGGTCCTGGTCGGCGCAGACCACCAGGTGGACCTGGTGCACCGCCTCCACCAGCTGGGCGAGGACCTCCGAAACGGCTTCGTCGTGGAGCCGATGCGCGTCATCGACGACCACGATCACCGGCCGATCCGACGCCGCGAGCTCGGCCAGCCACCCCAACGCGCCGTCACCGGGCCCACCGGGCCCACCGGAGTGGCCGGG
>JALZCZ010000467.1 GCA_030862825.1 Actinomycetota bacterium | reverse complement strand
GCGAACGTCCACGCGTGCCGCGACGACCCGCCGCGAGTCAGGGTGTCGGCGAACCGGCCCATGATCGGCTCGGTGACCAGGACCTCCAGGGCGGTCACCACCGAGAGCTGGACGGGTCGAAGTCCGGCTCGAAGCGGCGCAGATAGCCGGTGTCGTCGCGGTTGCGGACGCCGCAGGCGACGTACTGCTCGTGCAGCCGGGCCAACGCGTCGCGGTCCAGCTCGACGCCGAGCCCGGGCGTCGTCGGCACGGGAACGGCGCCGTCGACGAACCGCAGGGCGCCCGGCACGACGACGTCCTCGCCGGCGTCCTTCCACGGCCAGTGGGTGTCGCAGGCGTAGTCGAGGTTGGGTGTCGCGGCGGCCAGGTGGGTCATCGCCGCGAGGCTGATGCCGAGGTGGCTGTTGGAGTGCATCGAGAGGCGCATGCCCCAGGTGTGGCAGATCGAGCCGAGCGCCTGCGAGCGGCGCAGCCCGCCCCAGAAGTGGTGGTCGGAGAGGACCACCTGCACGGCGTCCTGGGCGATCGCCGGCGGCAGGTGGTCGAAGGCGACCACCGCCATGTTGGTGGCCAGCGGCATGCTCACCTCGCGCGCCACCGCGGCCATGCCCTCGATCGACGGGGTGGGGTCCTCGAGGTACTCGACGATCCCGTCGAGCTGCTCGCCGACCCGGATCGACGTCGGCACCGTCCAGGCGGTGTTGGGGTCGAGCCGCAGCGGATGGTCGGGGAACTCCGCCCGCAGCGCCTTGATCGCCGCCACCTCCTCGTCGGGGTGGAAGACGCCGCCCTTGAGCTTGATCGCGGTGAAGCCGTAGTCATCGACGATCCGCCGCGCCTGCCGCACGATGGCGTCGGGGTCGAGGGCCGCTCCCCACCCGTCGTCGTCCTGGCCGGGATGTCCGGCCCACTTGTAGAAGAGGTAGGCCGTGTAGGCGACCGAGTCGCGGACCGCACCGCCCAGCAGGTCGGAAACGGGTACGCCGAGCAGCTTGCCCTGCACGTCGAGCGCCGCGACCTCGAACGGCGAGAGCACCCGGTCGGCGGTCGAGGAGGTCATCACCATCCCGCCCATGCCGTGGCCGCCGAGCCCGTCGTCGGCGCTCAGGGACTCGACGACGGTGCGGAGCATGCCGTTGAGGTCGAAGACGTTGCCACCCACCAGCATCCGCGCGGCACGCTCGAGGCGCTGGAGGTGCGGCAGGTCGCCGTACGACTCACCCAGCCCGTAGACCCCACCCTCGGTGACCACCTCGACGACCGAGCGCAGCGCGAACGGCTCGTGCATGCCCACCGTGTTGAGCAGCGGCAGGTCGCGGAACGCGACCGGCGTGACCCGGACGGCCGAGATCCGGTGCTCGATGCGGACGGGGGCAGGCGCGGTCGTCGTGGTCACGCGGGCCATCCTTCCATGTGTCTACATGCGTAGACAATAGCCGCGTATGAGGAAGGTCTGCGGCTCGGAGGCCGCGATGCGCGGGTCAGCCCCAGGCGAGCGAGCCGCTCATCGGGCCCACCACGCGCGCGATCTTGTCGCTCACCTGGCGCAGCGCCGCGATGATCTCCGCCTCGCGCTCGGGGGTGAGCCGCGCCATCGGCACCGAGGCGCTGATCGCGTCCGTCGCCGGGTCGGCGTAGTGCAGCGCCACGGCGAAGCAGCGCAGGCCGAGGGTGTTCTCCTCGTTGTCGATCGAGTGACCTCGCTGCCGCGTCTCCTCCAGATCGGCGATCAGGGTCTCGCGGTCGGTGAGCGTGTGCGGGGTGAGCGGCGCCAGCGTCTTCGGCAGGTGCTGGTCGAGCTGGTCGGCGGGCTGGTCGGCCAGGATCGCCTTACCCAGCGAGGTGGAGTACGCCGGCAGCCGGCGGCCGACGCGGCTGTAGGGGCGGAGGTACTGGCTGGACTCCCGGGTCGCGAGGTAGACCACGTCGGCGCCGTCGAGGCGTCCGAAGTGGAAGGTCTCGTCGAGCCGCTCGCGCAGCTCGTCGAGGAACGGCGACACGACCGGCAGGTAGGGATCGGTGTCGAGGTACGTCGTACCGGCCAGCAGGGCGCGGATGCCGATTCCGTAGAGGGTGCCCGTGGAGTCGGCACGCACCCAGCCGTGCTTGGCCAGCGTGCGGAGCAGCGCGTGCAGGCTCGAGCGGGGCACGCCCAGCGCCTCGCTCAGCTCGCGCAGCCGGACCGGCCGGTTCTGGCGGGCAGCCAGGAACTCGAGGATCTCGACGGTGCGCGCAGCCGACTTGACCTCACGCACCCCCGTGGTCCGACCGCCGTCCTGGGGCACCACCGTCTCGCTCGCCATGCGGCCATCCTATCCGCTGATGTGGAAGCCCTTCTACATATGCATACGGTTGGCTTGGGAATGTGGTGCGCTCGGTTGGTGGTGGTTTCCCCGGTTCACCGGGGAACCTGTCGCTTCTGCGGGGAAACTTCGCCTGAGAAGTGACAGGTTCCCCGGCCAACCGGGGAAACCGCGGGCCACGTCGGCGCCGGAGACTAGCCTCGCCACCGATGACCCTCCACCTGCATCGCGCGCCGCGCACCGACCAGCTCGCCGACTCCCTCGGCGAGCTGTTGTCGTCGCCGCTCGACGACCCGTTCGCGCAGGAGGTCGTGGTGGTGCCGGCCAAGGGGGTGGAGCGGTGGCTCACCCAGCGCCTGTCCCACCGGCTCGGCGTCGGGCCGCGGGGCGGTGACGGCGTCTGCGCCGGTGTCCGGTTCCTCAACCCCCGCTCGCTCGTTTCGCTCCTCCTCGGTCGCGAGCGCGACGACGCGTGGGACCCCGAGCGGCTGGTGTGGCCGCTGCTCGCCACCATCGACGACAGCCTCGACGAGCCGTGGTGTGCCACCCTGGCCCACCATCTCGGCCACGGTCGCGACGGCGACGACCAGCTGCGGCGCAACCGCCGCTACTCCGTGGCGATCCGGCTCGCGTCCCTCTTCGCGTCGTACGCCGTCCAGCGACCGCAGCTGGTCACCGATTGGCGCGAGGGGCGCGACACCGACGGCGCCGGGTGTCCGCTCGACGAGGACCTCGCGTGGCAGGCGGAGCTGTGGCGGCGGCTGCTCACCCGCATCGACGCCGATCCGCCCGATGTGCGTCACGCGACCACGTGCGCCGCCCTGCGCGCAGGGGATGACGACCTCGACCTGCCCGCTCGTCTCTCCCTCTTCGGCCACACCCGGATCCCGGGCACCGAGGTCGAGCTGCTGGCCGCGCTGGCAGAGGTCCGCGACGTGCATCTCTGGCTGCCGCAGCCGTCACCGGCGCTGTGGGACGCGCTGGCCGGGCTCGGCGGCGTGGTCGCCCGCGACGACGACACCTCAGCCGAACGGGTCGGACACCCGCTGCTCGCCTCGCTCGGCCGTGACTCGCGCGAGCTGCGGCGCACCCTCGACGGCGCCACCCCGGTGGCGTCGGGTGGCGTCGTCGTCGAGCCGACCACGCTGCTGGGCTGGCTCCAGCACGACCTCCGCGCCAACCACGCCCCGACGGCCGACGAGCGCGCGGCCCGGCGGCTGGCGCCCGACGACCGCAGCCTGCAGGTGCACGCCTGCCACGGGCCTGCCCGACAGATCGACGTCCTGCGCGAGGTGCTGGTCGGCCTGCTCGAGGACGACCCGACCCTCGAGCCCCGCGACATCTTGGTGATGTGCCCCGACATCGAGACCTTCGCGCCGCTGATCTCGGCGGGCTTCGGCCTGGCGCCGACGACCACCCAGGTGACGGTCGCCGGTCATCCGGCCCACCAGCTCCGGGTCAAGCTGGCCGACCGCGCCCTCACCAGCACCAACCCGCTGCTCGCCGTGGCCGGTGCCCTGCTCGAGCTCAGCGGTGGCCGGGTCACCGCCTCCGACGTGCTCGACCTGGCCGCCACGGAGGCCTGCCGGCGTCGGTTCGCGTTCACCGACGACGAGCTCGACCGGGTCAGCCGGTGGGTGGCTCAGGCCGGCATCCGCTGGGGTGTCGACGCCGAGACCCGCACTGCGTTCGAGATGGAGCGGTTCGAGCACAACACCTGGCGGGCGGGCGTCGACCGGATCCTGCTCGGGGTCGCGATGAGCGGCGACGACCACCGCCACCTCGGCCGCGGACTGCCGCTCGACGACGTCGGCAGCAACGAGATCGACCTGGCCGGACGGTTGGCCGAGCTGCTCGACCGGCTCGGCACCTGCCTGGTCCGCCTCTCCGCGGCGACGACCGTCGGCCAGTGGATGGACCGCCTGCGGGCCGGCGTCCGCGACCTCACCGACGTCATCGATGACGACGCGTGGCAGCTGCCTCAGTTCGAGCGCGAGCTGGCCCGCGCCTCGGCCTCGTCCGACCGGCCCGGGGTCGAGCTCCTGCTCTCTGACGTACGCGCCATGCTCCAGAGCCGGCTCGCCGGCCGGCCGACCCGGGCCAACTTCCGCACGGGCACCCTCACCGTCTGCACGATGGTGCCGATGCGCTCGGTGCCGCACCGCGTGGTGTGCCTGGTCGGTCTCGACGACGGCGTCTACCCCCGCGCCACCTCGGTCGACGGCGACGACGTGCTGGCCCGGCGCCCTCTCACCGGCGAGCGCGACGTACGCAGCGAGGACCGCCAGCTCCTGCTCGACGCGCTGCTCGCCGCGACCGAGCACGTCGTGATCACCTACACCGGCGCCAACGAGCACTCCGGGGCCCGCTGCCCGCCCGCCGTACCCCTCGGCGAGATCCTCGACGCCGCCGACCGCACCACGGCCGAGCCGGTCCGCGAGACGATCCGGATCCGGCACCCCCTCCAGCCCTACGACGCCAGCAACCTGACCCGTGGCGGCCTCACCGGCGAGCGCCCGTTCAGCTTCGACACCGCCGCACTGGCCGGCGCCCGGGCCGCCTGGGGTCCGCGCCACGAGCCGCCGCCGCTGCTGCCCGGACCGCTCCCGGCCCGACCCCACGACGACGTCTCGCTCGCCGACCTGAAGGCGTTCTTCGCGCACCCCGTCCGGTCGTTCGTCCGAGGACGGCTCGACGTGTCCACGCCGTTCGAGCCCGACGAGCTGGCCGACGCGATCCCGGTGTCGCTCAACGGCCTGGAGGCGTGGCAGGTCGGCGACCGCATCCTGGCGGAGATCCTCGCCGGCCACGAGCCGCAGGCGGTGATGACCGCCGAGCTGCTCCGCGGCACGCTCCCTCCCTTCGAGCTCGGCCACCGTGCCTTCACCGAGATCACCCTCGAGTGCAAGAAGCTGTGGGAGCGCACCACCGAGCTGCGCGCGGTCGAACGCCGCTCGGTCGACGTCGACGTCGAGCTCGGTGGTGGTCGGCGGCTCACCGGCACCGTCACCAACGTCTACGGCAACAAGATCGTGACGCTGGGCTACTCCCGGCTCAAGGCGCGGCAGCGGCTCCTCACCTGGATCGACCTGCTCGCGCTCAGCGCCGGCCATCCCGACGAGAGCTGGACCGCCCACGCCGTCGGCCGCGAGCGGGCCGGCCCGAGGCGCGCGCTGTCGGGTCCGCTCGACCACCGGGCCGCCGAGTGGCTGCGCACCCTCGTCGAGATCCGCGACCTCGGCCTCACCCTGCCGCTCCCGCTCCCCGTCGCCACCGCGGCCGCGTGGGCAGAGGCCCATGCCAAGGAGCTGCTGGGCCACGACGCGCCACCGGTCGACGCCGCCCGCCGGGCCTGGGTGACCGATCCCCACAACGCCTTCGGCATCACCAACGAGGACGACGACGCCTACCACCAGCGGGTCTTCGGCCGCTCGGCGCCGGTCGAGGCACTGGTCGAGGCCGGGATGACCCACCACGCCTGGCGGGTGTGGGAGCCGCTCCTCACCGGCGCCGAGCGAGTAGGTCCGCTATGAGTACGCCGTCCGCGTTCGACATCCGCGGCCCGCTCCCGACCGGCACCACCCTGCTCGAGGCCAGCGCCGGCACCGGCAAGACCTGGACGATCGGAGCCCTGGTCACCAGGTTCGTGGCCGAGGGGCACGCGAAGCTCGAGCAGATGCTGGTGGTCACCTTCGGCCGCGCGGCGAGCCAGGAGCTGCGCGAGCGGGTGCGCGCACAGCTGGTGGAGGCCGAGCGCGCGCTGAGCGACGACCCGGCGGCGCTGGCCACCATCGGGCCGCTCGTCCAGTCCGACCTGATCGCCCTGCTCTGCGACTGCGACGACGCGGAGCGGCGGGTGCGGCACCGCCGGGTCACCGAAGCGCTGGCCGGCTTCGACGCCGCCACCATCGCCACCACCCATCAGTTCTGCTCGATGGTGCTCGGATCACTCGGGGTGGCCGGCGACACCGACTCCCGCGCTCGGCTGGTCGAGGACCTCGACGACCTGGTCAAGGAGACCGTCGACGACCTCTTCCTCCGGGCGTTCGCTCGCGACGCCGACGGCCCGATGTTCGACCATGCCGAGGCGATGGCGATCGCCCGCACGGCGGTCGGCGACCCGCAGGCCACGCTGGAGCCGGCCGACGAGGACCGTTCCACACCGGTCGGACGCCGGGTCGCCTTCGCCGAACGGGTCCGTGCCGAGATCGACCGTCGCAAGCGGCGCCTCGGCATCCTCTCCTACGACGATCTGCTCAGCCAGCTGCGCGACGCGCTCGAGGACCCCGACTCGGCCGCGCGCCGGCGGATGCGCCAGCGCTGGCAGATCGTGCTCGTCGACGAGTTCCAGGACACCGACCCGGTGCAGTGGGACGTGCTCGACCGGGCGTTCACCGGCCACGCGACGATGGTGCTCATCGGCGATCCCAAGCAGGCGATCTACGCCTTCCGCGGCGGCGACGTGACGACGTACCTGAAGGCAGCCGAGACGGCCCAGACCAAGCAGACGCTGCCGGTCAACTGGCGCAGCGACGCCCCGCTGCTCCACTCCTTCCAGCGTCTGCTCGCCGGCGCCGCGCTCGGTGACGACCGGATCGTGGTGCACGACGTCGAGGCACACCACCAGAAGAGCAGGCTGGCGGACACGCCGGTCGACGCGCCGTTCCGGGTGCGCGTGGTGCGCCGCGAGCAGTTCGGCCGCCGCGGCTCCGGCACCCTCGCGGTCGGGCAGGTCCGGCCCCACATCGCTCGCGACCTGGCTCTCGACATACGCCGCCTGCTCGCGTCGGGCGCCACCTTCGACGGCGAGCCGATCAAGCCGCGCGACGTCGCCGTGATCAGCTACCGCCACGCCGACCTGGCCGACGCGCGGGCCGCCCTGCACGAGGTCGGCGTGCCCGCGGTGATCGCCGGCGGCGGCAGCGTCTTCGCCACCCCGGCGGCGGTCGAGTGGCTGAGCCTGCTGGAGGCGCTGGAGCAGCCGCACCGCAGCACCCGGGTGCGGTCGGCGGCGCTCACCTGCTTCTTCGGACACACCGCCGCGCAGCTCGACGAGCGCGGCGACGACCTCACTGACGAGGTGGCGGAGACCCTGCGTGGCTGGGTCGAGCTGTTCGCCACCCGAGGCATCGCCGCTGTGCTGGAGGCCGCCACCGTCGGCGGCCTGCCCGCGCGGGTGCTGGCCGAGGTGGGTGGCGAGCGGCGGCTCACCGACCTGCGCCACATCGGTGAGGCGCTGCACGAGGTGACGCTCAAGGAGCGCCATGGTGTGGTCTCGCTGCTCACCTGGCTGCGCGAGCAGGTCGCCGAGGGCCGGGCCGGCCGCGGCACCGAGCGCACCCGGCGCCTCGACTCCGATGCGGCCGCCGTGCAGCTGGTGACCATCCACGCCAGCAAGGGCCTCGAGTACCCCGTGGTCTACCTCCCCGCCGTCGCCGATCGCTTCGTCCCCAAGCCGACCCGGCCGCTCTTCCACGACGACGCCGGCCGGCGGTGCATCAACGTCGGGGGTGGCGGAGCCCGCTGGTCCGACCACTGTCGTCGGTGGCACGACGAGGAGGCGGGGGAGTGGCTGCGGCTGCTCTACGTCGCGATCACGCGCGCCCAGTCGCAGGTCGTGTGCTGGTGGGCGCCGACCAAGAACGCCATCGCCTCGCCGCTGCACCGGATGCTGATGCGCGCGGCCGACGACGCCGTCCCACCCGACTCGCCCACGGTGCCGTCCGACGACGACGTGGTCGCCCTCTTCACGCAGTGGCGCGACCGCGGCGGCCCGCGCCCCGAGGCCGCGCTGCACGCCGACCCGGGTGCCGATCCGCCGCGGCCCGAGACGCCCGACCTGGTCGCCCGCGCATTCACCCGCGAGGTCGACACCACCTGGAAGCGCAGCTCCTACTCCTCGCTCAGCAAGACCGAGGTCGCCGGTGCCCCCACCGCCCTCGACCAGGCGGTCGCCAGCGAGCCCGAGGTCACCGGCAAGGACGACGAGACGCTCGGCCCGGCGGCCGAGGTGGTCGCCGGGCAGCAGGACACCGGTCCCGACGTCGCCTCGCCGATGGCCGGACTACCGGTCGGTGCCACGTTCGGGTCCCTGGTGCACGCCGTCCTCGAGCACACCGACCCCGAGGCCGCCGACCTGCGCACCGAGCTGCTCGGACACATCGACGAGCAGCTTGGCTGGTGGCCGGTCGAGGTCGACCGCGAGGAGCTGGCAGACGCCCTCGTTGCCGTCTGCGACTCGCCGTTGGGTCCGCTGGTCGGCGCGACCCTGCGCCAGATCCCGCTGGGCGACCGGCTGCGGGAGATGGAGTTCGAGCTGCCGCTCTCGGGCGGGGACGTGCGCGGGGCCCGGCCGCAGGTCCGGCTGGGCGACCTGGCGCCGCTGCTCGAGCGCCACCTGCCCGAGGGCGACCCCGTGCGCGCCTACGCTGAGATGCTGCGCGGCGTCCTGGGCGAGCAGCCGCTGCGCGGCTACCTCACCGGGTCGGTCGACGTCGTACTCCGGGTGCCGTCGGCGGACGGCTACCGCTACGTGATCGTCGACTACAAGACCAACTGGCTCGGCCCGCGCGACCAGCCGCTGACCGCGCGCAGCTACCGCCCCGAGGCGCTCGACGCCGCGATGGGCCACTCCGACTATCCCCTGCAGGCACTGCTCTACGCCGCCGTCCTGCACCGCTTCCTGCGCTGGCGGCAGCCCGGCTACGACCCCGAGCGCCACCTGGGCGGCGTCCTCTACCTCTACCTGCGCGGCATGTGCGGCCCGGAAACCCCGCTGGTCGACGACGCGCCCTGCGGCGTCTTCGCCTGGCGACCGCCGGTGCCGCTGGTCGACGCCCTGTCGGACCTGCTGGACGGCCGGCTGGAGGGCATCGCATGACCGAGCTGTTCGAACCCGTCAACCAGCACGACTGGCGGCTGTCCAGCAGTGCGACCGGGCTGCTGGGGGAGTTCAACGCCGCCGGGCTGCTCACCTCGTCCGACGTGCACGTCGCCTCGCGGGTCGGAGCCCTCGGCAACGAGGATGACGCGACGGTGCTGCTGGCCGTCGCGCTCACCGTGCGCGC
>JALZCZ010000463.1 GCA_030862825.1 Actinomycetota bacterium | reverse complement strand
GAGGTGGCCTCGTAGCCCTTGTCCTCCTTCGAGCCCTCCAGGCCGGCGCGCTCGAGGGCCTGCTCGTCGGTGTCGCAGGTGAGCACGCCGAAGCCCACCGCCACGGTGTGGTCGAGGGCTACCCTGGTGAGCCCGTCGGTGGCGGCGTTGCAGACGTAGTCGAAGTGGGGGGTGCCGCCGCGGATCACGACGCCGAGGGCGACCACGGCGTCGTAGCCCTGAGCCGCGAGCGCAGAGGCGACCACCGGCAGCTCGAAGGTGCCCGGCACGCGCACCACCTCGGCGTGCGCGACGGCGTAGTCGGCGAGCGCGCGCTGCGCGCCGGCCAGCAGCCCGTCCATCACCTGCGTGTGCCAGCTGGCCGCAACCACCGCGACCCGGAGGTCGCTGCAGTCGACGGGCTGCTGGTCGGGTGCGCCGTGTCCGGTCACAGGTCGTCCTCCTCGGTCGCGACCGGCTCGACCAGCGGAACGCCGAGGTCGGGCAGGTGGTGGCCCATCCGGTCGCGCTTGGTCAGCAGGTAGTTGATGTTGTGGTCGTTGGGGTGCGGCGTGAGCGGCACCCGCTCGGCCACGGCCACGCCGAAGTCCTCGAGGTTGCTGACCTTGTCGGGGTTGTTGGTCAGCAGCCGGACGCTGTCGATCTTCAGGTCCCGCAGGATCTGGGTCGCGGTGCCGTAGTGGCGCGCGTCCGCCGGCAGCCCGAGGTCGAGGTTGGCGTCCACGGTGTCGCGGCCGCCGTCCTGCAGCTGGTAGGCCTGCAGCTTCGCCACCAGGCCGATGCCCCGGCCTTCGTGGCCGCGCAGGTAGACCACGACTCCGCGGCCCTCGGCAACGATCCGGTCCAGCGCCTCGTCGAGCTGGGGGCCGCAGTCGCAGCGGTGGCTGCCGAAGACGTCGCCGGTCAGGCACTCGGAATGCACCCGGGTGAGCACCGGCTCGCTCCCCCAGCCGTTGACAGCGCCGTCGCCGTACACGAGCGCAATGTGCTCCGAGCCGTCGACCGTGATCCGGTAGCCGTAGGCGGTGAAGTCGCCGTGCCGGGTGGGCAGGCGGGTCTCAGCGACGCGCTCGACGAGGTTCTCGTTGCGACGGCGGTAGCGGACCAGGTCGTCGATCGAGATCATCGTCAACCCGTGCTCGTCGGCGAACTCGCGCAGCTCCGGTCCACGCTTCATGGTGCCGTCGTCGTTGACGATCTCGACCAGCACGCCGGCCGGCGTGAGCCCGGCGAGCGTGGCCAGGTCGACCGCCGCTTCGGTGTGGCCACGACGCACGAGCACCCCGCCCTCGCGGTAGCGCAGCGGGAAGACGTGACCGGGCCGGGTGATCTCCCACGGCTCGGTCGCGGAGTCGGCCAGCACCCGTGCCGTGTGCGCACGGTCGGCGGCCGAGATGCCGGTGGTCACGCCGTCGCGCGCGTCCACCGAGATCGTGTAGGCCGTGCGGAGCTTGTCCTTGTTGTGCGGCGTCATCAGCGGGATCTCGAGCCGGTCGAGCATCGCCCCCGGCATCGGCACGCAGATCACGCCGCTGGAGTGGCGGATCGTGAACGCCATCAGCTCCGGCGTCGCCTTGCTCGCGGCGAAGATCAGGTCTCCCTCGTTCTCACGCTCTTCGTCGTCGACCACGACGACGGCCTTGCCGGCGGCGATGTCGGCGATCGCGCGCTCGATCGAGTCGAGCCTCACGTTGTCTGTCATGACTTCTCCTGCGTGTAGGCGCCGACGAGCTTCTCGACGTGCTTGGCGATCACGTCGACCTCGAGGTTGACCCGGTCGCCCGGCCCTCGGAAGCCGAGCGTGGTGCGGGCGAGGGTCTCCGGGATCAGGCTGACCGTGAACCGGTCGGCGCCGGCCTCCACCACCGTGAGGCTGACGCCGTCGACCGTGATCGAGCCCTTGTCGACGAGGTACTTCGCCATCTCGGCCGGCATCTCCACCTCGACCAGCTCCCAGTGCTCGCTGGGGGTGCGGCGTACGACGTGCCCCACGCCGTCGACGTGGCCCTGGACGATGTGGCCGCCGAGCCGCTTCTCCGCGGTCACCGCACGCTCAAGGTTGACCCGGTCGCCGGGCTGGATGCCGTGCAGGCTGGTCTTGTCGAGCGTCTCCTGCATCACGTCGGCGGTCCAGGTGTCCGCGGTGCGCTCGGTCACGGTCAGGCAGCAGCCGTTCACCGAGATCGAGTCGCCGAGCCCGGCGTCCTCGAGCACGAGGCCGGCCTTGACGGTGAGGCGGATGGCGTCGCCCTGGTCCTCGACGGCCTCGATCGTGCCGAGCTCTTCGACGATTCCGGTGAACATCTAGTGGTCCTTTCCTGGGCGCATGGTGATCCGAACGTTGGGTTGCTCCCCGTCGATTCCTTCGAGCACGGTCACGTCGGTGACGTCGGGCCGCAGGGCGTCGGCGATCGTGGTGATGCCGAGCTCCGCGACCGCGGTGCGGCCGGCGCCGAGCAGCATCGGCGCGACGTAGGCGACGATCTCGTCGACCAGGCCCGCCTTCAGGAACGCGGCGGCGAGCGTGGGACCGCCCTCGAGGAAGACATGCTGGCGATCGCGGGCGAAGAGCTCCTTCAGCGTGGTGCGCGGGTCGCGGGTGCGCAGGTGGACGCTCTCTGCCTGCCCGTCGAAGATCCGCCGACCCGGGTCGAGGTCGCGCTCGCCCATCACGGCCCGCAGCGGCTGGTGCGGCAGCGCCTGGTCGTGCTCGTCGCGCGCGGTCAGCCGGGGATCGTCGACCTCGACGGTGTTGGTGCCGACCAGCATCACGTCGCACACGGCGCGCAGGCGATGGGTGTCGATCCGGGCGGCGCGGCCGGAGACCCAGCGGGAGGTGCCGTCGGCGGCGGCGCTGCGGCCGTCGAGCGTGGTCGCGAACTTCCAGGTCACGAACGGACGCTGGTGCTCGATCGCGAACGTCCAGACCTCGTTGAGGGCACGGGCCTCCTCGGCGAACAGCCCCGCCTCGACGTCGACGCCGCCGGCGCGCAGGGTGACTGCTCCCCCGGTGGCGACCGGGTTGGCGTCGGACTGGGCGAACACCACACGGCGTACGCCGGCAGCGAGCAGCGCCTCGGCACACGGGCCGGTGCGGCCGGTGTGGTTGCAGGGTTCGAGCGTGACCTCGACCCGGCTCGCCGCATCTTC
>JALZCZ010000462.1 GCA_030862825.1 Actinomycetota bacterium | reverse complement strand
CAAGTAGCCCACCCGGGCCGATGTCGCCCAGGAGTCGTCCACAGACGGCCCATCTCGACCACGTCCTCCACAGGCATCCACGATCGAGCCGCCCGCTGTCGGCGCCCCCGCGAAGCCTGCTCCTCGTCACGTTCGCAGCAGACGAGGAGAGAGAAATGTCCAACGAGACTATGGTGACCCTGCAGGGCTACGTCGGCGGTGATGTCCAGCTGCGCAGGGTGGGGGAGACCTGCGTCGCCAACATCCGCGTCGCCTGCACGCCCCGGCGCTACCAACGCCGCAGCGACGAGTGGGTCAACGCCGAGACCCAGTGGTACACCGTGAACGCCTGGCGCGCCCTCGGCGAGCACTGCGAGCGCTCGCTGCGCCGGGGCGACCCGGTGATCGTGCACGGCCGGCTCAACGCGCGCACCTACGTCAACAAGAACAACATCGAGGTGACGGCGTTCGAGGTGGAGGCGGTCATGGTCGGCCACGACCTCAACCGCGGGGTCAGCCAGTTCATCCGGGTGCCGCGGCCGCAGGCGGCCGAGCCGAACGCTGCCGCCCCCGCCCGCGAACGGGAGGAGGCGGCGGCGACGACACCGGCGACGGCGGCCTGACGGTGGTCAGGGCCGGTAGCTGGTCCACGCGGGGTCCTCCGCGAGGGTGCGGAGCTGGGCCAGGGTGAGCGGCGGCGCCTCGGCGGTCGGTGCCTCGTAGCCGGGCTTCTCGCCGGTGGCGTCCGCGACATAGAAGTAGAGGCCGCCTCCGTCGGGCCCGAGCAGAGCCACCTCGTGGTACGTCGTCCCACCATGGCTGTCGGTCGACCGGCGTCCGACGACCTCCCCCGAGTCATCGCGAATCTGCGCACAGCTGTCATAGGCGGCGCGGCACTGGATGCGACCATGGAGAGAGGCTGCGTCCGCGAAGACGGTCGTGTGCTCGATGCCCGCGGCGTCGGTTGTGGTGACCGGGTCGGGGATCGGGGCGAGGTCGGGCTGCCACAGGATGATCTGGAACGCGCCAGGGCCGGTGCTGGCGTCCAGGGTGCCCGACAGCCCACCGGCGGCGGGCGACGGCCCGTCGGGGCCTTCCGTGGTGGTGTCGGCACGGGTCACTGTGACGCCCTGGGGCACCGTTGACTCCAGAACGTCGACCATCTGGGTGCTGGGCATGTCCCACCAGCCGGCGGGACCGTCGGTGCTCGGCACCACGTTGGGTCCCTCGCTCGGGGTCATCGGGTCGGGCGGCGACGGCGTAGGGGCTCCGGGGTCGGAGGCGGCCGGCGGGCCGGGCGTCGAGCCACCACCGTCGCCCAGGGCTGGGATCGCGAACACCGCGGTCACGACGGCACAGGCGGCCACGCCGGACACTGCTCCCATCGCGCGCCGCCGGCGCCGGATCCGCCTGCCGGACGCAACAGCGGCCGGGCCGCAGTGGTCGGGGGCATCCAGGTCGCACACGGAGCGGTCCATCAGGGCCCGGAGGTCGGCGCCGTCGTCGAGGTGGGTCATGTCGTGCTCCTGGTGGAGGTGGAAGGGGTGGTGTCGAGAGGTTCGGCCGCCTCGGCAAGGAGCCCGCGCAGGGTGCGCAGGGCCCGCAGGCTGCGGTTCTTCACCGCGGCCTCCGAGAGATCGAGGTCGGCGGCGGTCTGGGAGACGCTGCGGTCCTCCCAGAAGCGCAGCACCACGACGGCCCGGTCCAGCGGCGCCAGCTGGGACAGGGCAGCCATGAGTGCCACGCGCTCGGTGGGGTCGGCGCAGACTGCCGGCCGGTCGAACGCCTCGGCGACGGGCAGCTCGGTGCTGCTGCGTCGGCGGCGTTCGGAGAGGAAGCTCTTGATCAGCACCCCGTGCACGTAGGCCACGGGGTCGTCCGCGGCTCGGACCCGTCCCCAGGCGGCGTACGCCTTGGCGAGTGCGGTCTGCAGGAGGTCCTCCGCGGCGTGCGGAGAGGTGGTGAGCAGGTAGGCGCTGCGGTAGAGCTGGCTCGAGCGAGCGGCCATGAACTCCGCGAACTCCGCGTCGGCTGCGGCGCTGCGTCGCATTCGTCCTCCACTCAGTGGCTCAGGGCTTCCAACCGTAGAGACGTGGTGACCCCCCGATCAGGTCTCAGGCGAGTTTCCACGTAGGCTCGTGGACCATGGCGGAGTATGTGTTCACCCTGCGCAATGTGCGTAAGGCCCACGGCGACAAGGTCGTCCTCGAGAACGTGACGTTGTCCTTCCTTCCCGACGCGAAGATCGGTGTCGTCGGCCCGAACGGGACCGGCAAGTCGTCGCTGCTGAAGATCATGGCCGGGCTCGACAAGCCCAACAACGGCGACGCGATCATCGCGCCCGACGCCACGGTGGGGATGCTCCAGCAGGAGCCGCCGCTGAGCGAGGGCAAGACGGTCCTGGAGAACGTCGAGGAGGCCGTCGGCGAGATCAAGGCCAAGCTCGCTCGGTTCAACCAGATCTCCGAGGAGATGGCCGACCCCGCCGCCGACTACGACAAGCTGCTGCCGGAGATGGGCGACCTCCAGGAGTTCCTGGACCACTCCAACGCGTGGGACATCGACAGCCGGCTCGACCAGGCGATGGACGCACTGCGCTGCCCGCCGCCCGACACGATCGTCGACACGCTGTCCGGTGGCGAGCGACGCCGCGTGGCGCTCTGCAAGCTCCTGCTCCAGCAGCCGTCGCTGCTGCTGCTCGACGAGCCCACCAACCATCTCGACGCCGAGTCGGTGCAGTGGCTGGAGGGTCACCTCAAGGACTACCCGGGCGCCGTGCTGGCCGTGACCCACGACCGCTACTTCCTCGACAACGTCGCCACCTGGATCCTGGAGCTCGACCGTGGCCAGGCCCACCCCTACGAGGGCAACTACACGACCTACCTGCAGACCAAGAAGGACCGGCTCAAGATCGAGGGCCAGAAGGACGTCAAGCGCGCCAAGATGCTCGACCGCGAGCTCGAGTGGGTGCGCTCCAACGCCAAGGCCCGGCAGACCAAGAGCAAGTCCCGCCTGGCGCGCTACGAGGAGATGGCGGCCGAGGCCGACCGGATGCGCAAGATCGACACCTCCGAGATCAACATCCCGGCCGGCCCCCGGCTGGGCGACATCGTCCTCGAGGCCCACGACCTGGCGAAGGGCTTCGACGGCCGCACCCTGATCCACGACCTCTCCTTCACGCTGCCCCGCGCCGGGATCGTGGGCGTGATCGGTCCCAACGGCGTCGGCAAGACGACGCTGTTCCGGATGATCACCGACCAGGAGGAGCCCGACCAGGGTGAGCTGAAGGTCGGCACCACGGTGAAGATCTCGTACGTCGACCAGAGCCGTGGCGGCATCGACCCCAACAAGAACGTGTGGGAGGTCGTCTCCGACGGACTCGACTTCATCAAGGTCGCCAACTTCGAGATGAACTCACGCGCGTACGTCGCGTCCTTCGGCTTCAAGGGTCCCGACCAGCAGAAGAAGGCCGGCGTGCTGTCCGGGGGAGAGCGTAACCGGCTCAACCTCGCCCTCACGCTGAAGATGGGCGGCAACATGCTGCTGCTCGACGAGCCTACCAACGACCTGGACGTCGAGACCCTGTCGTCGCTGGAGGACGCACTGCTCGACTTCCCGGGCTGCGCCGTGGTCACCTCGCACGACCGGTGGTTCCTCGACCGGATCGCCACCCACATCCTGGCCTGGGAGGGCGACGACGAGGACCCGGCCAAGTGGTTCTGGTTCGAGGGCAACTTCGCGGCCTACGAGGAGAACAAGGTCGAGCGACTCGGCGTCGAGGCCGCGCGCCCGCACCGCGTCACCCACCGACGGCTGACGCGCGACTGATCGAGCGAGCAGCAGCGCGCGAGGAACGAGCGCGTTGCCTGGGCGAGACGAGGTCGAGCAGGCCCCGAGACCGAGGAACGAGGTCGTGACGGGCCGTGTCGAGACACGCCTACTCGGTCGTGCGCATCTCCATCTCCGGATGCCGGGCGATCAGGTTGTCGGAGACGGCGTCCATCACCCGGCCGAGGGCCTGGAAGTCCTCGTCGGAGGCCAGGTCGACCAGGTGCTCGCGGACGCCCTCGACGTGGGTGGGCGCGACGTTGCGCAGCAGCAGCGCGCCGCGATCGGTGAGCCTGGCGATCACGCCGCGGCCGTCCTCCGGTGACTCGCAGCGCTCGACCAGCTCGCTGTGCTCCATCCGCTTGATGGTGTGAGTGATCCTGCTGCGGCTGTGGGCCATCGCGTCGGCGAGCTGGGCCATTCGCAGCTGACCACCGCGCTCGGAGAGCCGGACCAGGATCTCGTACTCGGCCAGCGAGATGTTGTGGTGGCGGCGCAGGTCGTCGTCGAGCCGGTCGAAGAGCAGGGTGGTGCCGAGCACGAGTGCGCGCCACGATCGCTGCTGGTCCGCGTCGAGCCAGCGCGGCTCCTCCCCGATGTCCGGCATTCCGTCAGTCTAGGCATTCGACCTGCCGCGCCGTGGGAGGCATCCGGACGCGCGGTTGACTTCGAGCGCGCTTGAACTCCTAGCCTCGTCCACATGCGATACCGAACTCTCGGCCCCACCGGTCTCCGTGTCTCCGAGCTCGCGCTGGGCGCGATGCGCCTCCCGAGCGACGATCCCGCGGAGTGCCGGTCGATCTTCGACGCGTACGCCGAGGCCGGCGGCAACGTCATCGACACCGCGGACCGCTACGGCACGGAACCCGTGGTCAAGGACCTGCTGGGTGCCGACCGAGAGCACTTCGTGGTCGGCACGAAGTACACGCTGGCGCGGCACGACACGGACCTCAACGCCGCGGGCAGCCACCGCAAGAACCTGGTGACCGCACTGGACGAGTCACTCGCCCGTCTCGGCACCGACTATCTCGACATCTACTGGGTGCACGCCCGCGACCGCTTCACGCCGGTCGAGGAGACGATGCGGGCCCTCGACGACCAGGTGCGGGCCGGGAAGGTGCTCTACGCGGGCGTCTCGGACTGGCCGGCCTGGGAGGTCGCCCGCGCCAACACGATGGCCGAGCTGCGAGGGTGGACGGCGTTCGCCGCGCTGCAGATCGAATACTCGCTGCTGGAGCGCACCGTCGAGCGCGAGCTGGTGCCGATGGCGCTCGGCACCGGACTCACGGTCACGGCCTGGTCGCCGCTGGCCGGCGGACGGCTGGCCAGGCCCGGTGACGGGCCGGTGCTCGCGGCCGTCGGCGAGGTCGCGGCCCGGACCGGGGCGACCCGGTCGCAGGTGGCCCTTGCCTGGCTTCGGTCGCGAGACGGCGTGATCCCGCTGCTCGGCGCCCGCACGCTGGCGCAGATGACCGACGCGCTCGGTGTGCTCGACGTGGAGCTGTCGGCCGACGACCTGGCGCTGCTCGACGCCGTGAGCCGCGTCGATCTCGGTTTCCCGCACGGCTTCGTGGGCAGCGACCGGGTCCGCGATGTGATCTACGGACCCGGTCACCGCCTCATCGACCGGTGACGCGTTGACCGCCCCGGTCTGTGGTGACCGGGTCGACGTGGGTCAGACGCGCTCGAGGATCAGGGCCATGCCCTGGCCGCCGCCCACGCACATGGTGATCAGGCCGGTCGACTTGTCGTGGAAGTCGAGCGAGTTGATCATCGTGTTCTGCAGCCGGGCGCCGGTCATGCCGAAGGGGTGGCCGACCGCGATCGCGCCACCGTTGACGTTGAGCCGGTCGATGTCGATGCCGAGGTCCTGGTACGACGGCACGACCTGGGCGGCGAAGGCCTCGTTGATCTCCACCAGGTCGATGTCGCCGATGCTCATGTTGGCGTTGGCGAGCGCACGCTTGGTCGCCTCGACCGGACCGAGTCCCATGATCTCGGGGGAGAGACCGCTGACGCCGGTGGCGACGATTCGCGCCAGCGGGGTCAGGCCGAGCTCGGCGGCCTTGGTGTCGGACATGACGATGACGGCGGCGGCGCCGTCGTTGAGGGCGCAGCAGTTGCCCGCCGTGACCACCCCGTCGGGGCGGAAGACCGGCTTGAGGTCCTTGATCCCCTCGTAGGTGACCCCGGCGCGCGGCCCGTCGTCCTTGCTGACGACAGTGCCGTCCGGGGTCGTCACCGGAGTGATCTCGCGCTGCCAGAAGCCGTCGGCAAGGGCCTTCTCGGCGAGGTTCTGGGAACGTACGCCGAACTCGTCGAGCTCCTGGCGGCTCAGGCCGCGCAGCTTGGCGACGTTCTCGGCGGTCTGGCCCATGGCGATGTAGACGTCGGGCAGCTGGCCGTCCTCGCGCGGGTCGTGCCAGCCCTGACCGCCCTCGGCGGTCTTGTCGGTGCGGGCCTTCGCCTCGTCGAACCGGTGGTTGTGGGTGTCGGGCCAGTGGTCGGACGTGCCCTTCGCGAACCGCGAGACGGTCTCGACGCCGGCCGAGATGAAGACGTCGCCCTCGCCGGCCTTGATCGCGTGGAAGGCCATCCGCGTGGTCTGCACCGACGACGAGCAGTAGCGGGTGATGGTCGCGCCGGGCACGTCGTCCATGCCGTTGAGCACGTTGACCACGCGGGCCATGTTGTTGCCGGACTCCCCACCGGGGAGGCCGCAGCCGAGGTAGTGGTCGTCGATGGTGCTCGGGTCCAGCGCCGGGATCTTGTCGAGCGCGGTCTTCACGATGAACGCCGTGAGCTCGTCGGGGCGCATCTCGGTGAGCGATCCCTTGTTCGCGCGGCCGATCGGCGTGCGGGCGACGGAAACGATGACTGCCTCAGGCATGGATGAAGCTCCGTTCTGGATGGGTGTCAGGCCACACTAGAACAGGTGTCAGTCCTGCGGTCTGGCAGAGTTCCATGCCGTGCGTCACGTCTACGAATGCCCGACCCGGTGGGGCGACCTCGACCAGCTCGGTCACGTCAACAACGTCGTGTACGTCGACTACCTGCAGGAGGCCAGGGTCGACATGCTCCGCACCCACGCGCGGTCGCAGGGCACCGACGACCTCGCCGAGGGCGTGGTGGTGGTCCGGCACGAGGTGACCTACACGGCGCCGCTCCACTTCAGGTTCCGGCCGGTCACGATCGAGTGCTGGGTCTCGGAGATCCGGGCCGCGTCGTTCACCCTGAGCTACGAGGTCTTCCATGACGACGCGGCGGCCGAGTCGGGGCGACGCGTCTACCTCAGGGCCGCGAGCCTGCTCACGCCGTACGTCTTCGCCACCGAGAGCCCGCGCCGCCTCCGTCCGGACGAGCGGGAGGCGCTGGCGGTCTACCTCGAGGAGGGCGAGCCACGAGTACGTCCCGAGCGGTTCCGGGTGCCGCGCGACACGGCGCAACGCTATCCCGTGCACGTGCGCTTCTCGGACGTCGACGTCTACCGCCACGTCAACAACGTGAAGTACCTGGGCTACTACCAGGAGGCCCGGATCCGGCTGCACGCCACGCTGATGCGCGGGCTGCCGCCCGAGACCGGGCTCGCTGCCAACGCGGTGGTGCGCACGGAGGTCGACTACCTGGCCCCGATCCTGCTGCGCACCGAGCCCTACGACTGCTGGTCACGGATCGGCCGGGTCGGCGACAGGTCGATGACCATCGAGTCCGAGATCTGCGACGGCGACACGCTGCTGTCGCGGGCTCGTGTGGTCTCGGCGTTCTTCGACACCGAGACCGGGCAGTCCGTGCGACCGCCGGAGGCCTATCGCGAGCGGCTGGTGGCGGCGTTCAGCCCGGGGTCCTCCGGCTGATCGCCGACCGGAAAGTTGGTGCGCAGCCGGCGTAGCCCGCGGTGCCGCGCGACCCGGACCGCCACCGCGCTGATCCCGAGGGCGCGTGCGGTGGCCTCGACGTCGAGGCCCAGCCCGTCGATGCAGCCGACCACGTCGCGTTCCCGCGGTGGCAGGGTAGCCAGCACTGCCCGCACCCAAGCGTCCCCCTCGGCGTCGGATGCGGACAGTGCTGGCAGCTCAAGGGCGCCCTCGATGACCGTCGGGTCGGTACGCCGCCGCGCGCTGCGCCTGCTGGTCGTGGACATCAGGTTGCGGGCGATGCCGAACAGCCACCCCGCGAACTGCGGAGAGGTGCCCTGGAAACCGTGGATCTTCTGGGCGGCGATCAACCATGTCTCGGCCGCCAGATCATCCGCCGACAACGCGGCGTCGCCGTGCTGCCGTGTCGACAACCACGTGACGAGGCGCCCGGCGTGGGCTCGATAGAGCTCTCGCCAGGCGTCGGGGTCGCCTGCCTTGGCCTCGCGGACCAGATCGTCATCGGACTCCACGTGTGGTCAGGTTTTCCTGCTTCCGAGACCTGGACCGTCGCGCCGCTCGGGCGGTTCCGTACGTCGGGTGCTGTCCGGCTCGCCCCGCGTCGGACGCGGCCCGCGGGTCGGGACGTGCTCGGAGGCCTGCGCATGCGCGGAGGCCTGCGCGTGGTCCTCGCCCTGCCCGTGCACCGGGCCCCGGCTCTGGCCGCGTCCTGGTCCGCGTCCTGGTCCGGGTCCGCGGCCACGACCCGGCCTCGCGTCCGGTGCACCCTTTCCGTCCGGCGAGCCCACGCCCCGACCCCTGTTGGGGCGGGGGTCGGGGCGAGTGCTCCCCTCCGAGGCATGGGGTCTCTCGGTGGGCCCGGTGGGATGCGCCGTCCCACCGGGAGTCGGTGGCTGTTCGACCGGCGGTCGTTCGGGAACGTCCGGGCTGATGATGCCGACGGTGGCCCAGGCGCCACCGACGGAGATCCCCGCGACGGCCGTGGTGGCCACGGCCACGCGCAGGCCGTTGAGGCGCCGCCACGTGGGCGGCCGGGCGGAGGTGGTAGGTCGCGCCGCCCCCGCGACGAACGCCAGCCGCTCGAGCATCCCCGGATCAGGCTCGAGCGTGGGCACCTCCAGCTGGAGGTCAGCGCGCCGTGATGCAGTCATGGGTCTCCGTCGGTCGAGGATGGTGACTCGACGCTACTTCTTTCAGCGCCCGTGGTCGGCGGTGGCGTGGTCGTTCGGGTGGTCGCCCGCGTGGTCGTCGGGCCCGAGACCTCCGGCGTTGGCGGCGGGGTCTTCGGGGGGCCCCTGTGGCTCGCGGGCCTGGGGGTTGAGGAACGCGTTCTCGTCGGGGTGGTCGCCCGCCGCGGCGTCCGGTCCGCCGTGGTTGCCGTGGTCCTCCGGAGTCGCGGCCACTTCCTCCGGCTCGGTTTCCCCGTCGGTCTCCTCGGCTTCCGCCGTGGCCTTCCTGGCGGCCGCGGCTGCCCGCGCCTCGGCTGCCCGGGCCTGGCCGTCGGCTGCGTGCTCGTCGACCTCGTGGCCGTTCTTGTTCACGACGGCGGCCGTCTCGCTGTCGGCGTCATCGACGGCCGAGCTGGCGGCGTCGGCGCCGCCGGCCATGAGCGCGGCCACGGAGACAGTCGCCACGACGGTCCTGGCAGGAGACATCCTGCGCATGCGTGCTCCCTCGGTGTGTAGGTGCGTTCACCCGTACCTGTCGCGTGCGCGCTGCCGTGTTACATCGCCGGGGACAAGTTCTTCGGAGCTCACTCGAAGCTGTTGACCATGAACTGGGCCGCGTGGGTGACGTAGTCCCAGAACTGCGCATCCTGCTCGGGCGTCAGCTCGACCGAGTCGAGCGCGGCGCGGAAGTGCATCAGCCAGTGGTCCTTGGCCTCCGGCGTGACCGCGAACGGCGCGTGCCGCATCCGCAGTCGCGGGTGCCCGCGGGTCTCGGAGTACGTCGTGGGGCCGCCCCAGTACTGCACGAGAAACAGGAGGAACCGCTCCTCGGCTGGACCGAGGTCCTCCTCGGGGTAGAGCGGACGCAGCACCTCGTCGCCGGCCACACCCTCGTAGAACTTCGCGACGATGCGTCGGAAGGTCTCGAAGCCGCCGATCTCTTCGTAGTAGGTGCTCACCCGCCCATTGTGCCGAGGGCCGGTGAGACGCCGACGGGCGGCGTGCCAGACTTCCGGGCATGGCTACTACGCGCACCGCACAGACCATCTGGGAAGGCTCCCTGACCGAGGGTTCGGGCAGGGTCGAGCTCCAGTCGTCCGGCCTCGGGACCTTCGATGTCTCCTGGCCCGCCCGCACGGAGCACGCGAACACCGATCAGGCGAAGGCGAAGACCAGCCCAGAGGAGCTGATCGCCGCCGCTCACTCGGCCTGCTTCTCCATGGCGCTCTCCGGCGGCCTGGCGAAGGCCGGCACCCCGCCGACCAAGCTGGACACCAGCGCCGAGGTCGAGTTCACCCCCGGCACCGGCATCACCGGCATCAAGCTGACCGTGGTCGGCACCGTCGAGGGGATGACCGAGGAGCAGTTCGTCGAGGCCGCCCAGGGCGCCAAGGAGAACTGCCCGGTGAGCAAGGCCCTCACCGGTACGACGATCACCCTGGACGCCTCACTCGCCTGAGGTCGCCTCGCTGGGGTCGGCCTTCGGGTCGGCCTCGGCTTTGGCCTCGCGATGCCACACCACGCGCTGGGCGAACGGGATCTCGATGCCCTCGTGGTCGAAGCGCGCCTTGACCCGCTGCCGCATCTCGCGGCCCACCGCCCACTGCTCGAGGGGCAGGGTCTTGAACATCACCCGCAGGTTCACCGAGTCGGCGGCCAGCATCTCGACGCCGGTGACCTCCGGCTCCTCGATGATCAGCTCGCGGAACTCGTCGTCCTCGTAGAGGTCATGAGCGACCTCGAGCAGGATCCGCTTCACGCGCGCCAGGTCCTCGCCGTACCCGACGCTCACGTCGATCACCGCACGCGCCCAGTTCTGGCTCATGTTGCCGACGCGCATGATCTCGCCGTTGGGCACGTACCAGACCGTGCCGTTGAGGTCGCGCAGACGCGTGATCCGCAGGGTCACCGCTTCCACGGTGCCGATGGCCTCACCGATGTCGACGACGTCGCCGACGCCGTACTGGTCCTCGAAGATCATGAAGGTGCCGGAGAGGAAGTCCTTGACGAGCGACTGGGCACCGAAGCCGAGCGCGATGCCGATGATGCCGGCGCTGGCGATGATCGGGGCGATGTTGACGCCGACCTCACTGAGGATCATCGTGCCGAACACCGCGACCAGGACGCCGGTGACGACGCTCTTCAGCAGGCTGCCCATGGTCTGCGCCCGCTGCACGCGCCTCGTCGACGTCGCGAGGTTGACGCGGTCGGGGAGCACGCCGAGCTCCGCGCGGCGGATCATCCGGTCGATGATCCGGTGCAGGAGCCAGCGGACGGCGATGCCCAGGAGCAGCAGGCCGGCGATGGCCAACGGCTTGCCGATCACGATGTCGGCGATCTCGGCGACGTCCGCGTTGTGCGTCCAGTCGTAGGCCTTGTCGCAGACCTGCTCGCCCTCCTCGCACGGGTTGGCTGACAGCAGTGGGGACATGCGCCCATGCATAGCATCCGCGGCGATCCGCGACGAACGGAGCCGATACGCTGTCACCCGTGACCACCACGATCTCCGCTGCCGTTCGCCGGATCGCCGTTCTCGCCGTGTCCGGGATCACTGTCGCCGGTCTCTCCGTGGCCCTGGCCGCGCCCGCCGGGGCCGACGTGCCGGAGCGATGGGAGAACGAGGGACCGATCGACAAGCTCGAGGCGCTCCTGCTCCTGGCGGGCGCCCCGCTGCTGCTCGCCCTCGTCATCGCGCTGGCCGTCTACGTGCCGGCCATGGCCCGCGGCGAGCGTGTCGCTCCCGGCGCACCGCAGGTGGAGGACCAGTGGCTGGGCGGCCCGCGCAAGAGCGCCGGCGAGCTGGCCGGTCCCGACTCCGAGACCTCACAGGCCGGGGGTGCCAGTGGGCGCTGGTGACTACTTCAGCAGCTCGGAGCGATTCGCCCTCGACGAGGCGATCCGCAAGGCCGAGCAGCTGTGCCGTGCGGAGTTCTCGGTGTTCGTCGGCAAGGCGATCGGGGAGCCCCGTGAGTTCGCGACCCGCCTGCACAACTCGCTCGTCGCACCGGCCCGCAGCATCCTGATCATGGTCGACCCCGAGCAGCGGGCGCTGGAGATCGTCACCGGGGGCTACGTCCGCCGCACGCTCACCGACAACGAGGTCGAGCTGGCGGTGCTCGCGATGCAGACCGCGTTCGCGGCCGGCGACCTGGTCGGTGGCCTCAAGCGCGGCATCCACCTGCTCGCCGACCACGCCCGCTCACCCGAGACGCTGCACACCGACTAGGTAGCTGCCCCGAGAC
>JALZCZ010000459.1 GCA_030862825.1 Actinomycetota bacterium | reverse complement strand
AGGGCGACCTGGTGGGCGATCCCGCGGCCCTGGCGTTCGGCCGGTATCCCGGCGGCGGCCTGCAGCGCGCGTTGGGAGGCATCGAGGTCGGCGGTGATCTCGGCCTGCAGCGCCTCGGCGGCGCATTTGAGCTCTTCGAGCCGGCGGAGGGTGTCGATGCGTTCGCCGTCGGTGGCGGGCCCGTCGGCCGCCGCGAGAGCCGTAGTCAGCTCCCTGATCCGAGATCGAACATGTGTTCGATTGTACGCCTGATGTGGTCACTGGGTCAATCGGTGTGAGCGAGTTTCCGTGTCAACTACGGGCCTTTCGAGGCTCGTCGCTGGCGCTCCTCACACCTCAACCCCCGACGGGCCAGGTCTCGATACGCTCGCTGGCGCTCGCTACTCGACCAACGAAGCGAGCCGACCACCACCAACAACAGTCCCCGTGGCACCCACCGAGGCCTCGACACCGCCTCGCCGGCGCTCGCTACACGACCATCGAAACGAGCCGACCACGGGTCGGCGTCCATTCCGTACAGGCTCAGCCCGCCGAGACCAGGCCCGTCTCGAACGCACACACCACCGCGGCCGCCCGGTCGCGGAGGTCGAGCTTGGTGAAGATCCGGCCGACGTGGCTCTTCACCGTCAGCTCCGAGATGTTCAGCGCACGCGCGATCTCGCCGTTGGACAGGCCGCGGCCGATCGCGCCGAGCACCTCGACCTCGCGGGCGGTGAGGGTGTCGAGGCGGGGTGGGGGCACGGCGGCGGGTGCGGCCCGGTAGGTCGCGAGGACCCGCCCGGTGATGGAGGGGTCCAGCCAGGAGTCGCCCGCGGCGACGGCGCGGACGGCGCGGAGCAGATCGTCGGACGGCGTGTCCTTGAGCACGAAACCCGCCGCCCCGGCACGCAGCGCGCCGGAGAGCATCTCGTCGTCGTCGAACGTCGTCAGCACCAGGACGGGCGGCCCGTCGGCCGCCCGCAGCCGTCGGGTCGCCTCGATGCCGTCGACGTGCTTCATCCGCAGGTCCATCAGCACCACGTCCACGTCGCCCGAGGCCAGCGCGTCCGGCACCTCGGCCCCGTCGCCGCACTCGGCCACCACGTCGAAGCCGCTGCGCCGGCGCAGGATGCGACGCAGACCGGAACGGATCAGCTCCTGGTCGTCGACCAGGAGCACTCGCACGACCGCTTCGTCACTCACCCGAGCACCTTCTTGATCTTGCACATGAGCCACGGTGCACCGACGGGGATCGACAGGTCGACCAGCCACTGAGCGGGGTCGCGAGGGTCCGGACCGGCCACCAGGGTGCCGCCGAGCTGCTCTGCGCGCGCCGACATGCCCGCCGTGCCTGACCCGTCGGTGGCCGCAGGCACGGCGCCGTTGCGCCGGTTGCGTACGGCGAGGTGCGCCCGCCTCGCGTCGACATCCACACTGACCGCCACCGGCTCACCCGGCGCGTGCTTGGTGGCATTCGTCAACGCCTCCTGCAGCACCCGGTAGAAGCCCAGGCCGGCGGTGGGCGTCAGCATACGGAGATCGCCGCGGGCGTCGTACGTCACCGGATGGCCGGCGTCGCGCAGCCGCCCGACGAGGTCGGGGATGTCCTCGGCACACGGCAGCGGGCGGGCGCCGGAGGGCTCGGTGGCGAGCACGCTGACCGTACGCCGGATCTCGGCCATCGCCTGGCGCCCGACCTGCTCGGCGTCGGCGAGTGCGGCCAGGGCGTCATCGACGTCGGGTACGCCGTGGTCGCCGGCGACCAGCGCCTGGCGGGCACCACCCACGTGCAGCATGGTCACGCTCAGCGAGTGCGCCACCAGGTCGTGGATCTCGCGGGCGATCCGCTGTCGCTCGGCCAGCGTCGCCCGCTCCCGCTCCTGCGCCCGGCTCTTCCGCTCGGCGGCCAGCGCCCGCATCTGCCACCGCATCGTGGCGCCGGTGAAGAACCCCAGGACGATCGCCATCACCAGCAGCGCCACGTCCGACCCCCGGGTGGACCCGGCATCGAGCGCCACCAGCACCACGCCGGACACGAGGCCCACGAAGACACCGGCACGCGCGGCGTGCGTCACCGTCACCTCGGCGACCAGGAAGGTGGCGACCAGCGGCACGACGTACTCGGAGCCGTTCGCGTCGGTCGGCACGGTCATGATCCAGGCCAGGCCGGCCAGCACCAGGGGGCCATCTACCCACCAGGGCACCCAGAACCGCGACGCGAAGTGCAGCACGTGGTCCCCCGCCACGAATGCCAACGAGAGCGTCACCCACCGGGGATCCAGCAGCGCGTCGCGCTGAGCGAGGGCGACGGCGGTGCCACCGATCATCAGCAGGGCGCTGCACACCGGCACCCACCACGGATAGCCGAGCCCGTGCTCGAGTCCCTTGCTCTCCACGCGGTCGCGGAAGCGCACGCCGAGAGCCTGTGCGGACGCGAGCATGAGGCTCAGACTAGGCGGGTACGCCGGCGCTGCCATCCCCCCGAGGCAGGCGACGTGCTACTACCTGGGGAGGAGTCCAAGTGGGTCCCGCGGAGCGATGTCCCACGACGGTCGGGCGCTTAGCGTGGTGGGCATGACCTGGACCGAGACCCACGAGCGCTACCGGATCATTCGCGAGGTCGAGGCAGCCGCCATGGCCGACCCCACCGGCACCCTTCCCTGGCGCGACGAGTACGCCGCCAGCTTCGGCGACCGTGAGGGTCTCCTGTTCGCCCTCCGCCACCGCTGGGAGCGCACCTGCCAGGCCCAGCTCGACACGCATCTCCCGGAGCACGTGCTCGACGAGCGCTACCGCGAGCTGCACCGCGCCAACGCCGCCGTGCTCCGCATCCTGGATCGCTACGCCGTCGCCCGGACGGCCGTGCCGTCGGGAGCGGTCGCCCATGCTTCGTGAGGCGCGCTCTGCCGTCACCTGGTCGCTCAACTACGGGCTGCCCCGCGCGATGTTCAAGAAGGCGGCCCGACGCGGCGACCTGATGTCGCGCCTCGAGCTCGAGCCGGCGCTGCTCGAGGACCCGTTCCCGACGTACGAGGAGTTCCGCGCGCGCGGCCGGCTCGTGCTCGGCACGGTGATGCCGGTGACCGTCGACCACGCCATCAGCACCGCCGTGCTGCGCAGCCCCGACTTCGGGGTCGCCGCGGGTCAGGCCGGACTCCCCCACCGCATCCGGCGGGTGCTCGAGGCGGCGTCGGACCCGTGGTCCGCCGGCCCGGTCGACCCGCCGTCGATGCTGGTCACCGACCCTCCCGACCACACCCGCTACCGACGGCTCGTCTCGCGCGCGTTCACGGTGCGCACCATCGAGGGCCTCGAGCCGATGATCCAGGCGACCGCCGACCAGCTGCTCGACAGGGTCGAGAGCTCGGACAGCTTCGACGTCGTCGAGCAGTTCGCCGCACTGCTTCCCGTGGCCGTGATCGCTCGGATGCTCGGAGTGCCCGACCACATGCACCGCCAGCTCCTCGAGTGGGGCAACGGTGCCGCGGTCACCCTCGACCCGGCGCTGACCTGGCGCCGTTACCGCAAGGCCGACCGCGACGTACGCAACCTGCACGCGTGGTTCGCCGAGCACATCAGGTCGGTGCGTCGCGAGCCGCGCGACGACCTGATCAGCAGGCTCGCCAACCTCGAGGGCGACGACCGGCTCACCGACATCGAGCTGCGCGCCACCGGGCTGCTGCTGCTCGGCGCGGGCTTCGAGACGACCGTCAACCTGATCGGCAACGCCGTCCGCGTGCTCGACCAGCACCCCGACCAGCTGCGCCGCCTCCAGGACGACCCGTCGGGCTGGGGCAACGCCGTCGAGGAGGTGCTGCGCTACGACTCCCCCGTCCAGCTCACCCTCCGCCAGGCGTACGTCGACACCGAGGTCGACGGCGTGCCGGTGCCCGAGGGCCAGCCGGTGCTGACCTACCTCGGCGGCGCCAACCGCGACCCGGCCGTCTTCGCCGACCCGCAGACGTTCGACGTGACCCGGTCTGACGCCGGCGACCACCTGGCCTTCTCCTCCGGCATCCACTACTGCCTCGGCGCCGGCCTGGCGCGGCTCGAGGCAACGGTCGCGCTGCGCACGCTCTATGAACGCCGTCCCGACCTGCGGCTGTCCGGTCCACCCGTGCGGCGCGACACCCGGGTGCTGCGCGGATACGAGCACCTCCCGGTCAGCTCAGACCCCGAGCGCAAGGAGCGCCGCAGCCACGAGGTCGCCCAGCGCGGTCCGGCGTGAGGCGAGCAGTGCGTCGGCGCGACCGGCATCCTGAGCCAGTCGTTCGTGGAGGTCGAGCATCAGCTCAGCGGTGACCACGTCGTTGACCTCGGCCACGCTGCGGGTCCTCGACAGCTATCGGGCCGCGGCGCGCATCGAGGGCGACACCATGTCGGCGGCCTGGGTCAGCTGACCGTCGTCAGCAGCTGGGTCGCCCGGGTGAGCACGACGTACAGCGTCGAGCGGCCCGTGACCGACTCGTCCTCGATCTCCTGGGGGCGCACGACGACGATCCCGTCGAACTCGAGGCCCTTGGTGTCGAGACCGGTGAGCACCACGATGCGGTCGCTGCCGGACGGGACGACCGAGGAGTCGACGGCCGCCTTGGCGCCGGGCGCGTCGTCGGCGAACTCCGGCCACGAGGCCAGCCACGCGTTGACCTCGGACCGGCGGGCCACCGGCACCACGATCCCGACCGTGCCCGAGACCTGGCCGGCGATGTCTGTCACCGCCTTCCGGGTGGCCGTTTCGATGTCGGCCGAACCCGTGATCTCCAGCGGGTTCTTGCCGGTCGACCGCACCGCCGTCGGCAGGTCGGCGTCGAGGCCGACCCGCTCGGCGTAGACCGCGGCGTACTCGTAGATCTCGGCGGAGTTGCGGTAGTTGGTCGACAGGTGGAACTCGTGGATCGCCTTGCCCTGCAGCGCTGCCGCGCGGGCCGCGGCGGACTCCTCGGGCCGGGGCCACGACGACTGCGCCGGGTCGCCGACGATCGTCCAGGACGCCGTACGGCCCCGCCGGCCGACCATCCGCCACTGCATGGGGGTGAGGTCCTGTGCCTCGTCGACCAGCACGTGCGCGAAGGAGTCGTCGTCGATGCTGTGCGTGGGCGGCGCCCAGGCCCGCCGGCTCGATGCGTACTCGCGGTCGGAGGCGGTCATCAGCTCCTGGATGTCGACCGCGCCCTCGATCAACGCCAGCGGGTCGTCGCGCTCGTCGTCGGTGCGGCGCGGCACGTCACCGAGCGCGTAGCGCAGCTCGTCGACCAGCGGCACGTCTTCGACCGAGAGCGAGCCCTCGCCTGCCCACGACTTGGTCAGCAGCCGCTGCTCCTCGGGCGTGACCACTCCGTCGGCCACCCGGGCCAGGAACTCCGGGTCGCGCAGCCACGACAGCACCGTGGGCGCGTCGAGCGGCGGCCACCAGGCCAGCGCGAAGTCGAGGAAGTCGTCGTTGCTGAGGAGATCCTCGTCGAAGGACTCGCGGCCGCGCTCGCGACCACGCTCGGTGCGCACCTGGCGCCACATCGCGTCGAGCAGCGCGGCGGCCACCCGCGGCACCTGGCGGTTGCGGCGGCCCTGCGACATCAGCGACCTGCGGATCCGGCCGAGGGTGCCCCGGTCGAGCACCAGGTTGTTGTCGTACCAGAACAGCCGGAACTCCGACGGGCTGCCGGGCGCCTGCTGCCGCGACGCACGCCGCATCAGCTCGGCCATCCGCTCGGAGCCCTTGACGTCAGCGACCGCCGGCTCGTCGTGGCGGGTCGCGCGCAGCCCGTCGACCACCTCGCCCAGCGAGCGCAGGGCGATGGCGGTCTCGCCGAGGCTCGGCAGCACCCGCTCGATGTAGCGCATGAAGACGCCGCTGGGGCCGACCACCAGCACGCCGCCCGTCTCGTAGCGACGGCGCTCGGTGTAGAGGAGGTACGCCGCGCGGTGCAGCGCCACGACGGTCTTGCCCGTGCCGGGACCACCGGAGATCGTGACCACGCCCTTGCTGGGCGCGCGGATCGCCTCGTCCTGCTCGGCCTGGATGGTGGCGACGATCGAGTGCATCGACCGGTCGCGGGCCCGCGACAGCTGCGCCATCAGCGCGCCCTCGCCGATGATCGGGAGGTCGGTCTCTGCTTCGGCGTCGAGCAGCTCGTCCTCGACGCCGGTCACGTTGCGGCCGACGCAGCGCAGCACCCGGCGACGTACGACGCGCTGGGGGTCGGCTGCAGTGGCCTGGTAGAACACGGCGGCCGCCGGCGCGCGCCAGTCGATCAGCATCGAGTCCATGTTGTCGTCGCGCAGGCCGATCCGGCCGATGTAACGCGGGTCCGGGTCGAGCTCCGGGCGCAGGTCGAGCCGGCCGAACACCAGCCCCTCGTGCGCCGCGTCGAGCTGCGCGATCCGTTTGGCGGCCTGGAAGACCATGGCGTCGCGCTCGACCAGGCCACCCTCGTGCCCCAACCGTCCGCGGTCGTGGCCCTCGCGCGCCAGCTGCTGCGCCGCCTTGCCGGCCGACTCCAGCTGGGCGTAGACCCGGTCCACGAAACCCTGCTCGTGAGCGACTTCTCGCTCCACCAGCTCCTCAGTCAAGCTTGTTTCCCCTCGGCACGGTCCGCCCCATGAATGCCGTCCCCCGGGCGGGCGGCTCAGGAAACGGCAAGTTCTCCACTTTACAAGGGGCTGGGCCCCGCCGCGCATTCCTCCGCGATCTGTCTCGTGCGATCCTGCGACGGCCCGACGGCCCGACGGCCCGACGGTCCTGGGCGGGCGTCGTCGTTCAACGTGAGGAGCTACGCCCGAGCCGCGACGAGCGCCGGCGACTACTTCTTGCGCGAGAGGAACGCCGTCATCGCGTCGCGGGCCTCCTCGGAGCCGAACAGGCGGGCGCTGAGCGTGGCCATCTCGTCGCTGCCGGCGTCGATACGGGCCAGCAGGTCGCGCGACAGCAGGGCCTTGGTCTCGCGCAGGCCCTGCGGAGCGCCGGTGACCAGGGCGCCACAGATCGCCGCCACCGAGCCGTCCAGCGCTTCCGGCTCGACGGCCTGGGTCACCAGCCCCATCGCCTCGGCATCGCCGCCGGTGAAGACCTCGCCCGACAGGCAGGCCAGGGCCGCCGCCCGCGAGGTCATCCGCGGCAGCACGGTCAGCGAGATCACCGCCGGCGCCAGACCGAGCTTCACCTCCGTCAGCGCGAACGTCGTGTCGCGGGCCGCGATCGCGATGTCGGACGCCGCCACGATCCCGATGCCACCGGCCCGGACCGCTCCGTGCAGCCGGGTCACCACGGGCTTGCTCAGCGCCACGATCTTCCGCTGCATGGCGACCATCGCCCGCGCGCCCTCCTCCATGCCGTCCGCGGAGGCCTCCGACAGGTCGGCGCCGGAGCAGAACACCTTGCCCTCGGCGCGGATCACCACCACCTTCACGTCGTCCGCGACATCGGCGGTCTCCAGGTGCGCGACGAGCTCGGTGACCAGCTGCCGCGACAGCGCGTTGCGGTTGTGCTGGGAGTCGAAGGTGATCGTCGCCACCTGGTCGGCTACGTCGTAGTGGACCAGCTCGTCGGGTGCGTCAGACATGAGCAGCATCCTGCCGCACCCCACATCCGACCGGCGTTCGCCTCCGAACCACTGGCATGCCCACACGTCTGCTGTACGCCGTTTCCGGAATCCTCGCGACCCTGGTCGGCGTCGCCGCCGGGCATCTGGTCGCGGCGCTGCTCAACCCCGACTCCTCCCCGGTGCTCGCGGTCGGGTCCACGGTCATCGACCTGACCCCCACGCCGATGAAGGAGTGGGCGATCCGCCAGTTCGGCAGCAACGACAAGCCGATCCTGATCGGCTCGGTGATGGGCGGCGTGCTGGTCCTCGCCGCGGTCGCGGGACTCCTCGCCCGCCGGCGCTTCCGCGACGGCGCGGCGATGCTGGTGGTGCTGGTCGCGATCGCCGGCACCTCCGCGATCATCCGGCCCGCCGCGGAGGTCGTCGACGTCGTGCCCGGCCTGGCCTCCGCGCTGGTCGCGGTGGCAGCGCTGTGGTGGCTGGACCGCTCGTTGCGTCGTACGCCGGCCCTACCGGCCGGCGAGTCCACGGGAGCGAGCCGCCGCGGGGTGCTGGTGGCCATGGGCGCGCTCGGCGTCGGCGCCGCGCTGATGGGCGGCGCGGGCCGCTGGATCGGCACGCTCCGGTCCCGGATCAAGGACGTCGCCTTCCCGGCCCCGGCCTCCGCCGCGGACCCGCTGCCGGCCGGCCTCGAGCAGAGGTTCGCCGGCATCACGCCGTTCCGGGTCTCGAACGCCGACTTCTACCGCGTCGACACCCGGCTCGACACTCCCATCGTCGACATAGACGACTGGACGCTCACCATCGATGGCGACGTCGACGAGGAGCTGACCTTCACCTTCGACGAGCTGCTCGAGATGCCGCTCATCGAGCGTGACATCACCCTCACCTGCGTCTCCAACAGCGTCGGCGGCGAGTACGTCGGCGGCGCCCGGTGGATCGGCGTCCGGCTGACCGACCTGCTCGACCGCGCCGGCATCGGCACCGGAGCGGACCAGATCCTCAGCACCGACTTCGACGGCATGAAGATCAGCACGCCGCTCGACCTGGCCACCGACGGCCGGGACGCGATGATCGCGCTCGGGATGAACGGGGAGGCGCTCCCTCGTGCCCACGGCTACCCCGCACGGTTGGTCGTCCCCGGGCTCTACGGGTTCATCGGCGCCACCAAGTGGCTCACCAGGCTGACGTTGACGACGTACGCCGACGAGCAGGCCTACTGGACGGACCGCGACTGGGCGACCGACGCCCCCATCAAGCCGTCGGCGCGGATCGACACCCCCCAGTCGCTGGCCGAGGTCGAGGCCGGCAGGACCGTCATCGGCGGGGTCGCCTGGGCTCAGAACGACGGCGGCGTGACGAAGGTGCAGGTGAAGGTCGACGGTGGCGCGTGGCAGGACGCCACGCTCGGGCCGGACGCCGGCAGCAGCTACTGGCGCCAGTGGTACTTCGAGTGGGACGCACCCCAGGGTCAGCACAACGTCGCGGCCCGTGTCGTCGACGCCGAGGGGGATGTGCAGACCGACGTGCGCGCCGAGCCCTTCCCCGAGGGCTCCAGCGGCATCCACACCCTGATCCTTCGCGTGGTGTGAATGCGACCCATCCACCGATGCCGGCGCTCCGAACAACCTCTGACAGTCCCATCGACCGGAAGGCACCACTCCCATGAAGCTCCACACCCTCCGCCGCGGCACCGCCGCAGCGGCCGTCCTCGCCCTCTCCGTCTCCCTCGCCGCCTGCGGTGGCGGTGACGACGCCGGCAACACCGCCGGCGACACGACCTCCCAGGCAGCGGAGGAGTCCCCCGCCGCCCCGCCGCCCGAGGAGGAGACCACTGACGCCGGTGCCGCGACCTTCGGCGACGGCTGCGGCGAGGTACCCGCTGACGGCGCCGGCTCGTTCAACGGCATGGTCAACGACCCGGTGGCCACGGCCGCGAGCAACAACCCCCTGCTCCAGACCCTCGTCGCCGCCGTCGGCGCCGTCGACGGGCTCGGCGACACGCTCAACAGCCAGGAGGCGCTGACCGTCTTCGCTCCCTACGAGGGTGCCTTCGCGGAGATCCCGAAGGCCGACCTCGAGGGCCTGCTCGAAGAGGCCCAGAAGAAGGCCGACAAGAGCGCGCTGTACTCGATCCTGGCGCACCACGTGCTGCCGGCCGACAACGACCCGAGCGCCGTGGTCGGCGACCAGGACACCCTCGCCGGCGACATGCTCACCATCGAGGGCGACGAGTCCGGCATGACCGTCAGTGACGGCACCGTCACCGCCAACGTGCTCTGCGGCAACATCCCGACCGCCAATGCGACGGTCTACGTGATCGACAAGGTCCTCACCGGAGTCATGTGACCTCGACGTACCCGACCGAAGACGAGACGATCGCATGATGGAGCAGCCCCGGCC
>JALZCZ010000436.1 GCA_030862825.1 Actinomycetota bacterium | reverse complement strand
CTGGGCGGGTTCGCCGAGCAGATCGGGCAGATCCCCGCCGCGGAGCTGCCCACGCCGCCGTGGACCGACGCAGACCCGGAGGCCGACCTGCGGCTGGAGCCGAACGAGAAGCTCGACGACGTCATCGCCGCCTACCAGGCGGAGTGCGACCGCTCCCGCGAGATCGCCGCCCAGCACAGCCTCGACTACGCCGTCACCACACCGCGGGGCAGGGAGCTGACGTGGATGTACCTGCACGTGATCGTGGAGACCGCCCGGCACGCGGGCCACGCGGACATCCTGCGCGAGATGATCGACGGCAGCGTCGGCGACTGACGGCTCGCGGCGCGTCGTCGGTCCGTGTTCCGGGTCGTCGGAGGCGGCGTTACAACGGTATCGGCGGAGGCTGACCTCCAACACCGTGGGCCGCCACCCGAACGGCTCGTGCGCCAACCGCCGGACCACCGTGTCCCTGGCCGCGCCAGGGCATCCGCAGCGACGACACCATCTGTCGGGCTCGACAACCCGGCACAGGAGAATCGCCCGATCGGGCTCCAACCGCTGCCCGAGCACTTCGAGCCCGAGATCATAGTCACCCCCATCCTCGGGAGACCTCGACCCCTACCCGGCCACCGACGCGTCGACCGGACTACACCCTTAACTGCGAAGAGCCAGTTTTCGTCCCCCGTCCCGCCCGTCACCAGGAGCCGCCATGTTTCGCCGATCCGTCGCCGCACTGGCGCTCCTCCTCGGCGCCGGCCTTCCGGTCTCCGTCGTCTCGGTCGACGCGGCCGAGCCTCCGTCCACCGGCCTCAACGACTGGGCGTGCCGGCCCTCCGCCGCGCACCCTCGTCCGGTGGTGCTGCTCCACGGGCTCGGCAGCAACGCGGAGCAGCACTGGGCACTCCACGGCTCGGCCGTCGCGAGCGCCGGCTACTGCGTCTTCGCCCTCACCTATGGCGCGAACCGGCTCGGCATGGGAGGCGACGGCCGCGTCGACGCGTTGGCGAAGGAGATCGCCGCGTTCGTCGACCGAGTACTGCGGGCGACCCACAGTCGGAAGGTCGATCTGGTGGGCCACTCGCTGGGCGGGTTCATGTCCCTGTATGTCACCAAGGTGAGCGGCTACGCAGCCAAGGTCGGCCGGGTGGTGGCGATGGCGCCGCCCACGCACGGGACCACGTTGCTGGGAGCGCTCGGCCTCGCCGGCGCTCTTGGTGTGCGCCCCGCCACCGACGCGGCCCTCCGTGCTGCCTGCCCGGCCTGCGCAGATCTGGTCGAGGGCGGCCCAGCTGTGGTGCGTCTGGGCGACGGGCCGATCACCCAGCGGGGCGTCCGCTACACGATCATCGCGAGCAGGTACGACCTCGTCGTCACGCCCTCGTCGCGAGGGTTCATCCGTGAGCGCCGCGTCCGCAACTACCACGTGCAGGACAGGTGCCCGCTCGACCCCGTCGGCCACTTCGGGTTCGGGATGGACACCGGGGCCACCTCGATGATCCTCAACGGTCTCGATCCGACCGTGCCCGTGCGCTGCGGGTTCGGCCCCCCGGTCTGACCACTGGCCCGCCAGGCCAGGGTGCGGCTCAGCAAGGGAGGCGACGGATCAGGCGCGGCGGAGCATCTCCGCGACCAGGAAGGCCAGCTCGAGCGACTGCACCCGGTTGAGGCGTGGGTCGCAGACCGACTCGTAGCGGTTACCGAGGTCGACCTCGAGCAGCTCCTCGCCGCCGCCGACGCACTCCGTGACGTCGTCACCGGTGAGCTCGACGTGGATGCCGCCGGGCCAGGTGCCGAGCCCGTGGTGCACGTCGAAGAATCCCTGGACTTCCTCGATCACGTCGTCGAAGCGGCGGGTCTTGTAGCCGGAGCTGGCCTCGAAAGTGTTGCCGTGCATGGGGTCGCAGACCCAGGCCACCTCGATGCCGGACGCGGTGACCTTCTCGACCAGGTCGGGCAGGCCGTCGCGGATCCTGCCGGCGCCGAAGCGGGTGATGAAGGTGAGTCGGCCGGGTTCGTTGTCGGGGTTCAGCTTGGCGGCCAGGGCCAGCGCGTCGTCGGCCGACGTGGTCGGCCCGAGCTTGACGCCGATCGGGTTGCGGATGTGGCTGAGCAGCTCGACGTGCGCGTTGTCGAGCTGGCGGGTGCGCTCGCCGATCCAGACGAAGTGGCTCGAGACGTCGTAGGGCTGCTCGGTGCGGGAGTCGATCCGGGTCATCGAGTGCTCGTACTCGAGCACCAGCGCCTCGTGCGAGGAGTGGAAGTCGACCCGGTGGAACTCGTCGGGATCGGCACCGATTGCGTGCATGAACGACATCGCGCGGTCGATCTCGTTGGCCATCGCCTCGTAGCGCTGGCCGACGACCGAGTCGCGGACGAAGTCGGTGTTCCAGGTGTGCACCTGACGCAGGTCGGCGTAGCCACCCGTGGTGAACGCCCGGACCAGGTTGAGCGTGGCGGCCGAGGCGTTGTAGACGTCCACGAGCCGCTGCGGGTCGGGCACCCGGGAGGCCTCGTCGAAGTCGAAGCCGTTGACCGCGTCGCCGCGGTACGCCGGCAGGGTGACGCCGTTGCGGGTCTCCCAGTCGGAGCTGCGCGGCTTGGCGTACTGGCCGGCCAGGCGACCGAGCTTCACGACCGGGACGGACGCGGCGTAGGTGAGCACGACCGCCATCTGCAGCAGCACCCGCAGCTTGTTGCGGACGTTGTCGGCGGTGACGCCGGCGAACGTCTCGGCGCAGTCGCCGCCCTGCAGCAGGAACGCCTCACCCCTGGCCACGGCGGCCAGCTTGGTCTTCAGCTCGTCACATTCCCCCGCAAAGACCAGCGGCGGCATCGTGCGCAGGCGCGCCACAGCGGCGTCGACGGCCGCCGGGTCGGCGTACGTCGGCTGCTGGGCAGGGCCGAGGGCGTGCAGACTCGCGAGATCGGGGATGGACACCGCTCAAGGGTACGCGGGCGGAGCCTCCGGTCCGGAATCAGGACCGACTGCCTCACTCCCCGAGATGGTCCACGTCACGGAAGCCGGTCTTCTGCGCGCGGATCCCGCCGTTGTCAGCCAGGTCGCCACCCACAGGACGATGCCGACCGCGAGCAGACCCAGGGCGCTCCGGCACTGCACGTAGTCCTCGCTGTCGCGCGCCCGCGGCCCGACCAGGAAGAGGCAGGCGAGACCGCCCAGGACAGGCACCCAGGTCGGCGCACGGAGCCCGTCGGCCGGCGTCGGGTCGCGGCGCAGCACGAGGCAGGCGACGTTGACCAGCGAGAACACGCCCAGCCGCAGCAACCCGGTCGTGTCGGACAGGGCGCTGATGATGGAGTCGGAGCGGTAGGTGACGACGATGATGAGACCCAGCGCGAGCGCCGTCGAGAAGTGGATGCCGGCCCACGGCGAACGCCACCAGGAACGTCACGAAGTGGATGCCGAAGGCCTTGTGCGTGTAGAGCGCGGCCCCCGCTGCCTGGGGATACTTCGTGACCAGCTCGAGGTAGGAGTACGCCGTCATCGTCCCGACGGCGAATGTGACCAGGAACGGCACCCAGACGATCCCGCCGACCTCAAGCGCCATCTCTCCGGTGACGGCGTCGACGCCCGCCCCCAGGATGCCGCCGACGATGAACCGGAGCAGGAGCCGCGGACCCATCACCCGCTTGGGATCGGGCTCCGGTCCGTTGACGTCGACCTGTGTCGACGCGGGGTCGGTGATCTGTTCCTCCGCTCCGAGTCGCGTTCGTCCACCCCACACCGGCCGGGCGCCGTTGGCTAGGGAGGTGCGACGCCCAACCGCTTCAGGAGGAACAGGGTGGCCACGGCGAAGTCGTTGTTGCGGGTCTCCTTTGCCACCGCATCCCAGTCGACCTGCTCCCGGACGGCGCGGGCCGAGGGCAGCACCTTGCTGATGTCGCAGGCGTGCTCCTCCAGGGCGTTGAGCTTGTCCGTCATCAGCACGGTCGCCGAGAGCACCGGCATCGGCACCGACTCGACCTCGATGGTGTCGACCGTGTCGAACCGCTCGCGGGCAACGGGCTCCCCGTTGACGCGGAAGAGGAGATCGACCATGGAGTCGCCCACGAACACCTTGAACAGCCAGTCCTCGGGCGGCTCCAGGACGTTGAGGTCGTTCTCGGCGAGCATCTCGGCCACCCTGCCCACGTCTTCCTCGGCGATGAGGAAGTCGACGTCGTGGTCCGGCTCGGGACCGCCCCGCGCCCAGATCGCGTAGCCACCGGCCAGCGCGAACGGCGCATCACCCTCCTTGAGGATGACGGCCACCGTCTTCAGGGCCTCCCGCAGCCCGCGCTGGGTGTCGTCGGTCATGGCCGCGAGTACCCGTCCGCGCGGCCCTCCATGCTTCGGGCGGCAGACGCGGCTGTTCATGGGCGTCCACCGAGTGGGTACCCGGCTGGGCGATGCGCGTGGTCACCTTCAACATCCTCAACGGGCGCACCCCGGACGAGGACCGGGTGGACGTCGACGCGTTCCGCGACGCCGTTGCCCTGCTGGACGCCGACGTCCTGGCCCTGCAGGAGGTCGACCGCAACCAGCCCCGCTCCCTGCGCGCCGACCTGACCGCGGTCGCGGCGGACACGATGGGCGCGGACGACCACCGCTTCGTGGCCGCCCTGAGCGGCAGTCCCGGCTCGACCTGGGTGGCCGCGACCGGCGAGGAGCAGCCCGACGCCGCGGCGTACGGCATCGCCCTGCTCAGCCGCTTCCCGGTGCACTCGTGGCAGATCGTCCGCCTGCCCGTGCTGCCGGTGCCGGCACCCGTCCGGTTCAGGGGCGACCTCCTGCCGACCCTGGTCCGCGACGAGCCGCGGGTGGCGGTGGCCGCCGTCGTGGAGACGCCCGATGGCGCCGTGACGGTCGTCAACACCCACTTGACGTTCATCCGGTGGTGGAACGGGCGGCAGCTGCGGGTGCTGGTGCGGGAGCTGGCCAGCGCGGGGCGTCCGCTGTTGCTGGTGGGCGACCTCAACATGGGTCCCGAGCGCGCGGCCGCACTGACCGGCATGCGCGGGCTGGTCGACCACGCGACCTTCCCGGCCGCCGAGCCACGCGAGCAGATCGACCACATGCTGGCCGACGGCCCAGTCACGGTGACCCGGTCGGCGGCGCCGCAGCTGCCGCTGTCGGACCACCGCGCGCTCGTGGCCGACGTCGCCTGCGGGTGAACCGTCCGGCCCGTCTCAGCCGAAGAAGACCTGCGCCTCGGCGTACTCCTCGGGGCTGACCAGCTTCAGCTCCCGGGTGCCCTCGCTCAGCGGGACCCGGTCGATCCGGGTGCCGCGCAGGGCCATCATCATGCCGAAGTCGGCGTCGGCCACGGCGTCGACAGCCTGCAGGCCGAACCGGGTGGCCAGCCAGCGGTCGAAGGCGGTGGGGGTGCCGCCGCGCTGGATGTGTCCGAGCACCACGGCCCGGGCCTCCTTGCCGGTGTGCCGCTCGATCTCGCCGGCGAGGCGGTCGCCGATGCCGCCGAGCCGCACGTGGCCGAACGCGTCCTTCTCGCCCGAGACCAGGGTCATGTCGCCGCCCTCGGTCGGGACCGCCCCCTCGGACACCACGATGATCGGCGCGTAGCGGGTCTTGAAGCGCGTCTCCACCCGGGCGCAGACGGCCTCGATGTCGAACGGCTGCTCGGGGATCAGCACCTCGCTGGCGCCACCGGCGATGCCCGAGTGCAGAGCGATCCAGCCCGCGTGGCGGCCCATCACCTCGACCACGAGCACCCGGTGGTGTGACTCAGCGGTGGTGTGCAACCGGTCGATCGCCTCGGTGGCGATGTTGACCGCCGTGTCGAAGCCGAACGTGAAGTCGGTGCCGGACAGGTCGTTGTCGATGGTCTTCGGCACGCCGACGACCTTGACGCCGAGGTCGGCAAGCTGTGTGGCGACGCCGAGCGTGTCCTCGCCACCGATCGCGACGAGCGCGTCGACACCGGCCTGGGCGAGGTTGTCCTTGATCCGCTCCACGCCGTTGTCGATCTTGAACGGGTTGGTGCGCGAGGAGCCGAGGATGGTGCCGCCCCGGGGCAGGATGCCGCGGCACTGCTGGACGCCGAGCTCCATGGTGATGCCCTCGAGCGGCCCCTTCCAGCCGTCGCGGTAACCGACGAACTCGAAGCCGTGCTGCTGGACGCCCTTGCGCACCACCGCCCGGATGACCGCGTTGAGACCCGGGCAGTCACCGCCACCGGTCAGCACTCCGACACGCATTGGACCTCCCGAATTGGATCGTTCACAGGCGGTTCCACACCCTAGCGACGGGGTGGGTGCGTGGCGAGGGCGGACCGGGGTCTCTAGGGTCTCGGTGTGACCTTCTCGATCGTGGCCCGGTCCGATGACGGCGAGTCGTGGGGAGTGGCCGTCGCCTCCAGGTTCCTGGCCGTGGGGGCGATCGTGCCCGCCGCGGTCGCCGAGGTCGGCGCGATCGCGACCCAGGCCGAGGCCAACGTCGCGTACAAGGGCCTCGCCCTCTCCCACCTCGACGAGGGCGCCACGGCGCCCGTGGCGCTGCAGCGGCTGCTGGAGGAGGACGAGGGCCGCAACGACCGCCAGGTCGGCATCGTCGACGTCGACGGCGGCTCGGCCTCCCACACCGGCCACGCCTGTATCGAGTGGGCCGGCGGTGTCATCGGGCCCGGCTACGCGATCCAGGGCAACTGCCTGACCGGCGTCGAGGTCGTGGAGGCGATGCAGGTCACGTGGACGTCCGGCGGCGACACCCCGTTCGCCGACCGCCTGCTCGCGACGCTGGCAGCCGGCGACGCCGCGGGTGGTGACAAACGGGGTCGGCAGTCCGCCGCCCTGCTCGTCGTACGGGAGGGAGCGGGATACGCGGGTGGTGATGACATCGACGTCGACCTCCGCGTCGACGACCACACCGCGCCGATCGACGAGCTGGCCCGGCTGCTCGACCTCAACGAGCTCTACCTGACCGCCTCGACCGACGAGGAGAAGGTGATGGTCAACGAGCAGCTGCGCCAGGAGCTCGAGGGGTTCGCGCGGACCGAGGGCTATCCCGACTTCACCACCTGGGTCGGCAACGAGAACTACGAGATGCGGGTCGCGCCCGACCTGTCCTGGATCGACCAGCGAATCCTCGACGTGGTGCAGCGGGGCGGAGCATGAGCGTCCTGGCGATCGACGCGGGCACCACCGGCGTGACCGCGGTCGTGGTCACCGAGGACGGGAAGATCGCCTCCAAGGGCTACCAGGAGTTCGCGCAGCACTTTCCCCAGCCAGGCTGGGTCGAGCACACGCCCGAGGAGATCTGGCAGGCCACGTTGGAGGCGACGCGGACCGCGCTGTCGTCGTACGACGCCTCCGAGCTGCAGGCGGTCGGCATCACCAACCAGCGCGAGACGATCGTGCTCTGGGACCGCGAGACGCTGGGCTCGCCGCGGCGGGCGATCGTGTGGCAGGACCGGCGTACGGCCGACATCTGCAGGCGGCTGCGCGACGCCGGGCACGAGGAGCGCGTCGCCGAGCTGACGGGGCTGCGGCTGGACCCCTACTTCTCGGGCACCAAGCTGATGTGGTTGTGCGAGCACGAGCCGCACACGTGGGCGCTCGTCGAGTCCGGCCGCTACGCCGTCGGCACCGTCGACTCCTACCTGATCGCGCGGATGACTCGCGGCACCTACCACGTCACCGACGTCTCCAACGCGTGCCGCACGCTCCTGCTCGACCTCAGCACCGGCGAGTGGTCCGACGAGCTGTGCGGGCTGTTCGGGGTGCCCCGCGACGCGCTGCCGGAGCTGGTGCCCAACTGGGGCGAGATCGCCACCACCGACCCGAAGTCGTTCCTCGACCTGTCCCTCCCGATCTCGGGCATCGCCGGCGACCAGCAGTCGGCGTTGTTCGGTCAGACCTGCTTCGACGAGGGCGACTCGAAGTGCACCTACGGCACCGGGTCGTTCATCCTCACCAACACCGGCAGTACCCTCGCTCGCTCCGATGCGGGTCTGCTCTCCACCGCCGCTTGGCGCTCGCCCGAGGGCGACCTGACCTACGCGCTCGAAGGCGCGATCTTCGTGACCGGCGCGGCCGTGCAGTGGCTGCGCGACGGCCTGCAGATCATCGGCTCGGCGGCCGAGACGCAGGCGATCGCGAAGACGGTGAAGGACAGCGAGGGAGTGGTGTTCGTGCCGGCCCTGACCGGCCTCGGTGCCCCGCACTGGGACCCGCACGCCCGCGGGCTGATCATCGGGATCACCCGCGGCACCACCCGCGCCCACATCGTCCGCGCGACCCTCGAGGCGATCGCGTTCGAGGTACGCGACGTGCTCGAGACCCTCCCCACCGCCCCCACGTCGCTCCGGGTCGACGGCGGCGCGTCGGCGAACGACCTGCTGTGCCAGATCCAGGCCGACCAGGTCGGCGTACCCGTCGAACGCCCGAAGCTGGTGGAGACCACCGCCCTCGGCGCGGCCTTCCTCGCCGGGCTCGGCGCCGGGGTCTGGTCGTCGACCGACGAGCTCCGCGACACCTGGCAGCTCGACCACACCTTCTCCCCCGCCGGCGACCGCACCACCGCCGACGCCGCCCACGCCCGCTGGTCCGACGCCGTCCGGCGCTCCTCCGGCTGGGCCTCCATCTGAGCCGGCCCCCGCCGGGGTAGTCCCTGACGAAATCGTCGCCGACACGCCCCATCCACAACGAAATCGTCCGGGACTACCCCGGCG
>JALZCZ010000433.1 GCA_030862825.1 Actinomycetota bacterium | reverse complement strand
GAAGTCCAAGGCGCTCTCCGCCAAGGAGTCGATCGCCGAGACCAACCCACTGGTCGAGGTCGTCCTCCACGAGGAGCGGCTCGACAACGACAACGTGCTGCAGGTCTTCGAGGGCTACGACCTGATCATCGACGGCACCGACAACTTCGCGACCCGCTACATGGTCAACGACGCGGCGTACTTCCTGAAGATCCCCTACGTCTGGGGCTCGATCTACCGCTTCGACGGCCAGGCCTCCGTGTTCTGGCCGCACGCCACCGACGAGAACGGCGAGAGCGTCGACGCGCCCTGCTACCGCTGCCTCTACCCCGAGCCGCCGCCGCCGGGCATGGTGCCGAGCTGCGCCGAGGGCGGCGTGCTGGGCGTGCTCTGCGCGAGCATCGGCTCGATCCAGGTCAACGAGGCGATCAAGGTGCTCACCGGCATCGGCGAGCCCGCGGTCGGCAAGCTGGTCATCTACGACGCCCTCGAGCTCGAGTGGCGCAAGCTGAAGGTGCGCAAGGACCCCAACTGCGCGCTGTGCGGCGACAACGCCACGGTGACCGGGCTGATCGACTACGAGGCGTTCTGCGGTGCGATCTCCGAGGAGGCCGCCGACGCGGCTGCCGGCTCGACGATCTCCGTGACCCAGCTCGAGCACATGCTCAAGGAGCGCGACGAGGGCATCCGCGACTTCGTGCTGGTCGACGTGCGCGAGCCCAACGAGTACGAGATCAACCGGATCCCGGGCTCGGTGCTGATCCCGAAGGGCGACTTCCTCAACGGGACGGCGCTGGAGCAGCTGCCCTCCGTAGATGCGGGCAAGCAGATCGTGATGCATTGCAAGTCGGGCGTGCGCTCGGCGGAGACGCTCGCGATCGTCAAGGGCGCCGGCTACGACGACGCCGTCCACGTCGGCGGCGGCGTGGCCGCCTGGGTCAACCAGGTCGACCCCAGCCAGCCGACCTACTAGTGCCCGCACGCACCTGAGCACGGCTGATCGATCGAACCTCGCGCACGGGGACACTAGTCATTTGTGACCAGGCGGATCGAGACCGTCTAGCCATCAATGACTACTCGGGCGTAACCCCAACGGGTCATGGTCCGTTGAACCTCCTGTCCTGACCTGCCGGCGACCGCCGGCGCAGCCACAGGGAGTGACCAGCCGATGCGAATCACCACCACGTCCAAGAGCCGCCTGGTCGGTGCGGCCGCCGCGTTCGCCACCACCGTGCTGGGAGCCGCGCTGTTCGTCGCGCCGACCACGGCGAACGCCGCCGGTGAGGTTGCGGTCGACTGGGCGCCCGCCGAGACCGCGCCGATCACGCCGGGAGTGCAGACCAACACCGACGGCAGCGGTCAGTGCACCGCCAACTTCGTCTTCACGGACAGCGCCGGTGGGGTCTACATCGGTCAGGCCGCTCACTGCGCGGGCACCGGTGAGGCCACCGACACCGACGGCTGCCTGGCGGACTCGCTCCCGCTGGGCACCCGGGTGACCTTCAACCGGAAGGGCAGCGTGGTGTCGGCCGGCACCGAGGTCGGTCAGGGCACGATGGTCTACAGCAGCTGGCTCACCATGCAGGCCCGCAACGAGTCCGACGACAACACCTGCGCCTACAACGACTTCGCGCTGGTGAAGGTCGACGCCGACGACGTTGGCAACGTCAATCCCTCGATTCCGTTCTGGGGCGGCCCGACCGGCATCAACACCACCGGAGCCCCCGCCGGCATGCGCGTCTACAGCTACGGCAACTCCGGCCTTCGCGGCGGCAACGAGAACCTGTCGCCCAAGACCGGCTTCAGCGTCGGCACCGACAGCGACGGCTGGAACCACCCGGTCTACACCCTGACGCCGGGAGTGCCCGGTGACTCGGGATCGGCGTTCCTCGACGACTCCGGACAGGCGCTCGGCACGCTGTCGACGCTGGCCATCGCCCCGCTGGCGGGTTCCAACGGCGTCGGCGACCTGGGCCGCGAGCTGGCCTACGCGCAGCAGTACAGCGGGATCGCCGGTCTGGCCCTGGCCAACGGCACGGAGCCTTTCGACCCGGCGCTGTGACTTCCTGCTGAGCCTGCGACCTGGGACCACACCGGGGAGCATGCCGATAACCCCGTCCACCTCGATGGACGGGGCCATCGGCCCCTCGGGAGGTTTCTGTGACCCGTACGTGATCGCCACCGATGCGACGCGACGGTAACTTGCAGGTCATGGGCGGCGACCGCGACGGGGAGGCTGACCCGGCGAGGGGCGGCGGAACCGCGCCGCTCCCGGCGGTCGTCGCCGCGGTCGGGGCCACGCTGCTGGTCGTCCTGCTGGCGACCTGGGCCGCCTCCATCGGGCCCGGCGACGTCCTCCGCGGCGAGGGTCTGAGCCGGATCGGCGATCCCGACGGCCCCACCCCGTCATCCACCGAGGTGGACCCGACCGACGGGCGGGGCGACTCCCGGGAGCGCGAGCCCGGCGGCACACCGGGCTGGCTGGTCGTCCTGGCCGTGCTGGCGCAGGCCGCCACGGTCGCCGTCGTGCTCTACCTCGCCCACCGCGCCCTGCGCTGGATGGGCCGGCTGCGGCTCGAACGCCGGACGAGACCGGAGCGCGCGGCTGATCTCGACTTCGAGGTGCTCGACGCGACCGAGCACGTGGTGGAGGCGATCGTGTCCGACGCCGGGGAGCAACGCGCCGCGCTGCTCGAGGGCGCGCCGCGCAACGCGATCGTCGCCTGCTGGCACCGGTTCGAGATCCAGGCGTCGTCGGCGGGGCTGGCCCGCGAACCCTGGGAGACCTCCTCGGAGTTCACCCTGCGGCTGTTCGACCTGGTCTCGGCCGAGCCGCGGGCGGTGGGGGAGCTGGCGGCGCTCTACCGCGAGGCGAGGTTCTCCGACCACGAGCTGGGCGAGGAGGCGCGGGTCCGGGCGGTGGCCGCCCTCGACTCCCTGCACCGGCAGCTCAGCCGCCGCGTACGCCGTACGGGCGCCGCGCGATGAGCAGGCATCGCTGGTGGTGGCGGGCCGCCGTGGCCGCCCTGCTCGGGGTGGCCGGCGTGGTGGCGGGCGACCTGTTCGGGCTGGACCCGCATCCCGGCCGCACCCTGCTCGTGGTCGTCCTGCTGGTCGCCCTCTCCGGGCTCCTGGCCGACAGCATCGTGGACCCGCCACCGGAGTGGCGTCCCGAGCACCCGGTCCGGGAGGACTGGCGCGGCCACGACCCGCGCACGGGCTTCTACGTGCGGATGCTCGAGAGCCACCTGACCGCGCGCTCCGGCGACCCCGTCGTACGCGACCGGCTCGTGCGGCTCGCCGAGCAGACCCTGCGGACCCGCCACGGCGTCGCGCCCGGCACGGCGGAGGCGGGCCCGCGCCTGGGTCCCGAGCTCGCCAGCCTGGCGGCCCAGCCGCCGAGCCGGATGACCCGCGAGGAGCTGGACCGCATCATCGGCAGGATCGAGCGGCTGTGAGCGCGATGGACGTCTCCGAGACCTCGGACCTCGCCGCAACGGTTCTGGCAGAGGTCCAGCGGGCCGTGGTCGGCAAGACCACCGGCCTCACCCTCGTGCTCGCCACGATCCTGGCCAAGGGACACGTGCTGATCGAGGACTTTCCGGGGCTCGGGAAGACGTTGGCCGCCCGCTCGTTCGCGCAGGCCCTCGGGCTGGAGTTCGCGCGGGCCCAGTTCACCCCGGACCTGCTGCCCTCGGACCTGACCGGGTCGTTCATCTACCAGCAGCAGCGAGGCGAGTTCGAGTTCCGCCGCGGTCCCATCTTCACCGGTCTGCTGTTGGCCGACGAGATCAACCGGACGCCACCGAAGACCCAGTCGGCCCTGCTGGAGGCGATGCAAGAGCACCAGGTCACGGTCGAGGGCGAGACGTTCGCGCTGCCGGAACCGTTCTGCGTGCTGGCCACCGCCAACCCGATCGAGTACGAAGGCACCTACCCTCTCCCCGAGGCGCAGCTCGACCGCTTCCTGACGCGCGTGGAGTTCGGCTACCCGACCTCCGGGGAGGAGTACGACGTCATCGCCCGCCGGGTCGCCCGGCAGCGCGAGGAGATCGAGCTGCACCAGGTCACCGACGCCGACGGGGTGATCGCCATGCAGGCCGCGGTCGAGACGGTCCGCATGGACGAGAGCGTCGGCCGCTACTGCGTCGACCTGGTCGCCGCGACCCGCGACCACCGCAACGCCCTGACCGGCGCGTCACCGCGCGGCTCGCTGGGGCTGGTGCTCGCGGCCCGGGCCTTCGCGGTGATCCGCGGCCGCGACTACGTCATCCCCGAGGACGTCAAGGCCGTGGCGCGCGCCGTGCTCGGGCACCGGATCACGATCCGGCCGGAGCTGTGGATGACCGAGGCCAGTGGTCGGGCGATCGTCGACGACGTGCTGACCCACGTCCCGACCCCGGCGACCCTCGATCGCCGATGACCGAGCTGGGGTCCGTCGCCGGATGGCGGCCCACCGGTGCCCTGCGCCGCTCGCTCGTGGTCGGCGGCTGTGGTGTCGGCGGCGCCATCGTCCTGGGTGAGCCGGCCCTGCCGGTGCTGGTGGCGCCACTCGTGGTGATGGCCGCGATGGGCCTGCTCGGCCGCCCGACGCGGACGCCGAGCGCCTCCGCCCGGCTCGACCACGTCTCGCTGCACGAGGGGCAGGGCACGACCTCGCGGCTGCAGCTCCTGGACGCCGACGACGTCGAGCAGGCCACGCGGGTGGTCGACCGTGGGCCGCACGTCGCGTGCCACCCGGCAGCCGGCCGGCTGAGCCGGATGCTGCGAGACGGTCCGCCGGAGGTCGAGATCAGCCCGCGGCGCTGGGGCCGCCGGACGCTCGGCAACGAGATGGTGGCGCTCACCTCGTCCTGGGCGGGCTTCCGCTGGGGGCCGTTCTCGCTGCCGGGCAGCGAGATGCGGGTGCTGCCACGCACCGCGGCGTACACCTCGGGGGCGCAGACCCCGCAGCCGCGCGGGCTGGTCGGCGCCCACCGATCGGCACGCCCCGGGTCCGGCACGGAGTTCGCCGGCATCCGCGCCTTCGAACCCGGCGACCGGCTGCGCCGGATCAACTGGCGCGTCTCGGCCCGGACCGGCCGGCTGCACGTGACCACCACCCGGTCCGAGCAGGACGCCGGCATCCTGCTCGTCGTCGACGCCTCCGCCGACCACGGCCACTCCGGGGGCGTCGACGGAGCGGCGAGCAGCCTGGACCTGGCCGTCCGCGCGGCCGGATCCATCGCCGAGCACGCCATCCGGAGCGGCGACCGGGTGGCGCTCCGCGTGGTCAGCGGCGACGGCGCGCAGGTGGGCTTCGGCTCCGGCCGGCTGCACCTGAGACGGCTGCTCGGCACGCTGGCGGTGGTGCGGCCGAGCGGGCTCGGCGAGGGGTACGCCGCGCGGCTGCGGCTGCAGGCCACCGAGGGCACCATGGTGGTCCTGCTCTCCCCGATGCTCGAGGACCACATCGGCACGGCCGCGGCCACGCTGCTGCACCGGGGCCTGCCCACCCTGGTGATCGACACGCTGCCGCCCGACTCGCGCCCGGCTTTCGCACCCGACATCGACCCGGAGGTCGCCGACCTCGCCTGGCGGATGCGGTGGCTCGAGCGCGAGCAGGGCCTGGCCGGCCTGGCCTCACGCGGGTGCCCGGTCGTGGCCTGGAGGGGCCCGGGCACGCTCGACGACGTGCTCCGCCGCCTCGCCCGGCACGCCGAGCAGCCGAGGGTGAGGCAGCGGTGATCCTCCGGCTCGCGATCGCTGTCGGCCCGGTGCTGGCGGTGACTGCCTCGGGGCTGGACGCGGACCTCCCACCCGGCTGGCTGCTGGCGCTCGTGGTGGTCGTCGCGGCGGGGCATGCGTTCCTGCCGGAGTCGGGGCTGGGGACCTTCGGCATGCTGCTGGTGCTCGCTTGGTGGGGCCTGGGGCCGGTCGCGGAGCTCGGCGCTCCGACGGCGTCGATCATGCTCGCCGCCGTCGGTCTCGTGGTCGCCCACTGTGCCGCGATCCTGACGTCCTACGGGCCGGCCGACCTCCCGCTGGACCGCGGCCTGGTGTCCACCTGGGTGCGCCGAGGCGCGGTGGCCGCGACCCCCGTTCCTGTGCTCTGGTTCGTGGCCGTGGCCGTCGAGGGACAGCCGGAGCCGGCCGGGGTCTGGGTGGCCGCGCTGGTCGCTGCGACCGTGGCCGCCGTGGTGGCCAGCGCGGCGTTGGTGATCGAGGAGGAAGGGGTGGATCGATGAGCGACGTCGAGGACTACGTCGAGGCCGTGCTGTCGTGCGTCGAGCTGATCCCGAGCGGACGGGTGACGACGTACGGCGCGATCGCGGAGCTCGTGGGCGGCGGCCCGCGCCAGGTCGGGGCCGTGATGTCGCGGCACGGCGGCCCCGTGCCCTGGTGGCGGGTGGTGCGCGCCGACGGCTCGCTGCCGGACAGCCACATCGGGGAGGCGCAGCGCCGTTACACGGAGGAGGGCACGCCGCGGCGCCCGTCCGGTGCGGTCGACATGCGCGCGGCCTTCTGGGATCCCGGCGATCCGGAGATCAGCGAAGTCGGTCCAGGTACGCCGCGGCCTGCCTGAGCTCGACCAGCCGCCGTTCCCAGGTCACGCCGACCAGCGTGAGCAGGGTTCCGGCCAGGCCGATCATCACCCATTGCGGAGTCTCGGCGGCGTACGGGGCCACCTCGCGCACCACGAGCAGGCCACCGACGATGGCGCCCACGACCAGGGGCGCGTTCCAGCGCAGCCGGCTGCCGGCCAGCACCAGCACCAGGCAGGTGGCACCGAGCAGCACGGCCCGCGTCGAGACGGGGTCGGGCATGGTCCAGACCAGGGACGGGGTGGTGGCCAGCAGCAGGCCGGGGGTGAGGGCCGTGCCGGTGGCGGTGGCCGCATCGCGACGTAGCCGGTCGAGGCCGACGACGAGCAGGGCCAGGGCCGACGGCAGGGTGTAGGCCTCGGGAGTGTCCACGCCGATGTCGGCCAGCCGGACCCAGGTGGCCGCGGCCAGTAGCCCGCCGCCCGCCCACGCGATCGGGCGGCGGTCGTGGTGGAGCAGCGCGAGGGCGCTGACCAGGGCGCCGGCGACGGTGAGGTGCAGGGCGAGTGAGGCGGACAGGTTGGTGGCGGCGACGACCGCGACCGTGCTGGCGGCGTACGCCGACACGGCGGCCGAGATCTCGACCTCCCACCGGTGCAGGGCAATCGCGAGCAGGCCGACGGCAAGCGTCACGGGCACGCCCCGGTCGGCGGCGTCGACCCCGGCCACGTGGAAGACCGACCAGAGCAGGCCCGCGGCTGCCGCCGGCAGCACCAGGGCGGCACCCGAGCGCGCGGTGGCCCACCGCCCTAGGCGAAGCGTCCCGATGCAGGCGACCACCAGGGCACCCGAGGTGACGACGGTGAGTGCGGCACTCGGCAGTCCGACGACCAGGGCGGACGCGACCAGCCCGGCACCGACCACCAGGTCGCGAGCCGCCGCTGCTGCCGCGAGGACGAGGAGCACGGCGACGACCGACCAGAGCGGGACGGGGTGGTGGACGACCGTCGCCGTAGCCGACAGCGCGACGACGGCGCAGGCCGGCACCAGCAGGGCGAGGGATCCCTTGGGCCGGAGGGCAAGCCATGCGAGGGCCAACAGCGCCAGCGCCGACGGCACGATCAGGACGGGATGAACATCCGTCTCGACCGGCGCCAGGCGCACCCCGGCCCGCGCGGTGAACGGCTCGCCGACGCTCAGGACGCGGACCACTCCCTGCGCCACCATCGTCAGCCAGGTGGCGAGCACCGGCAGGGCGGCGACTCCCGCAGGCAGGAGCGGCACCGCGAGCCAGGCGCGGTCGGTGCTCGCGCCGACCGCGACGCCGGCCACCACGACCGCGAGGGCGGCCAGGGTGAGGGCGGTCGGTCCTTCGTCGACGACCGGCAGGCAGATCGTCGCCACCGCCAGGGACGCCGTGAACGCCAGGCAGACGAGCGCGACGCCGTCCTCGCCTCGCAGCGCCGCGACGGGCAGCAGGAGCAACGCCGTGCCGGCGAGCAGGGCCCAGCCGGGTCCCCCGGCCGACCACAGGGCGGCGAACGCCGGCTCGGCG
>JALZCZ010000415.1 GCA_030862825.1 Actinomycetota bacterium | reverse complement strand
ACAATGGTCCGGTGAGCATGCCCACCTCGCTGACCCTCGGGTCGCTGCGCGTCGAGACCCCTGTGGTGCTCGCGCCGATGGCGGGCATCACCAACGCGGCGTACCGGCGGCTCTGTGCGGAGCAGGGTGCCGGCCTCTACGTCTGCGAGATGATCACCTCGCGGGGCCTGGTCGAGCGCGACTCGACCACGCTGCGGATGCTGGTCTTCGACGACCTCGAGCAGGTCCGCTCGGTGCAGCTCTACGGCACCGACCCGCTCTACGTCGCCAAGGCGACCGAGATCCTGTGCGGCGAGTACGGCGTGGGCCACATCGACCTCAACTTCGGCTGCCCGGTGCCCAAGGTCACCCGCAAGGGTGGCGGGGGAGCGCTGCCCTGGAAGCGGGCTCTCCTCGGCCAGATCCTCGAGCACGCCGTGGCGGCCGCGGCGCCGTACGACGTGCCCGTGACGATGAAGACCCGCAAGGGCCTCGACGACGACCACCTGACCTACCTCGACGCCGGCCGGATCGCCGAGGAGACCGGCTGCGCGGCGATCGCCCTGCACGGTCGCACGGTCGCCCAGGCCTACTCCGGCGAGGCCGACTGGGAGGCGATCGGACAGCTGGTCGACCACGTCGGGATCCCGGTGCTGGGCAACGGCGACATCTGGGAGGCCGCCGACGCGCTGCGGATGGTCGAGCAGACCGGAGCAGCCGGCGTCGTCGTCGGGCGGGGTTGTCTGGGCCGGCCGTGGCTGTTCCGCGATCTCGCCGCAGCGTTCGCCGGCGACCAGGTGGCCATGCTGCCCACGCTCGGTGAGGTGGCCGCGATGATGCGCCGCCACGCGGAGCTCCTGTGCCAGCACATGGGCGAGGAGCGGGGCTGCAAGGAGTTCCGCAAGCACGTCACCTGGTACCTCAAGGGTTTTGCCGCCGGCGGCAGCATGCGGCGGTCATTGGGCCTGGTCAGCGCCCTGTCCGACCTCGAGCGGCTGCTCGCTGACCTCGACGCCGACGAGCCGTTCCCGGTGGCCGAGCTGGGATCGCCGCGCGGGCGCCAGGGCTCGCCGCGCGACCGCGTCGTACTGCCGGAGGGCTGGCTCGACGACACCGACGGGACCGGCTGCGGCCTGCGGGAGGACGCCACCGAGGTCACCGGTGGGTGACGCGGAACACTCGCGAAAGGTCGTTCACAGATTGACCACCACCGGTTCGGGTGTGCTTTAGTCATTGGTCGTGCCGCCCCGTCACCTCGGGAACGCACGCGACCTGACCGCTAAAAGCAAAGGATCAGCGCTGTGGCTGACCACCGCCACAAGCGGGACACCAATGCCCGCCGCAAGCCCAAGGCCGTCCTTGTTGCCGGCCCCCTCGCCGTCCTGGCAACCGCCTCAGCAGTGACCCTCGGGGTCCTCGGCACCTCACCCGACGCCACCGACTTCATGGCCGCCAACATCGCATCCGGCGGCGTCGGCGACCGTGATGAAGCGGCCGGCAAACCGTCGGCAGCGCCGGCGCCCACCCGCGACAAGGTGCTCTCCCGCTCCTCGTCGGGCCGTGATGACTCCGTCGAGAAGAAGGAGCCGACCAAGGTCGAGCTGATGCTCTCCGAAGGCCAGACGCAGAAGGCGATCAACGGCGCCGACCAGAAGCTCTGGACCCAGGCCCCCCTCAACATCTGGACGAAGCCGGGCGAGGACGCCCAGCAGCAAGGTGTGCTCGAGGAGGGCATCGAGGTCCTGGTGACCGGGCGCTCTCTCTACGGTCGCGACGAGGTCGTCCTCGACGGCGAGTCGCGTTGGGTCACCGCTGGTTACCTGTCGACCGAGGAGCCGTCCGCCCTCGGCGGCGACTGCACCAACGGCTCGTCGGTGCCGAGCGGTGTGAGCCCCAACATCGTGGCGGTCCACGAGGCCGTGTGCTCGGAGTTCCCCGAGATCACGTCCTACGGCACCTTCCGGAGCGACGGCGAGCACTCGCAGGGGCTCGCCATCGACATCATGGTGTCGGGCGAGCGCGGTTGGGAGGTCGCCGAGTTCGTGCGTGAGTACTACTCCGAGCTGGGCGTCAGCTACATCATCTACTCCCAGAACATCTGGTCCGTGGAGCGCTCCGGCGAGGGCTGGCGGCCCATGGAGGACCGCGGGTCCACCACGGCCAACCACTACGACCACGTGCACGTCACCACGTACTGACCGGTCTCGCGGTGACGTCCGACCGGGCCAGTAGTCTCGCGCCCGATGGACGCACTGGACCTGTACGACGACGCCGACGGTGAGCGGCTCGTCACCGAGCCGCCCAAGCGGGTGGACGCGCCGGTCCGGACGCCGTTCGAGCGCGACCGTGCCCGGGTGGTGCACGCGGCGGCCTCGCGCCGCCTGGCCGCCAAGACCCAGGTGGTCGGGCCGCAGTCGGACGACTTCGTCCGCAACCGGCTCACCCACAGCCTCGAGGTGGCGCAGATCGCGCGCGACCTGTCGCGGGCGCTGGGCAGCCTGCCCGACATCGCCGAGACCGCGGCCCTGGCCCACGACCTGGGGCATCCGCCGTTCGGCCACAACGGCGAGCGGGCGCTCGCCGAGCTGAGCGATTCCTGCGGCGGCTTCGAGGGCAACGCGCAGACGCTGAGGCTGCTCACCCGGCTGGAGTCGAAGACGTTCCACGAGGGACGCTCGGTCGGGCTGAACCTGACCCGCGCGACCCTCGACGCCTGCACGAAGTACCCCTGGCCCCGGACCGAGGCCGGCGACCCCAGCGGCGTCCACGCCGACGGGTCGGTGGTGGCGACCCGCAAGTTCGGGGTCTACGACGACGACCGTCCGGTCTTCGACTGGATGCGCCGGGGCGCAGCCGGTCGGCGCCAGTGCCTGGAGGCACAGGTGATGGACCTGGCCGACGACGTCGCCTACTCCGTGCACGACGTGGAGGACGGCACCGTCGCGGGCCGGATCGACCTGACCGCCCTGGACCGGCCGGCGGTATGGCAGACGGTGCGCGACTGGTACCTGCCGGACGCCTCGGACGACCGCCTCGACGACGTGCTGACCGGGTTGCAGTCCGTGGGCAGCTGGCCGTCGGCGCCGTACGACGGCACCCGCCGCAGCCTGGCCGCGCTGAAGAACCTCACCAGCGACCTGATCGGGCGCTTCTGCGGTGCCGCCCAGCAGGCCACCTTCGCGGCCGGTGCCGGTCCGTTCGTCCGCTACCGCGCCGACCTGGTCGTGCCCGAGACGACGGTGCTCGAGATCGCGCTGCTCAAGGGGGTGGCGGCGCACTACGTGATGCGGGCCGTCGACCGGGTCGCGGTGATGGAGCGGCAGCGCGAGGTGATCGTGGAGCTGGTGGAGGCGCTGGTGAGGCGCGCCCCCGGGTCGCTCGACCGTCCGTACGCCGACGACTGGGCCGCGGCGTCCGACGACGCCGGCCGGCTGCGCGCGGTGATCGACCAGGTCGCCTCGCTCACCGACGCGAGCGCGCTCCGACGACACGAGGAGCTGACCCGTGGCTGACGCGAGGCTCGTCTGGCTGCCCTTCGACCCGGCCGAGCTGGGCGACCCGCCGGCCGGTCTGCGCTACGAGGTGGTCGACCCGACCCGGCAGGTGCCGGGCTCCGTGAATGAGGTGTCCTACTACGTGGCGCCCTACCGGATGGGCCCGGAGATCGGGGAGGTGATCCCGCGGATGACCCGGCTCGAGGTGGTGCAGACCCTGTCCGCGGGAGTCGACAACGTGCGCTCGCTGGTGCCCGAGGGCGTGACTCTGTGCAGCGGGCGCGGCATCCACGACAGCTCGACAGCCGAGCTCGCACTCACCCTGGTGCTGTCGTCGCTGCGCGGCATCCCGGAGTTCGTCCGCGCCCACGACCGGCACGAGTGGAAACCGCAGTGGCGGCCGGCCCTCGCTGACAAGCGCGTGCTGCTCGTCGGCCACGGCGCGGTCGGGCAGGCGATCGAGGCCCGGCTGCTGCCGTTCGAGACGACGGTGACCCGGGTCGCGCGGACCGCCCGCGACGGCGTACACGCGATCGACGACCTGCCCGACCTGCTGCCCGACGCCGACGTCGTGCTCCTGATCGTGCCGCTGACCGACCAGACCCGCGGCCTGGTCGACGCGGAGTTCCTGTCACGGATGAAGGACGGCGCCCTCCTGGTCAACCTGGCGCGCGGCGCGGTGGTCGACACCGACGCGCTCTCCGCCGCGTTGCACACCGGGCGGATCACGGCCGCTGTCGACGTCGTCGACCCCGAGCCGCTGCCGGCGGACCACCCGCTGTGGACTGCGCCGGGCCTGCTGATCTCGCCCCACGTCGGCGGTGCGAGCAGCGCGATGTGGCCGCGTGCCCACCGGCTGGTCCGCGACCAGCTGCATCGTTACGCCGCCGGCGAACCCTTGTGGAACGTGATGACCGGCTCCTACTGAGACCGCCGTAGGATCGCGACGTGGTGGGCCGGATACGCGAAGAGAGCATCGCCGAGGTGCGTGAGAAGGCGCGCATCGACGAGATCGTCTCGGGCTACGTGTCGCTGCGCAACGCCGGCGGCGGCTCGATGAAGGGACTGTGCCCGTTCCACGACGAGAAGTCGCCGTCGTTCCAGGTCACGCCGTCGCGCGGCCTCTTCTACTGCTTCGGGTGCCAGGCCGGCGGCGACGTCATCAAGTTCCTGATGGACATCGACGGGCTCAGCTTCGGCGAGTCGGTGGAGAGGCTCGCGGACAAGTTCGGCGTCGAGCTCAAGCGCGACGAGGACGGCACCGGCCGCGACGACCGGCCCAAGGGCCCCCAGCGGCGTCGACTGATCGAGGCCAACGCGGCGGCGCAGGCCTACTACGCCGAGCAGCTGCTCACGCCGGAGGCGCTGATCGCCCGGCAGTTCCTGGGGGAGCGCGGTTTCGACCAGGCGGCCGCCGACACCTTCGGCCTCGGGTTCGCGCCCCGCGAGGGCGAGGCGCTGTTCAAGCATCTCCGGCAGAAGGGGTTCACCCAGGAGGAGCTGATCGCGGCCGGCCTGGTGGCGATGGGGCGCTCGGTCTACGACCGGTTCCGCGGCCGACTGCTGTGGCCGATCCGCGAGGGCAGCGGCGACGTGCTGGGCTTCGGTGCCCGCCGGATCTTCGACGACGACAAGATCGAGGCGAAGTACCTCAACACGCCCGAGACCGCCGTCTACAAGAAGAGCCAGGTGCTCTACGGCATCGACCTGGCCCGCCGGGAGATGGCGCGGTCGTCGCAGGCCGTCGTGGTCGAGGGCTACACCGACGTGATGGCCTGCCACCTGGCCGGCGTCGGCACCGCCGTCGCGACCTGCGGCACGTCGTTCACCGAGGAGCACTCGCGGGTGCTGCGCCGCTTCCTGCACGACCACGACGAGTTCCGCGGAGAGGTGATCTTCACCTTCGACAGCGACACGGCGGGCCAGAACGCCGCCCTCAAGGCATTCGCGGGCGACACCAAGTTCGTCTCCCAGACCTACGTCGCCGTCGAGCCCGACGGGCTGGATCCCTGCGACGTCCGGATCAAGAAGGGCGATGCCGCGGTGCGCGAGCTGGTCGCCCGCCGGGTGCCGCTCTACCGCTTCGTGCTCGGCAACGTGGTCCGGCAGTTCGACCTGGACCGCGCCGACGGCCGGGTGTCGGCGGTCCGCGAGGCGGCCAAGCTGGTCACCAGCAGCCGCGACTCGGCGGTCGCCACCAGCTCCTTCGCGCGCGAGATCGCGGGGCTCACCGGCATGGACCCGGTCGACGTGCAGGCCGAGGTGGCCAGGGTCAGCCGGGGCGCCACCCGCCCGGCGCCGGCGCCCACCGACGGGCCGTCCCGTGGTGCGCTGCCCGACCTCCGCGACCCGAGGTTCTCGATCGAGCGGGAGACGCTCAAGCTCGTGATCCAGCACCCGATGGCGATCGGCCGCACGACCGCCGACATCGGCGTCAACGACTTCACCCATCCCACCTACCGTGCGGTGTGGGAGCTGGTGGCGGCCGCCGGCGGCACCGTGGCCGGCGCCGAGGACCCCGGGTGGGGCAACCGGCTGCGCGACGCCGCCACCGAGCCGGAGGTCTCGTCGGCGATCAGCGCGCTCGGCGTGGAACCGCTGCTGACCGCCAAGGAGCCGGATGCGGCGTACGTCGCCCACCACGTCATCCGGCTCCTCGAGCTCACCGCACTGCGCCGGATCGCGGCCGTGAAGTCGCGACTGCAGCGGACCAACCCGGTCGAGCAGGCCGCCGACTACAACAAGATGTTCGGCGAGCTCGCCGCGCTCGAGCAGCACCGGCGGACCCTGCGCGACCGGATCGCGGGCACCCAGTGAGGCTGCGGCGTACCCGACCGAGCATCGCGGTCGCCCCGGGTGAGACCACGCTGGCCTCGGCCATGACCGCCGACGGGCGACCGGTGTGCGGCACCCGCGACGCTCTCTACCTGCCGTTCCGGATCCCGTGGGAGAACGTCGAGGCGGCGGACTGGGACAGCGAGACCTCCACCCTCCGGATCGCGGAGACCGACGCCGAGCCCTACTCCGTCGTGCTCGAGGCCGAGGAGCCACGACGGCTGCTCGAGCTGATTCGGGAACGGGTCACCGCCAGCGTGGTGCTTCAGCGGCACGTCCCGGTGTCCGGGAACCGTGGCCTCCGGGTGGTCGCGCGGCGTGCCCCCGGCCGGCACACCGGGCTGACCTGGCACACCCGCTACGACGACGGGGTCGACCCGACCGACCCCGAGGTGCAGCGCCTGGCCGCCGAGACGTTGGCCGCGGCCAAGAGCGACGTCGGACTCGACTGAATCCCCGTGATTTCGAGACGGGTCGCTCCGTCCCGCGCTGGCGCGGGACTCGATTTATGCGCGGCGGCTGGCCCTTGCTAACCTTCTCCAGCGCGATCCCCTGTAGCTCAACTGGCAGAGCATTCGGCTGTTAACCGGAGGGTTGTTGGTTCGAGTCCAACCGGGGGAGCGATCGACACCCCGCCTGACCTGCGGAGACAGGACAGGCGGGGTGCTTCGTTTTCCGGCCGGAGGTCGCGATATTTCGAGTTTCACACTTTTGTGCCACTTTTGGGCCTCCTCGGCGCTGCCCCTGCTCCGCCTGGCGCCCGACAGGGCTCAGCGCGGTCGAACCCTGCTGCAGCCGGGGACGGCGGCGATGCGTCTCGCGCAGGTCCGCGATCAGGGCGTCGACCTCGGCAGGCTGGTCGCTGCCCGCGGCGAGTTTGCGCGTCTTCGCTAGACCCGGGCGGCGAGCCGGTAGTGCTGGGCCGGCCTCGACGAGTTCATTCTCGACCAGACGCTGGTGGATCGCGGCAGGACGGCGAACGGGGCGACCTGCTTGTGGTCCTTAACCAGCTCGGCCCGGGTGTGATCGCTGTCCAGGGCGTGAGAGTGGGCGAGGTTCCTGGCGAACCCGACGTCCCTGAGCGTGAGAAGTGCGAAGACGGGTTGCTCGGCGAGGTAGTGGTTGGGGTGACCAATGCCGCTGGGACTGGCAAGGCATCGAGGGCAGGGCCGATGAGCTGTTCGATGTGTTCGAGCGTGACCTCGGCGCACGCAATGCCGATTATCGCACCGTCCGCCGCCACTGGAATGGCAGCGGTGACCATGACCTGATCCGTCCCGCCCTGGTCGAAGTGCGGAGGCGCCAGGTGGGGCAACAGCTCTCGAGCCGGTTCGGAGAACCATACGAACTTCGTGTAGTCGTAGAAGTTCGGCTTATCAGGAGCAACCGGAAGGGCGGAGCTGCCGGAGCGCTTGATCTTCACGAACCCACCACTGGAGCCACAGGTGGTTGTCTTCGATCTGGGGCCTCCGTCGCCCGATGGGATCTTTGGCGACCACCGTCGCAGCGATTCTGCCGTAATGATCTTCCGCCGACAGCGCACGCTGCGCGCAGCGGCGGCACCATCGGACCTGCTGGAGGGTCGTTGCTACCCCGAGGGCGGAGGAGTTTGCGCGAGCCCCGGGTCGGTGGCCGGGCATCAGGAAACGATCAGCTGGAAGTGGGGGTCCCAGGAGACGCAGACCTGGCTGCCCTCCTGGGGTAGACGACGCTCGCTGCCGGCGTCGTACGTGGCGATGCCGTGGCTGCCGTCGGGGAACTCCAGCTCTATCCGCCGCTGGGAGCCGAGGAAGACGGCCGCCCGGACGACCGCCGTGAGCTCGTTGTGTCCCTCGGGAGGTGTCGTCGCGGTCTCGTGGACCCGCAACCGTTCCGGACGCACCACGAGATGGCCCTTGTCCTTGCCGGCGTCCGGGGCCGACCAGGTGTGCTCACCCCACACGAAGTCGCCGGCGTCGTTGCGGTGTCCCTCGAAGGTGTTGGAGTCGCCGAGGAACTGGGCGACGAACAGCGTCTGTGGCTTGTCGTAGAGCTCCGAGGGTGTCCCGACCTGCTCAATGCGGCCTTCGTTGAAGACCGCGATCCGGTCGGATAGGAACAGCGCCTCCTCCTGGTCGTGAGTGACGAAGATACAGGTCAGCCCGAGCTCGCGGTGCAGGCGTCGGATCTCGAGCTGGAGCGAGGCTCGCAGCTTGCGATCGAGCGCACCGAGGGGCTCGTCGAGGAGAAGCGCCCGGGGCCGGAAGACAACCGCGCGGGCGAGGGCCACGCGCTGCTGCTGGCCTCCCGAGAGCTCGCGGGGATGACGTCGCTCGTAGCCGGTGAGCTGAACGAGTTCGAGGACCTCCGCGACCCGTTGTGCTATCGCCGCCTTCGGCACCCGGCGCTCGATCAGGGGGAATGCAATGTTCTGTTCCACGGTCAGGTGCGGGAAGAGCGCGTAGCTCTGGAAGACCATGCCGAGGTCGCGCTTGTGTGACGGCAGGTTCGATACATCGGTGTCGGCGATGACGACGTGGCCGCTGGTCAGGTCCTCGAAGCCCGCGATCATGTTGAGCGTGGTGGTCTTGCCCGACCCGCTGGGACCGAGGAACGTCATGAACTCCCCGGGTGCGATGTCGAGGTTGATTCCCGCGACTGCGAGCTTGCCGTTCCCGTAGTCCTTGGAGACATCGGTCAGGTAGATGCCGTTGGCTGTAGGACCGGTCACGATGCTGCCTTCTTTCTGACCCGACGGATCTGCAGGAGCTGGGGAATGATCACGAGCAGACTCGTGCCGACCACGACGATGCTGGATGCCGCTCCGATCGTCGGGTCGATCTCGAGCGTCACGCTGTCGTACATGAGTGCGGGCAGGGTAGTGAGCCTGGGCGACTTCAGGAAGATGGCCACCACCACCTCGTCGAACGAGGTCACGAACGCGAACACCGCACCCGAGGCAACTCCCGGGAGGATCAGCGGGAGCATGACCTTTCGGAAGGTCGCGAACGGAGTCGCGCCGAGGCTCGCCCCGGCACGCGTCAGTTGGCGGTCGAAGCTCGCCAGGGACGCACTGACCGCGATCAGGACGAAGGGTATGGCGAGCACGGTGTGGGCCATGGTGAAGCCGAGCATCGTGCCAGTCAGTCCCCAGCGCAGGAACAGCATGTAGATCGCAACGGCCAGCACGATGTTGGGCACGGCGAGCGGCGAACGCAGTAGTGATGCGGCAATGGTGGCTATTCGTTGGGGTGCGCGGTTGACCGCCAGCGCGGCCGCTGTGCCGAGCACGGTGGCGACGACGCTCACGAGGAGAGCGATGACAAGCGAGTTCTGTAGGGCTCGCTGCCACTTCACCGTTTCGAAGAAGCTGGCGTACCAGCGCAGTGACCACTCCTCGGGAGGGAAGTGGAAGGTGGAGTCGGCGGTGAAGCTCATCGGGATCACGACCAGGGTGGGCGCCATGAGGAGGAACCCGACGACGAAGACCGAGATCCGACCTCTCCAGGTGATGGTGCTGTGCTGCGCCCCACCCGCGCCAGCGGCTGCGGTGTCTGCGCCACCGCCATGACCGAAACGGGAGATGACGAGCAGCAGCACCATGGCGATGAGGAGGACCACCGTCCCGAGCGCGCCCGCGCCACCGAAGTCGACGAGCTCGCGTGTCCGGGAGGCGAGGAGTTGGGCGACCAGTGACTGCTGCGGGGAGCCGAGCAGCGCCGGGGTCACGTAGAAACCCAGGCTGAGCACGAAGACGAGCAGCACACCGGCGACGACGCCGGGCATCGACAGCGGTAGGAAGATTTTCCAGAACGCCTTGCCCGGAGGAGCGCCCAGGCCGCGGGCGGCGGTCAGCAACCGTTGGTCGATCGACTGCATGCTGCTGTAGAGCGGCAGGATCATGTACGGCAGGAGCACCTGCGCCATCGCGACGGTGACGCCGGTCAACGTCCCGAAGAGGACGACCCCGTCGCGCCCGAAGAACTCAAAAAGCCGCTGGACCGGACCGTGGTCCTGGAGCAGCAGGAGCCAGGCGAAGTTGCGGGCGAGCAGGCTCGTCCAGAACGGCAGCAGCGCCAGGGTGAGCATCACCGCGCGACCCGTCGGCCCCACCTTGGTCATCGCGTACGCATAGGGGTAGGCGAGAAGCAGCGTCACCAGCGTGACGAGCGAGGCGACGCCCAGCGTGCGCAGCACGACAGCCGTGGTGACGCCGTCGTTGAGTAGACCGGTGTAGTTCTGGACACCGGTGACCGGATCCGTGAACGAGCGGTAGATCGACCCGGCGAGCGGCAGCAGGAAGAACACGGCCAGCACCAGTACGGCGGGCGCCAGCAGCAGCATGCTGCGTCCGGCTCGACCCCGGTTCCGCGATCCGGCCATGACGGGAGTCGGGGAGCCCGGCTGCTGCCCCGTCGAACCGACCTGGACGGTGGCAGCCATCAGCCCGCGAGCCAGGCGGTGAAACGCGCCTGGACGTCGTCCACGTTCTCGGACCACCAGACGGCGTCGAGCTGGACGGTCTCGGTGCGTCCGTCGTCGGCGAACGCATCGAACTTCTGGGCGAGGTCGTCGTACTGTGGCTTCGCCTCGAGGTTGGCCGGCGAGGTCCCGGAGAGCTCGGCGAACTTGGCAGACTGCTCCGGTTGGGTCGCGTAGGCAATGAAGTCCTCGGCGGCCTCGGTGTTCGGCGCCGACTTGGGGACGGCCAAGGAGTTGAAGGTCGTCACCGTTGTGCCCCAGACCGGCTCGATCGGCACGTCGTCGCGTGCCACCGTGAGGGCCCGCGCACTGACGATCAGCGCCATGTCGGCCTGGTCGTCGGACAGGAGCTGCTGCAGCGCACCGTTGTTTTCGGCGAAGGTCGTCTGGTCACGGATCTTGTCGAGTGCTGAGAACGCGCGGTCGAGGTCGAGCGGGTACAGGTCGTCGGCTGGAGCGCCGTCGGCGATGAGCATGGACTCCAGCAGGCCGGTGGAGACCTCACGGGTCATGGCGCGCCGACCGGGATACTTCTCGGTGTTGAGGAAGTCCGCCAGGGACGTCGGCGGTTTGTCGGGGTAACTGGCATTGTTGTAGACGAACAGCAGCGCGAAGCGCTCGGCCGGGACGGCGCAGTCGCTGACGCTGCCGGGCTCGAACTGGTCGGTGGCGATCTTGCTCAGGTCGAGCTTCTCGAAGTACGTGCCGCAGAACTGGTTCGGGAAGTAGGCGTTGGTGTCCACCACGTCCCAGGACGTGTTGCCTGCCTCGACCATCGCCCGGATCTGCGCCATGTCCGAAGGGCTGGTGTTCTCGAACGTGATGTCGGTCTTCTCGGTGAAGCCCTCCTGCCAAGCGCTGGCCTGGGCCTCTTGGAACGGCCCGCCGTACGAGGCGTAAACGAGCGTGTCGTCGGAGGCTCCCGCGGCGCAGGCCGACACGGCCAGCAGGCTGGTTGCGGTGAGAACGGCGAGAGCGCGACGTGGCGTGGTGGGCATGGTGTTCCTCCGGTCGGTGAAGTGAGGGCTGTTTGTTCAGAACTGGATCGACTTGGTCTGGATGAACTCGTGGAGCCCCCAGGCGCCTCGTTCGCGCCCGAAGCCGGAACCCTTGGTCCCGCCGAACGGTGCCGAAGGGTTGAAGGCGCCGGCGTTGACGTAAACGGTGCTGGCACTCAGACGCAGCGCGACTGACTCCGCGCGGTGCGGGTCGCTGCACCACACCGCGGCGTTGAGGCCGTAGCGCGTGGAGTTCACGACCTCGACTCCCGCGTCGTCGTCGCCGTCGAAGGGGATGATCGCCAGGACGGGTCCGAACGCCTCCTCCTGAGAGATCACGGCCGAGGGCGGCACGTCGGTGAAGACCGTGGGAGTGGCCCAGTACCCGCCCTCCAGTCCCGCCGGGACCGCCGGGGCGACGTCTGGTCCGCCGACGAGGACCGTCGAGCCGTCCTCGACGGCCCGGTGGAGGATCTCGCGCAACCTGTCGCGCTGCGCGGCGGAGGTGAGCGGCCCGATCCGGGTGCCTGGCTCCAGCGGGTCGCCGAGGCTGAGCTCAGACACGGCCTCTCGGACCAGGTCCTCCACCCTGGGCAGGAGAGTGCGGGGCACGACCAGTCGGCTCAGGGCGGCGCAGACCTGTCCGTTGTTACCGAAGGCGCTCGTGACGCTGTAGGCCACGGCGTCCTCGAGCCTCCAGTCCTCGAGGACGAGGTGGGCGTTCTTGCCTCCCAGCTCGAGGGTCACCGGTTTCACGTTCGCCCCCGCCAGTTCGGCCACCCGCGCCCCGGCTCGGTCAGAGCCGGTGAACGTGACCACGTCGATCTCGGGGTGGGAGACGAGCGCCTCACCAGCCTCAGGGCCGTACCCCGACACGATGTTCACCACGCCCGCCGGGATGCCGGCCTCATGCAACACGTCGCCGAGGACCAGCCCGGTCAGTCCCGCTACTTCGCTGGGCTTGAGGACGACGGTGCAGCCAACCGCCAGCGCGGGGCCGATCTTTAGTGCGGCCTGGTAGAGGGGGAAGTTCCACGGCGTGATCGCAGCGACCACCCCGATGGGCTGCTGGACTACGTGGCTGTTCCCGAGCTGCTGCGGACTCAACACGTCGACCGCCTGGGCGGCGGCGTCGTCGAAGGCGTGCGCCGCGGCACCGACCTGCATCGCCCGGGCGGTCTGCTCGACGCAGCCGATCTCTTCGGCGACCAGGGCGACGATCTCGTCCGCGCGGGCGCGGATCCCGTCGGCAACGGCGTGTAGCAGACGTGCCCGCTCCTCCACCGTCGTCCGCGACCAAGGGCCGAACGCGCGCCTCGCGGCGCTGGCCGCGGTCTCCACTTCGTCGACGGTGCCCGCGGGCACCGCGCCGGAGACGGCGCCGGTCCGGGCGGAGTGCACGGGGATATCCGGACCCTTGGCCGCGACCCAATGCCCGTCGATGTAGTGCTCGAGCCGCCTTCTCATGCCAGCGCCCTCACGTAGTCGACCAGGTGCTGATAGTCCCCTCGTGGGGGGAAGAAGAGATCGAGGTTGTGAACCTCGTCGGAGACGGGGACGGCGTGGTGGTAGGTGCCGGCCGGCACCAGCAGCATCGAGCCTTCCCTCAGGCGATGCGGAGTGTCCTCCAAGTAGTAATCTGCTTCGCCGCGGGTCACCATCGCCAGCTGATCGAAGTCCTCGTGCACGTGGGGGCGCAAATCCATGCCCTGGGTGAGCACGTTCATCACGAGCATCACTTCGTCGGTGGAGTACGCCGAGCGCTTCACCCCCGGACGGACCTCCTCCTGGTCGAGGTCGTAGAAGTTGACGACTTTGCCGTACAGCTGCTCGTTGAGCATGGAGTGCCTTTCGTCGATGACTCGCGGAAGTGGAAGGTCAGCCCTCTTCGGTGTGGCCCTGGACGAGCCGGCTCAGCTGCTTTCCGGACCGCGTGAGCGCCTGGGCCACTCCGCTCGACGTGTCCGCGGGGACCGAGTTCAACGTGCCCACGACAGCGAGCGTGGCGACGATCGTGCCGTCGCGCTCCAGGACCGGGACGGCCATGGCTCGAACACCCGCCACCATCTGCTCGTGGCTGGCGATCCCGTCGGCCCGGATCTGCTCCAGGCGGTCCTGCATGGCCAGTAGCTGCTGAGGCGGCAGCAGCTGGACAAGGGGGCGGCTGGCGTCGCGGTTCGTGAGGTGCGCGAGGAACATCAGCCCCTGAGCCGACTCGAGAGGGAGAGTGCTGCCCACACTCACCGAGATGTGAACCACCTGCGAGGTGTCCTCGGTGACGCGTGCGATCACCGGCCCCATCCCACCCCACACACTGAGGACGACCGTCTGATGGGCACCGGTGGCGAGTTCTTGCATGACCGGGCCGGCGACCTCCATGACCCGCCAACGGTTGGCGGCGACGACGCCGAGCTGGTCCACCAGCGCGCCGAGGGTGTATCGCGTGCCGTCGACGCGCTTGAGGAATCCGTGATTGACCAGAGAGTTCAGGTAGCGGTGCGCTGTGGACTTGCTCACCCCCGGGCCCAGCGCCTCGGTGGCCTCCGTGAGGCCGATGGTCGCCTGGTTGGGTGTGATCAGCCGGAGCAGGGTCGCGACGCGGGCGACGACCTGCAAATCCGCTCGACCCGCGCCGTTAGGTCCAGGGGCCGCGCCGGGCGCGAGCTCCTCGACTCCGGAAGTGAGATCGGGGCCATCCACAGAATCTCCTGGGTTCTAGAATGCGGAATCGGGATTCCATTCATGTCGCAACTGCGAGTCTTGTCCATCGCAGAAACGGCTGTCAACCCCCTTGCTCTAGATCGATCCGACGCCGTACTGTCCCAGAAGTCCCAATCAACAGAATGACGTTTCTACTATTCAGAACTTTGGAGGTTCCGGATGCAGCAGCGAGTGCGTGATCTCGTCCACGGGGCCGTGGACTTGCACGTTCACCCGGGCCCCTCGCCCTTCCCACGACGCATCGGAATTCGCGAGGCGGCCGACCAGGCGACGGCAGCCGGTTTCGCCGCCATCCTGGTCAAGTCACACCACCACAGCATGCTCACCGACATCGCGGCCGTGGAATCGTCGGACGGGCCGCTCCCTCTTCCCGTGCTGGGCGGAGTCGCGCTCAACAACTACGTCGGCGGACTCAACCCCGTGGCAGTGGAGCTCGCCGTCAACCGGGGCGGCCGGATCGTGTGGTTCCCCACCATCTCCTCCGACCGCCACATCTGCGCCCACAGTGACGAGCTCCGGTTCCCCTCCACCGACCACGCGCTCACCGTCGGCGATCCGATCGTGGTCATCGACGACGAAGACGAGCTAGTCCCGGCGGCCCATGACATCCTCGATCTCGTCGCCGCGCACGACCTGATCCTCTCGACCGGCCACATGTCGCCCCTGGAGGCCACAGCCGTGCTGGAGGCGGCGCGGGACCGTGGAGTCACTCGTCTCCTGGTCAACCATCCCAATTTCGTGATCGAGGCCGATGAGGACCTGGTGCGGCGCTGGATCGATCTGGGTGCCGTGGTCGAGCACTCGCTGTGCATGTACGACGACCGGTCCACGTTCTGCAACTGGGAACCCGACGAGCTCGTGCGTCTGATCACCCTGCTGGGCGCCGAGAACACGCTCCTCGGCTCCGACCTCGGCCAGCTCGACAACCCACTCCCGGTCGAGGGCTACGACCGGGTCATCGGCGACCTCCTCGACCGGGGCATCACTGAGGAGCAGATCCGGATGATGGTCGTGGACAACCCAGGGCGACTTGCGGGGCTGACCGCGTGAACACTGGTCACGAGCTGCGGTCCGCACTGGAGGAGCATCCCCTGGTCGGGACCTTTGTGAAGCTGGCCCGGCCCGAGCTGATCGACCTCATGGCGATGGCCGGGTTCGACTTCATCGTCCTCGACCTGGAGCACGGCCAGTCGGCGTACTCCGAGGTACGCGAGACGCTCCTCGCCGCCCGCGCCAACGGCGTACCGACCCTGGTGCGGCTCGGGGCACCCGACCACGCGCTCACCAACCGCCTTCTGGAGGCAGGCGCGAGCGGCATTCAACTGTCGAATGTCACCTCGGCGCGTCTCGCCCACGGGCTGAGGGCTTCACTCCGCTACCAGCCGGTCGGTGACCGCAGCATCAGCCTCTCCCAGCCCGCCGCCAAGTACGGCGCCACCGATCTCCACAGCTACCTGGCGGAACACACCAGCGCACCGTTGGTCGTCGGTCAGTTCGAGACCGTGGAGTACGAAGACGATCTCGACGACATCGTCCGGCATCTCGACGTGGCCTTCATCGGACCTACCGATCTTTCGGTCGCCGCACAAACTCCCGGCACCGTCACTGGCGGAGCCGCGGCGGACGTGATCGCGGCGGTGGAGGAGTCGACGAGACGAACCGGTGTCCACCTGGGGACATTCGCCGGGACCCCGGAAGGGGCACAGTGGGCCGTCGAACGTGGCTACCGATACGTCGTTGTCTCCTCCGACCTAGCGCTGATCGGCGCTGCGAGCCGCACGCTCCGCGCAACGATTGGGGGGCTGCGATGAGGTGCTGCAAATGGCGGACCTGACGACGACGGTCGGTGGATTCGTGGCCGCCAACCCTGTGTGGGTCGGCTCCTCGGAGCTCACGATGAGTTGGCGCGGCATCGTGGCATGTGCGGAGGCCGGAGCAGGCGCCGTGGTCGCGAAGTCTATCAACGAGACGCAGGCGGCCCGCGACCAGCTCGCCATTGCCGACTACGCGTGGATCGGGCCCGACCGGCGACCCGGATCGCCGGCGCGTGAAGCCTCGCTGCTGAACAGGTCGGGCCTCGCCCAGGCCACCCTCGAGGAGTGGGTGGCCATGCTCAACTCAGCCGAGGCGCGCGCACAAGCCGCAGGCAGCGCGGTTATCGGCAGCATCACCGTGGCCAGCCCCGAAGGCGCGGCACAGATCGCCGGCCGGCTGTGGTCGGTGGTCGAGGCAGTCGAGCTGAACGTAGGCGCACCTCACGGCCGCGAGGCACCGACCGGCGCGGTGCGCCAACTGACCGAGGCCGATGCGGTGCGGCAGACTGTCGACACGGTACGGCGCGTGAGCGACCAGCCACTGCTCGTGAAGCTCCCTGGCACTGCCTCCGACATCGGCGAACTCGCTCGCGCGGCCGCTGACGCCGGAGCCGACGCGGTGACGATGATGGGCAGGTTCAACGGCTTCCTGCCCGATGTCGACACCTACCAGCCGGTGCTCGGGTCGTGGGGTGCCATCGGCGGGCCGTGGTGCCTGCCGTTGAGCCTCTTCGCGATCAGCAAGGCCTTCCGCGACCCGGCCCTCGACGTGCCCCTAGTCGGCACCAACGGTGCACGTAGCGTCGACGACGTGATCCGCTTCCTCATCAGCGGAGCAAGCGCCGTCGAGGTCGTCGACCTCGTCTGGCAGGAAGGGCCGTCAGTCCTGCGCGCCCTCATCGGCGGCGTCCGCGAGCATCTCGCCGAACGTGGCGAGGCCTCGGTGAGCAGCATCGTCGGTGCCGCCGCCGTGCGGAGCCGGACCTACGCCGAGATCCCACCCGCCGACCATCCCCCGCAGCCGTGGCTCGACCGGATTCCACCGGCACCCTGACCCGCAGCGTCCATCCCGACATCAGCCGAACCATCCGGACCACCAAAGGAGATGAATCATCATGCGTGCAGCAGTGCTCGAGCATCCCGGCCTCGACGGCCTCCACCTCCGCGACGACCTCGAGCTCGCGCCGGTCACGGGACGCTTCGTCCGGGTGCGAGTGCGCGCCGCCGGCGTCTGCCACTCCGACCTTTCCGCAGTGTCGGGACGACTCGGGCTCCCCACCCCGGTCGTGATCGGCCACGAATCATCCGGCGACGTGGTCGAGATCGGACCTGATGTCACCAGGGTGTCGGCCGGCGACCGGGTGATCGTCTCGTGGGTGCCCCAGTGCGGTCGGTGTCTGCCTTGTACGTCCGGCCAGCCGCAGCTGTGTACGTTCAACCTCACCGACGAGTACCGGTTCCCGCGCTATCGCCGCGCCTCGGGCGAGGTGTGGGCCCAGGCCGGCTGCGGAGGGTTCGCGGAGGAGATCCTGGTCTCCGACCACAACCTGGTTCCGCTGCCGGACGACGTCCCCTACGAGGTCGGTGCCCTTGTCGGCTGCGGCGTCTCCACTGGCGTGGGCGCGGTGATGAACACCGCCAGTGTTGAGAAGGGTGCGAGCGTCGTGGTAATCGGATGCGGCGGCGTCGGGCTTTCCGCCGTCCAGGCTTGCCGTGTCGCGGAGGCGGCCACGGTCGTGGCGGTCGACCCCGTTGCCGCCAAACGTGAGGCCGCGATGACCCTCGGAGCGACGCACGCCGTCGACCCTGCCGACCTGGCCACGACCGTCGGAGACCTGACCGACGGGCGTGGCTTCGACGTCGCGATCGAAGCCGTCGGCGCAGTTTCGACGATCCGGGCAGCGTACGAGGTCGTCCGTCGCGGCGGGACAGCAGTGATCGTCGGGGTCGGCCCCAAGGACGAGGCGGTCAGTTTCAGCCCCTACGAACTGTACGCGGGGGAGAAGCACCTCGTGGGATCGGTCTTCGGCAGCACCGACATCCGCCGGGACTTTCCACGGATCATCCAGCACTGGCGGGACGGAAGCCTGGATCTGGAGCGCATGATCAGTGCCCACATCCCACTCGAGGGTCTGCCGGCGGCGCTCGCCGACCTTTGGCAAGGGACCGCGCTCCGGTCGGTATTGGTGTTCGAGGACTCCTGACAGCCACACGTCCGGGACGCATGCGGCTCGAGTCTCCTCGACCGCAGTAGGACTTTCACCACCTTGCGTTAGGGCTGCCAGATCGCCGCACGGACCTACCGGACCTGGAAGAGCCCTGACCGACGAGTCGCGGCTCGTAAGTCCGACCCCGATACTTCTCTGCGAATCCGGCAACCGCGAGGCTCTCGGCTACCGAGTCACCCTCGAATCCGCCGCCCCGGTTAGTGGCCGAGCGGCTGCCCACGGGCTACGTCTATCTGGTGTGACGCGGTTCCCCGCACGCCGAGGGGCGTGTGGCGCGACCCGGCAGTCCGGCCGCGTGCCCGTCATCGGGTTCGGAGCCCCAGCGCTTCCACATCGCCGAGGGAGAGCAGCTTGGCTCTGACGATGGTGCCGTGTGTGCCTCGTGCCTCGTGCCTCGTGCTTCGAGCTTGGAGTGGCTACAGTGGGACTCAAGGATTCAGTAGATCTCAAGAATGGGCAGGGCTGGCATGAATCTCGCGAAACTCTCCGCGAACGGTCAGATCACGGTGCCTGCCGAGGTGCGTCGCCGGCTGCACCTCGTTCCGGGCGACAAGGTGCTCTTCCTGGAGAAGCCGAACGGCGAGGTCGTGGTGGCCAAGGCTGAGCTGTCGGCGCTTGGGCAGGTTCAGGCTGCGTTCGCCGGTGCTGCTGCCGACCTTGGAGCCAGTGACGAGGATGACGTCCAGGCGCTCGTCGATGAGGTACGTGGTCGCGTTTCGTGACTCGGGTTCTCGTCGACACGAACGTCGTCATCTCAGCTCGACACGGTCGCAGGCCCTGACTCTCGTACTGGACGAGCATCAGCTGGTCTTGACCGATTGGATCATCGACGAATTGCATGAGGTCGTTGAACTGAAGCGCCCGGACCTGCTCTCGGCACTGGAGGAGTCCTGGCCGCGATCGAGTTCGAGTTGGCGAGGCAGGGGGAGTCGAGCGTGTCGATCTCCGATCCGGACGACCAGCCCATCGTCGACGCGGCGCTGGCGGCGTCCGTGTACATCATCGTCACCGGCGACCAGCACTTCCTGTCCTTGGAGCTCGATCGGCCGCTGATCCTGACCCCCCGCGGCTTCGTCGAGACCCACGGCCCGACCGGGTGATCCTGAGGCTCAAATCTGGCTCTCACAGGTGCAGTCGAGCTGAGGTCTCGGTAGCGTCGGATGTCATCGGCACTTGGACGACTGCGTTCACACCTGGTGTGCCACTTTCGGGCTCCGCCCGTGCGGCACAGGGGGCGGATCCGGCCGGTGTCTGGGGACACGGTCTGGGCGGCCGGACACACCTGCGGGGCAGCCCCTGCATCCGCCGCGCTGCCGGAGGGTCTCGCCGCCTACCGCCTCCTCACCTCGGACGAGGCGGCCCTGCTCCCGGGCGTCCCGGTCGCCACCCTGCGCAGGTGGCGATCCCGCCGCCGCGGCTACGGACCGCGCGCAGTCCAGGTCGGCGGCAGCATCCGCTACCGGCTGGCCGGCCTGCTGGCGTGGATCGACGAACACACCGTGACCCCGGACGGGCGCGCACAGGAGGGAATCGAGGCGTCGCGGCGCGGCAACGCGTCAGCCGCTGGCCTCTCCGCTCTGACCCGCCACCGGCGGTCCGCCGGCACGACCCTTCTGGCGGGGGCTCGCCACCCCAGATCAGCTCCCGCCGACTGACGGCGGCCCCGACTGGCCGCCTCGACCCAGTGCCGTCATGGGTGGCCGTTCGAGCACTTCGCTGTCGCGAAGTTGGAGCGCTGGTACGCCGCGGCGACCAGATCAGGCGTCTCTGAGCAGCTGCTCGAGCCGATCGATCTCGCGTCTCAGGCTCCCGACAACGTCGAGTGGAGTTGTGCTGGAGAGTCGGCCTTGCTCTCCCGCGAGGCCGTGCGCGGTCAGCTCCGCGAGTTCAGAGCTGACTGCATCGAGGTCGAAACGAGACCCGCGGTGATACCACCACGCCACCAGTTGATGGTCCCGATGATGCCGGGGGCAGCGATCGCCGGATTGGCGGGACGAGACTCACCGTGAGCTATGCCCTGCTCTATGACCTCCGTCAAGGAGTGGAGCACGGCGCGGCGATTCCTGTCGTAGGACTCGGTCACGGTGTCGGGAAGGTCGGCCTCGGAGCGGAGCAACAATCGAAAGAGCTCGCCTTGCTCACCCTGGCGTCTCGCCAGCCGGCGCACTACGTCGCGGACTCGCTCGGTCGGGGAGAGCTCAACTCGTTGGGCAATCTCCGCGATATCGGTCGCGGCGACGACAGTGACCTCGGCAACGAGTCTCTCCAGGATCTCCCTTGTTCTTGACATCGTGATACAGCGCAGGTCGGGTCAAGCCGACGGCGTCGGCGACATCTGGAAGCTCGTGCCTGAATAGCCTCGTCGGACGAGACCGTACTGCTGGGTGTGTTCGCCGAGCGGGACAGCGACGAGGCCCTCTCAGTGGAACCGGACGGCTCGTCCGGCCCGACCGCTACCAGCGGCCGGGCCGGACGTGTGCCCTCAGCGGAAGAGTCGCTCCTGGGTCTGCGGGTTGTCCCGGCTCAAGTTCGCCGCCCCGACGAGGGCGGGGTGGTCGACCGAGAAGATGTCGACGCCGCGGTTGATGTCGTTGGCGTAGACGAACCCGTTGTGCCAGTAGCTCGACCAGGCGTTGGCCGCGATCGGGTCACCGGGTCGGTAGAAGGCGATCTCGGCAGGTGCCGCCGGGTCGGTGAGGTCCGCCACCGTGGTGCCTGCGGTGTAGGCGGAGGACACCAGGATGTCGCGGTCGATGCCGGGCACGAAGTTGAAGTTGTGCATCGTGCACACTCCGGTTTCGGCCCGTGGCAGCTTGTAGCTACCCAGCTCGTTCCCCGAGCCGACGTCGTACATCCACACCGCGCCGGACTCCGACGAGTCCCCTTCACGGCACCGGGGCAGCACGCCTCCGCCCCATTCGTCACCGAACGCGACCCGCTGGCCGTCCCAGGTGAAGGCGGCGGAGTGCCAGGCCCTCACCTGCGGCGTGGTGAGTCGCTCGAGCAATCTGGGGGCGACCGGGTTGGAGATGTCCCAGATCTGGCCCTCGCTCAGGCACGCGGCCGCGGCCAGTCGCAGCGGGGTGATGACCGAGATGTCGTGGCAGCCGTTGGTGTCCTGCAGGACCGGCGCCGTGAACTCGAGCCGGGCGTCGTCGAAGTCGGCGACATTCACCGCGGGCTCGGAGATCACCCGGGCGTCGGCCGGGTCGTCCATCGGCACGTGGATGACCGAGATCTTTCCGTGGAACTGCTCGCAGTTGGGTCCCATGGAGGGGGTGGTGAGCGCGTAGGAGGAGACGTACACGAAAACCGTTCCCTGGCCCCTCGGCACCAGGGTGTGCGTGTGCGAGCCGCAGTCGGTCGCCACTGACGTGATGTGCGAGGGGTTGGCCGGGTCGCTGATGTCGAAGATGCGCACGCCCTCCCATGCGCCGGGGACCGCCGCATTGGCGACGTTGGTGCTGTTGCACGCCGGGCTGCTCTGCGGTGAGTCGACGGAGGAGAAGAGCAGGTCGCCCCGGACGGAGACGTCGCCCTGACCGCCGTTGCACGGGAAGAAGCTCACCTGCTGTGCGTTCGCGGGGTCGGAGATGTCGATGACCCGGAACCCGTCGAACGCACCGGCGTAGGCGTAGTCGCCCTGGAACGCGAGGTCCGACTGGGTGGCGTTGCCGACCTTGGGCAGGTTCTGCTCCAACGTCATGTTCTCGCTGTGCAGGTCAGGGCCCCCACCTCCCGTCGGCGGGTGATCGCCGCCGTCGTCGGGATCGTGGGCGCTTGCGGGAACCGCTCCGAGCGCGAACGCGGCGAAGACGGTTGCGGCGAGGAGACCTCGTCTTGTGGACATGGATGCCGCCTTTCTCGAGCTATTCCGGGTGATGACCCGGCTAGGCTGATTCGACTCCTCTGCCGTGAGGAGCGCAAGAGTCATCGCAAGTTGGCTCGCGCCTGTACCCGGTGCCCGGTCCGCCCCGAGTGCCCAGCCGCGCTTCGATCGCTCGGCGGTTCGGCTCCGACGACGAAGACCAGCAGCGGCGACGATTCTGATCGTGCGCGCGGACGGGATCGGCGCGGGCGGCTTGCAGCCTGGCCGGGGGCGCACCGCAGGCACCTCTGCGCTGCGCCCGTCCCGGGCCTCGTACGACCCGGGACTGCTTCATCGGGAACCGGCCGAAGCCCCCTCCGCCCGTCATCCAGAGGGATCGACCTCGTCCGCAGGGCGATCACGGAGGTTGCTGATCCCGAGTTGGTGCATGCCGATGGTGGGTGCGTTGCCGGACTCGGTACGTCTCGCGCGGCGGAGGGCGGACGCCTGGCCGCCCACGGAGAGGCCTGCGCCTCGCGGACCCACGTCTGTCACGGCATCACGAATGCGTGTCGCCTCACGACAAAACCCGCGGCTGCGATCGACCTAGGTGCCTACGTGGCGTGGTACGGCGCAAGGAGCTCAGGGTGCTCCGTGGTGGCGCCGGATCCGACCCGGTCGTCACGGCCGCCGCGGAGCTGCGGCAGTGGCTCGCCGACCACGCCCAGGCGATGGGCGCTCTCGACTTCCTGGTCGCCCTGGTGATCCTGCTGCTGGCCGCCGTCATGCCGCGACGTGACCGCAGCGGTCGGCCGGCCGACGAGGCCGCGGACACCAGTGATCACTCCCGTTAGCCGCTAGCGCGTCGGCCGAACCCGGTGCGCGCTGAGGAAACCGATGCTGGACACGACGTACGGGATGGCGTAGTTGGCCGCTACTCGCACCAGGGTCGCCACGTCGAGGTCACCGGCGGCCAAGGCGGCGCCCTGGTTGACCGCGCACAGCAGGCTGCCGACTACCAGCGCCACCGGGAACGACGTGCGGAACGTCGCCCCGGTGACCAGCAGGCGCACTGCCTGCGGCCACGAGGACCACGCCACCCCCGCACTCGGCCGCGGGGGAGGGCTGGGCGGAGGCGGCATGGGCACCCGGCCATCGTGGCGTAGAGATGGTGACTCGGACTGTGGGCGCCCTCACCTTCTGCTCCACCGTGCCTGACGCCGACCGAGGGCGTGCAGCCGATGCACCCGTCGGGGTCGTCGGGGCCTGGTGGGGAGGAGTTGGGAGGACGCCGTGGCCGGTCACTCGCCGAGAGAAGAGCGTCAGCGAGCGGGCCACCAGCGTCCGGTGAGCGTCGCTCGCCCGGGCGATGGCTCGCCTGGCCAGGCTTCTCAGCCGTTGTGGCTCGCTGTCGGGGTCGGGCGCCGGCTGATCGCCAGCAGGACGCCCAGGACGAGGCCGTAGATCAGGTGCTCGATGAAGAAGGTCCCCCAGCCGGCCATCTCGGCCATGTCGGTGATCTGGTCACCGCTGTCGAAGACGGCTGCCGCCACGGGCAGGCCGATGAACGCGCTGATCACGAACACCAGAGCGCCCCACAGGACACCCGCGAGGACCAGCAACGCCCTGGCGAGCGGGAGCCGGGCGACCGCGAGCGCAAAGATCACCCCGTACATGGCTCCGGTCACCATGTGGATCACCGCGCCCAGGAGGGCGGGGCCGAACTCGAAGTGGAAGTCCTTGCCACCCATCCCGTCCTGCATCGAGGCCATCATGGTGTCCTGGGAGGCCCACAGCGATGCGATGTGGTAGAGCGGCGTGAAGAACCCCGTGTCCTTGGTGTAGGCGGCCAGCATCGCGTATATCGCCATCGCAACCGACGCGACCACACCTGCGATCGCACCGATCACCAGCGCGCGGCCCAACGACATCCGAGGCGTGGTGCCTCTCGTTGTCTCTAACCGGTTCATGGTCGAACTCCTGTCCTGGATCAGCTGACGCAGCGAGTCAACGCCTGGGCGCGGGATACTTCTGTAAGCCCGATCACCGACGCGGGCCCAGGCTCGGACGTACGTTCGTGGTCGGGCCAGGCGCAGTGCCTGGCCGGACCACGGAACGCGGGAGGATCGAGTGGAAGCGTTGGACGCCGGGTCCGCGACCTGCGTGAATGTAGATCTGCAACGAGTGGCCAGCGGCCCCGGCCCATGGGCGCCCGGCCGGCGGGAGGAAGACATCGATATCGAACGAGCCGCCGGCAACCCCGAACGCACCTGGTGCCTGTGGGAGGTCGACATCTTCGCCGACCTCAACGAACAGGAGATGGCCGCGATGGCCGCGGCCGCCCCGATGAAGACGTACGCGGCCGGAGCCCTCGTCTACACCCCGCACCAACCGGTCGAGGCGCTGTTCATCCTCAAGCGCGGGCGGATCCGGATCTTCCGGGTCTCGGCCGACGGCCGGGCACTCACGACCGCGATCATCAACCCCGGCACCATCTTCGGAGAGATGGTCATCGTGGGTCAGCAGATGCACGACAGCTTCGCCGAGGCCCTGGACGAGGTCGTGGTCTGCGTGATGACCAGGGCCGACGTCCAACGGCTCCTGCTCGGCGACCAGCGCATCGCCGCCCGGATCTCCGAGACGCTCGGCCGCCGCCTCGCCGAGGTCGAGCAGCGCCTCTCCGACGCGGTCTTCAAGTCCGTCCCCGAGCGCATCGCCGGCACCCTGACGACCATCGCGACCCCACCGCAGACTCTCGGCCGAAGCCGACCACCGCAGGTCCGCCTCACCCACGAGCAGCTCGCCGCCCTGGCCGGCACCTCCCGGGAGACCACGACCAAGGTCCTCGGCGAGTTCGCCGACCAGGGACTGATCCGCCTCGGCCGCGGACACATCGCCATCCTCGATCCACAGACCCTGCGCTCCCTCGCCTGACGCGCTCCCGTGGCGACCCGGATCGCTTCGGGAGTCGTGGTGAGCTCGCCACAGAAGGTCACTCGAGCAGGGGCGCGGCGTTCACAGGTGGCGGGTCGGCACCACGGCAGGTGCCCCATCGATCACCAGGACGCGTGCGGTCAGATCGAACACGTCGCTGAGCAGGGCTTCGGTGAGCACGACTGATGGGGTGCCGCCGGCTGCGACCCCTCCTCGGGAGAGGACCACGAGGTGGTCGGCGAAGCGTGCTGCGAGAGTCAGGTCGTGCATGACGCAGATGACGGTCCGGCCTGAATCGCGTGTCACTGTTCTGGCCAGGGCCATCACCTCGACGGCGTGTGCCAGGTCGAGGTAGGTGGTCGGCTCGTCCAGCAGCAGGTGCGGCGTGTCCTGGGCCAGCACCATGGCCAGCCAGGCGCGTTGGCGCTGTCCGCCGGAGAGCTCGGTGACCTGGTCGTGGAGCCGGTCGAGGAGTCCGACCCGGGCCACGGCGTCGCGGACGGCCTGTTCGTCGGCGTGGTTCCAGCGCTGGTACCACGTGCGGTGTGGGAACCGGCCTCGGCTCACCAGGTCGGCCACGGTGAGGCCGGCGGGCGTCAGCGGCGCTTGGGGGAGCAGTGCGAGTCGACGGGCCAGCTCGCTGCCGCCGAGGTCTGAGATGTCGACTCCGTCGAGGGAAACCGAGCCGCTCTGGGGGCGAAGCAGCCGGGCCATGCCACGCAGCAGGGTCGACTTTCCCGAGCCGTTGGGCCCGACGATCGCGGTCAGCGCGCCTCGGGGTATGTCCAGGCTCACCGAGTCGACGACGATCCGCTCGCCATACCCCAGGGACAGGTCGGTCACCTTCACGATCAGCTCACTCCTCGGCCGGTGGCGTGGCTGCGGGCCACGACGTACAACAGGTACGGCGCGCCGAGAACGGCGGTGAGCACGCCGACGGGCAGCTCCGTGGCGCCAAAGCCCGCCCAGGACAACCCCTGGCGGGCGAGCAGGTCGGCCCAGACCAGGAGCCCGGCGCCGGTGAGCGCGCTGGCCAGCAACGGCGGTCTGGGCAGTCCCGCCAGGCGCTGGGCCAGCTGCGGTGCGGCCAGGGCGAGGAACGTGACCGCACCCGCTGCCGATGTCGCCGCCGCGGCCAGCGCGGTCGCGGCCAGCAGGAGCATCACGCGGGTGCGGTCCACGGCGACGCCGAGGCCGCCCGCCGCCTCGTCGCCGAGAACCATCACGTCCATCCGCCGGGACCAGATGAGCAGCAGCGGAGTGGCGATCACCAGCGCCCAGGCGGCGCCGATCACCCTCGGCCAGGTCGAGGCGTGCAGTGACCCGGCCAGCCAGGTGATGGCGGGCCCGACCTGGGCGACGTCGCCGAGGGTGAGCAGCCAGCTGACCAGGGACGTGCCCGCGGCCGAGAGCCCGACGCCCACGACGATGAGTCGCATCGGGTCCAGGCGCCGCCCGCGGATCGCCAGCGCGTACAACAGGAGCCCGGAGCCGAGTGCCCCGCCCAGGGCCGCGAGAGGCAGGCCGACCCCGGCGGCGAAACCGGACACCCCGCCTGCCGAGCCGGCGAGGATCACCACCGAGACGGCAGCCACCGATGCCCCCGCATTGATCCCCAGGACGTCCGGGCTGGCGAGCGGGTTTCTGGCCAGAGACTGCAGCACCGCACCGCTCAACGCCAGGCCCGCACCCACGACCAGTGCTGCGGTGATCCGCGGCAGCCGGAACTCCAGGACCACCAGCTCATCGAGCGGCTCCCCCCGGTGGAGGAGGGCGCTCAGCACGTTCCCGAGCGGCACGTGCAGTTCCCCGGCGCTGGCGGAGACCAGTACGCCCAGCAACGACACGACACCTGCGCTCACCGTGGCCACGGCCAGACGGCGACGTGACGCCCGCACCGGTCGTGCTCCGTGCTCCAGAGGCGCCACGAGGGTCGAGGTCGTCACAGCACGAGCCCCCGTCGCCGCACGACCCACACCAGTAGCGGGGCACCGACCAGGCCGGCAACGACTCCGACCTGGAGCTCGCCCGGACCACCGACCAGCCGGCCCATGATGTCGGTGGCCACGAGGAGTGCGGCGCCGGTGAGCGCCCCGGCGACCAGCGCCAGCACCCACGATGGGCCGACCAGAGCCCGCGCCAGATGGCCCGTGAGCAGTCCGATGAAGGCGATCGGACCGCAGGCGGCCACGCCGGCCGCGGTGAGCAGGGTGACCGCCGCGAGGCCGGTGACCCGGGCGCGCGTGACCGACAGGCCCATCGACCGCGCCACCTCGTCACCGAGCGCCAACACATCGAGGGAGCGCGCGTTGACCACGGCGAGGAGCAGGCCGCAGCACGCGAACGGGGCGATCACCAGCGCTGTGTCCTGGCCCCGACCAGCAAGGGAGCCGACCGCCCAGAATCGGTAGGAGTCCAGGGTCTGTGCGTCGAGCAGCACAACGGCGGAGGTCAAGGCGGTGAGGAACGCCGTCATCGCCGCGCCCGCGACGACCAGGCTGGGGCCGCCATCGCTCACGCTGCGTCGGGCCAGCGCATAGACCGCCAGCGAGGCGAGGAGCGCGCCAAGGGCGGCGGCGTACACGGTCTCCACCAGCGACTCCACGATCCCGGCCCGCAGCCCCACCACCACGGAGAAGGCGGCGCCCGCGCTGACCCCGAGCAGCCCGGGTTCGGCGAGCGGGTTGCGGGTGTGGCCCTGCATCAGGATTCCCGCGCAGCCCAGGCTGGCGCCGACCAGCAGCCCGAGCAACGTGCGGGGGAACCGCAACGTGCGGACAACGACGTCGGCTTCCTCGCCGCTCGGGGCCGCAAGAGCGTGCCAGAGCTCGGCCGGGCTGGACGGGTTGGCCCCGACCGCCAGGGAGGTCAATGCCACCACTGGTATCAGGGCAGCCAGGGCCGCGAGGCGGCGCGACAAGGCCCGGCGCTGGGTGGCTGGCATGAGGTGACCTATCTCAACTGGCGATCGCTGCACCGCCCGTGGCAGGGTGGTTAGGCAATGCTTACCTTATTATCGCTCAGGCCGCGCTGGCCCGCCGGGTTCCGGCGCCTAGAAGGAGAACCGTGTCCCCCAAGATCCTGACAGCCCTCGCCGCATCCCTTGCACTCGCCCTGACCGGCTGTGGTGCCGAGGCCACCGCCGACGCCGACGACGACGACGTAAGTGTCGCCGTGGAGCACGCGATGGGCACCACCACCATCGAGGGGAAGCCGCAGCGCATCGTCGCGCTGGACTCCAGCTATGCCGACACCACCCTGCTGCTCGAGAAGGAGCTCGTGGGCATCACCACCTACCGCGCCTACTCCACCGACCTCCCCGACTACCTCGGCGACGCCCGGGGCGAGTACGCCGCCGACGTCGAGTCCGTCGGCGAGCTCGAGGCACCCAGCCTGGAGAAGATCGCCGCACTCGAACCAGACCTGATCGTCAGCGCCAAGATCCGCCACGAAGCGCTCTACGACCAGCTGTCCCAGATCGCCCCCACGATCATGAGCGAGACCACCGGCGCCACGTTCAAGGACAACATCCGGCTGCTCGCCGAGGCCGTTGGTGAGGAGGAGCTCGCCGAGCAGAAGATCGCTGCCTACGAGACCGCGGCCGCCGAGGTCGGCACCGCGGTCAACGAGAAGGCCGGCCATCCGACCATCTCGGTCACCCGCTTCCTCGACGGCCCCACCCGGCTGTACCTCAACGACACCTACTCCGGCATCGTCCTCAACGACGCCGGGCTGGCCCGGCCCGAGCCCCAGGACACCACCGGCTTCGCCCTGGAGATCTCCGAGGAGAACATCCAGCAGGCCGACGCCGACAAGATCTTCGTCACCACCTACGAGGACGAAGAAGGCCTGGCGCTCAAGACCAAGCAGGCGTTCGAGAACAACCCGCTGTGGAAACCCCTGGAGCCGAAGGTCACCGAGGTCAGCGACACCACCTGGATGACGGCCGTCAGCCTTCAGGGTGCCTACTACATCCTCGCCGACATCGCCACGACGTTCGGCGTCGAAGCACCTGCCATTCCCTGACCGGCACGGGCCCGGCCCCGCCACCGGCGGGGGCCGGACCACTATCTCCCCGAGGCCCTCGTGATCGTCTGCCACTGCAAGGTCGTCAACGACCAAGCCATCGCGCGCGCCATCGACGACGGCGCGCGCACGGTGTCTCAGGTCTGCCAGTCGACAGGAGCCGGTCGCGACTGCGGGTCGTGCGTCTTCGCGCTCAAGCGTCTGCTGTGCCACCATGAAGGGCTAGCCCCAGCAGTGATCGCGGAGGTGCAAGGTGCAGCCAGTTGATCCTCGAGTTGCCGAACTTCTCAACGACGCGCTCACCTATGAGCTCACCGTCACCAACACCTACTTCCTGCACGCGCGCATGCTCGACAACTGGGGACTCCCCAAGCTGGGCAAGGTGTTCTACGACCTGTCCATCGAAGAGATGCGCGACGCCGACGACCTGATCAACCGGATCCTGCTCTTCGACGGCCACCCCAACGTGCAGCGGCTCGGTTCGATCGAGGTGGGGGAGTCACCGGAGGAGATGCTGCGGCTGGCTCTGGGGAGCGAGAAGGTCGCCGTCGCCCAGTTCAACGCCTCGGCCAAGGAGTGCCACGACCTGGGTGACCACGGCACCGCGGCGGTCTTCGAGGAGATGGTCCGCGACGAGGAGAAGCACGCCGACTGGTTCGAGGCCCAGCTCGACGCTGTCGAGCGCGTCGGGGTCCAGCAGTACCTTGCTCAGCAGGTCGACGCTGGCAGCGGCCCAGGCTGAGGCTCCGTAGGGCGGCCCGTGACCGCGGCGGCCAGGTGGCCGCTGCGCCGCCGGGCGTGCGGTGAGGTTGCGGGCGCTGCGCCGCGTGATGCCCGCAGATCACCCCAGGCGTGCGTCGTCCCGCGCTGCCCGGCCCACCTCGTCAGTAAGCCTGGTTGGCTCAGCTGAGTCGCAGGAGGTTGCGTCCGGTCAGCGCTCGATCTCGATCTCGTCGAAGTCGAGGGCCAGGAGGGTTGGCCGGGACAGGAGTCGGCCGCCCGGGCCCCGCGGGAACACGCGCCGTCGGGTGGGGAAGATGAGTCCGTCGAACTGGCGGTGTTGGTCGCAGTAGAGGGCGGCTCTGGCCCACTTCCCTACTGGTTCGGCGACGAAGTCGTGGCGGCGGATCAGGCCGTCGGTGTCGACGTAGAAGATCTGTTGCTGGCAGTGGGTGTCGATCTGTGCATGGAACGTTGCCTGAAGTCGTCGCCATTGCTGCCCGGATTCCCGCCAGGGTTCGCCTTCGGTGACGGTGATGTCGTCGCGCGCGAGCAGTAGTGGTGCGGTCAGGTAGTTCCAAGAGGCGTATCCGGCGAAGTAGGCGACGTCGAGTGGGTCCCAGTGGACGTTGCGGCGGATCCCGCTCAGTCCGAAGAAGGCCGCACGTGGGTCGGTTCGGGTGTCGAGCCGTTCGCCGGAATGGGTTTCGATCCGCACGTCGCCCCAGTCGAACACGGCGCGCTTGCCGGCTTGCGGGAAGTCATGGAGGACGGTGTGCTGCTCGGCGACTTGGATCTGAAAGGTGAAGTTCGCCAGCCTGTTGCCGGGGAAGCGCTTGGGCAGCAGGCCGTCCAGGCGTCCCTGCGCTGTGATCGCTGAAACGGACTGCCAGCGTTCAGCGCCGCCGTGTGCGGTGAGGACTTCGTCGAGTAGTTCGTTCATGTAGCCGGTCCACGTCTGCTGCCATCACCGGCCAGTTCGGCCCACCACGTCTCGATGGCTTCGCAGAACTCCTCTGGTGCGTCGGACTGCAGGAAGTGGCCGACTCCATGGAGCACCGTCGTGATCGCGTTCGGGAACATCGCTTCCCAGCGCTCTCGGTACTTGCCGGTGAAGATCGGATCCGCGTCGGCCCACAGGATCAGGGTCGGCAACTGCTCGAGCGCGCCGAGTTGGCCCGCGAGATCGGTGAAGAACTCGCGAGCGCCGACGAGTTCGCCGGGAAGCACCGTGGAGGGGCGACGACGCTCTGGCGTGGGCATCGCCTCGCGATAGTGCGCCATTTCGGCTTCGGATGGCTTCCGCCGCTTGTGCGCTGAGGGGATGAAGTACTTGACCAACAGGTCGAACCGATTCATCAGCGCGCGTCCGATAGGGCTTCCCATGCCGCGAGAGAACACCTCGCTGGTCAGGTCGCCGTTCAACGGCCACGCCCAGGTGTTGCTCAGGATGAGGCGTTCGAACTTGCCCGGCCGTTGCTGGGCGGCATACAGGCCCAACGGGCCGCCCCAGTTGTGACCGACCAGGGTCAGCTGCGAGAGGTCCAGGCGGTCGAGGAAGGACACGATCAGCGCGGCGTGGTCCTTGGCCAGGTAATGATATCCGGGGGCGCCTGTGGACAGGCCGAACCCAGGAAGGTCCAGGGCGATGCACCGGAACCGGTCCCGCAGGACGGCGATGACCTCGCGGTAGACGAAGGACCAGACCGGATTGCCGTGCAGCATCAGCAGGATCGGCCCCGAACCCTCGTCGACGTAGTGCACGACGTTCCCGTGCAGCTCCACGAAGCGGCTTTCGAACGGGAACAGCTCGTCGTCCACCCACGCCGGACGGGTGCCGGTGGCCTGGTGTTTCGTCATGCCGGGATGTCCTCCGGGGTGTTGCTGTCCGTGCCTGTTGCGCGCGGGCCGAGGTACCGCAGCCTCTTCAGTGGTGCGGTCGGCCCCTGGGTCTCCAGCCCCAGCTGGCGAGCCTCGGACAGCTTGAGTTGCCCGGTGAGGACGCCGAGCACGACCTGGGCAGCGCCGGCGAGGACGAGATCGGGGTCTCGTGGCGCGGTGAGAGTCGTCCCCAGTCGACCGTCGGCCAGCTCGATGAAGACGGGGCGGTCCCCTGTTCGGATCTCGACGAGGGCTGGCGGTTCAGCGGCCCCGGTGTCTTCGAGGAGTTCCGAGACCGGGAAGGCCAACCAGTGGCTGCGGAACTGCTCGTCGCCGCTGGTGGGGTCGGCCATGAACCGGGCCCCGAAGCGTCCGAGCGCGCGGATGACCGGCTCGAGCTCTCGTCCGTGGTCGGTGAGGTGGTAAAGCGTCGTGGCTACCGGGGCCGGCGCCGGTTCCCGTCTCACCAGCCCGTTGGCCTCGAGTTGTCTGAGCCGGTCGCCGAGCAGGTTGGTGGAGATGCCGGGCAATCCGGTGAGCAGGTCGGTGTAGCGGCACCCGCCCTGGAGGAGGAGCTCCCGGATCACCAGGAGCGTCCAGCGGTCGCCGATGATGTCGAGGGCCTTCGCGACGGAGCAGTACTGGCCGTAAGAGCGCATGTTGGGAGGCTAGTTGCCACGTCGCTTGACTTTCAACAGGGATCACTTGAGATTTTGAAGTACCCGCGATGGGGATCGTCCGGCCCCCCGGATTTCGGTCTGTCTGACCGGGCCGAGCGCCTCACCAGCATCCTTGCCGCTCCAGGCACGACCACGGTTGCTCGCTCGGCTACGTCCCAGACGCAGTCGGCAAACCGACCACCATCACCGCGGAACACCGAAACCCAACGACAGACTCGGTTGCCTCGGACCAGCCCCGACCGGGTCCCACGCAGCTATCCGGCGCGACCGGCAGCTCGGCCGCGTGACCTCATCGGGTTCGGAGCCCCAACGCTGCCTCTGCCGTCCGGAGGGCTCAACCGTCGCGGTCCGCCTAGTCCTAACGGACGGGGGCACCGTCCGATCGGCCATGCTTGCCGCGATCGCGGTAGCAGGGCTCACCCCAGGCCCAAGAATGGCCGCAGCCCTGTCACCTGCAGTCGGAGATCTCGCATGGCCACCACGACCACCTCCACGACGCCGAGCGAATCCCGTGGCCGGTGGTTCGACCTCGCGGTCTGCGGTGTCGGCCTCGCGATCTTCGCGGCGACAGCCGTGGTCGTGGCGCAGGACGAGCTGACGCTCACCGTGCCCGCGCTGGTCGGCGTACCCCTGATCGTGGTCGTTGCCCGCTTCCCGTTGGTCGTCGACAACCGCTATGGCGGCATCGAGGTCGGCTTCGACTCCAGCATCCTGATGTTCCTGCTGTGCACGCTCGATCCGCACGACGCGCTGTTGATCTGGTCGATCGGCGTCACGGTCACGCAGCTGACCACGGGCAAGCGGTGGACCTCGAAAGCGTTCAACATAGGCGTCGGCATCATTTCCGGTTCCCTGGCCCTCGCTGTCCTGACGGCCGCAGGGGGCGGTGCCACAGGGACGCCGCGTGAGCTCGCCGCGGTGATGCTCGCTGCCCTGGCGTACTTCGCCACCGACTACGTGATGTCAGCCGTGTCGGTTGCGATCACTTCCGGCACCGACGTACGACGTCACCTCGTCCAGGGCGGCACGTTGCTCGCGATTGCCTGCTTCGTACCTTTCGACACTCTGGGCTACCTGGCAGCGGTCGTCCACCGGTCGACGCCTGGGTGGACGCTGGTCCTGCTGGCGGTGCCGCTGGTCACCTTGCTGGTCGCCACCCGCGCGGTGACCCGCGGCCGGGAGAACGCACGCCGGCTGACCGTTCTCTTCGACGCCGCCATGCGGGCACAGACGCTCTCGGGCCGGGAACAGGTGATGGCGGCCGTGGTCGACGAGGCGCGAGAGCTGCTGTACCTCCAGCGGGTGGGACTGCGATCGACGCCACCGCACCGCGGTGAGATCGGCGCGGAGGTCCGGGACGGTGACACGCCGCAATGGCTCGTGGCGAAGGCACTGGAGCGCGCGCGGTCGACGGTCACCGCGGACGAGCAGGCCCTGAAGGCGCTGGCGGCCGTCGCCTCGGACGCATTGGCACGGCTCGCGCTGACCGAGGAGATGGTGCACGTCGCGCGTCACGACCCGCTGACCGACCTTCCCAACCGCGGCATCCTGCTGGACCGGCTGACGCACGCCCTGGGGCTCGCGCGCCGACGTGACTCACGGGTCGCGTTGCTGTTCGTCGACCTGGACGGCTTCAAGCCGGTCAACGACCGTTTCGGCCATGCTGCCGGCGACGCCGTCCTGGTCGAGCTGGCCCGCCGGCTGCGGTCCTGTGTCCGGGAGATCGACACGGTCGCTCGGCTGGGCGGCGACGAGTTCGCGGTCCTGTTCGAGGACGCGGAGCCGCTGGCGGTCGAGCACGTGTGGGAGCGGGTGCTGACCGCGGTGCAGGAGGGGGTCTCGGTCGCCGGACATCTGCTGCCGGTCAGCGCCAGCGCCGGCATCGCGTACGGCGGAGCGGGCGACGACGCCGAGGGTCTGCTGCGCAAGGCGGACCTCGCCATGTACGAGGCCAAGGCTCGCGGCAAGGCCCGCGTCGTCACCTACCAGGACGCGATCGGCCGCTCGCGCCTCGAGCGCCTCGTGTTGGTCGACGATCTCCGTCGCGCCGTGTCCCGGGCTGAGATCGAGGTGGCCTATCAGCCGATCGTGGCCGCCGGGACCGGGCGGATCGTCGGCGCGGAGGCATTGGCCCGCTGGCGCCACGACGGCACGCCTGTGTCGCCGGAGCTCTTCATCGGAATTGCCGAGGAGACCGGCCTGATCGTGGACCTGGGCGAGGTGGTGCTCGCCAGGGTGGCCGGAGACGCCGCTGCACTTCGAGGGCTGATCGGCGACGGGTTCGTCATGAGCGTCAACATCTCCGCGAGGCAGCTGCGTGACGCGACCTTCGTGAACAGCGTGGCAGCGGCAGTGACTGCCATGGACGCCGTCGATCTGACGCTGGAGATCACCGAACGGCAAGGGATCGACCTCGGCCCGGTCGTGCTCGATGCGATGCACGCCATCTCGTCGCTGGGCGTCCGGTTCGCCATCGACGACTTCGGTGTCGGATTCTCGTCGATCAGCTACCTCCAGGACCTGCCGGTGCAGGTCATCAAGGCCGACGCCTCCCTGTCACAGGCCATCGACAACGACGAACGCGCGAGCGCCCTCCTCCGCTCGGTCACCCTCATGGGTCAGGCGCTTGGCCTGGACGTGGTCATCGAGGGGATCGAGCGGGAGGGCCAGCTCGCCGTGATCCGCACGTACCCGCAGCAGCTGTGCGTCCAGGGCTTCCTCCTCTACCGCCCCATGCCGCTGGACGGTCTGCTCACCGAGCTCCGCGCCGACCGGGCAGGGCACGGACTGACCGCCGTCTCCTGAGAGGTGGGGTTCGAGATCCAGGCAAGCGCCCGACCGGGCGACCGGACCTCAGGGCCCGCCACCCGATCGGAGCGTCTTCTGCCGAACCGAGGACGGTGGGCGCCATCGCCCCTACGGTGTCACCGGACCCGGGAGGGGTCCACGCTGCCTTCACGGGCAACGGAACAGAGGAGGGATCACTCATATGGGCATGCCCCGACGGATCACGCGGTCGTTCGCCGCGATGGCGTTCGGCCTTGCGGCGCTGACCGGGATCAACACGCCGGCGACTGCTGCGGTTGTCGAGCCGGCTGCCTCCGCGGTCGAGCAGGAGGCTGTCGGTGCCGACGCACGGACCAAGGAGGAGCGGGTCACCACGGCCCGCACCAAGGAAGAGTGAGCGGACCCCGCCTGACCTGCGAAAGCAGGTCGGGCCGGGCATCTTGTGTCACGACCGGGGACCCGCGAACGTGAGTCGACGGTGACCGCTCGCCGTCTCCAGCTCGTCGACGACCGCGACCGCGAAGTCCTCCGCGCGGTCACGGTGTGCCCGCAGTGGCGCGCCTCGGCGACGATCCGAGAGTCGATCAAGCCCGTCGCGTCGACAACCGCGATCCTCATCGCTCGGCTTCCCGCCGCGGCAGCTGGCCGCCGACGATGGCGGCCAGTGCGAACACGAAGCCCGCGAGCTGGAGCCACCCGAAGGTCTCGTCGAGAACGATCACGCCGAGCGCCGCGGCCACCATCGGCGAGAGCAGGCCGAGCAGGGCGACCGAGGTGACCGGCAGCGCGCCGATCCCGCGGAACCACAGCACGTAGGCGATCAGGCCGCCGACCAGGCCCAGCCAGATATAGCCGGCGGCGGCAGTCGCGTCGATCGACGGAGGTGCGCCCTCGACCAGGGCGGTCAGGGGAAGGAGCACCAGCCCGCCGGCGGTGAGCTGCCACCCCGCGAACGTGATCGGTCTCACCCCCGCGGGTCGGCCCCAGCGCTTGGTCAGGGTGACACCGGTGGCCATCGATGCCGCACCGACGATGCCGGCGACGACTCCCACCGGGTCCAGCGCGGCGTCGGGTCCGAGGACGATCAGGGCGACGCCGGCCACGCCGGCCACACCCCAGGCGAGGCGCCACGTCGATGGACGTTCACGGAGGAGCCCGACGGCGAGGACGGCGACGATGATCGGCTGCACCGCTCCGAAGGTCGCGGCCACGCCGCCGGGCAGGCGTTCGGCCGCCACGAACAGGAGCGGGAAGAAGAACCCGATGTTGAGGGCGCCGAGCGCCAGTGCACGCCACCACCACACGCCGCGGGGAAGGGTGCGCATCAGTGCCACCGCGACGAGCCCGGCAGGCAGCGCCCGCATCAGCCCTGCGAAGAACGGATGGTCGGGCGGCAGGAACTCGGTCGTGACGAGGTAGGTGCTGCCCCAGACGATCGGGGCGAACGACGTGGCCGCGGTGCTCGCTGCCCGACCGAGGCCGGTGGGGGGAGTCGGTGGTGCCGCCGGGCTGGCGAGTGTCGAGGTCATGTGCGCTAGCGTGAGTCCCGTTCGTGCAATCGGTCCAATACATAGTTGTCAAGGAATCGATCGTGATTCACGATTGATATATGGACCTTCAACAGCTCCGCTACGTCGTCGCGGTAGCCGAGCTCGGCAACTTCACCCGGGCGGCCGAGCGCTGCTTCGTCGTGCAGTCCGCCCTCAGCCACCAGGTGGGTCGACTCGAGAAGGAGCTCGGCGCCCAGCTGTTCCACCGGACCAGTCGGCAGGTGCGGGTGACTGCGGCCGGCGAGGCCTTCCTGCCGGCGGCACGGCAGTGTCTCGATGCGGCGGACCGGGCTCGCGCCGAGGTTGCCGCCGTCACCGGCGAGGTGCGCGGTCGGCTCTCGGTCGGAGTCATCCCGACCGTTGCGGCCGTCGACGTGCCAGCGGTGCTCCGGACCTTCCACGAGCGGCATCCGCAGGTACGGGTCGGTCTCACCATGGGGGCCAGCGACGAGCTGGTCGGCCGGGTCGCCGAGGGCGTGCTCGACGTGGCGTTCCTGGGTCTGCCCGCGGACGCCGTTGTGACCGGGGTGGTCGACCACGTGCTGGCGCGGGACCGCCACGTCGCCGTCGTGGCGCCCGACCACAGGCTCGCCGGAACGAAGAAGGTCCGCCTGCCGCGGCTGGCCGAGGAGGTGTTCGTCGACTTCCCGGCCGGCTCACCGGGGCGGGCCCAGTCCGACCAGGCCTTCGCGGCCGCCGGTCTGCGCCGCGACGTCGCCTTCGAGGTCACCGACGCCCACCTGATGGCGAGGCTGATCCGGGAGGGTCTCGGCATCGGAATGCTCGCCTCGACGTTCGTGCCGCAGCTGCCCGACCTCGTCACGATCCCGATCGTCGGAGCGCCGACCCGCGTCGAGCACCTCGTGTGGAGCCGCTTCGGGCCGTCGCCCGCGGCCACGGCGTTCCTCGAGCAGCTGGACGTCCTCGGCTGAGCGCGGGAGGCCGACGCTCTGTCACATCCGGGCGCGCTGCTCCGTCCCATCTGCCCAGGCAGCCGACAACGCTCGGTACGGCAGGCAGCCGTGGCCAGATGAGATGGGAGGGTCGTCCCTCATGCTCGACACCACCGTATGGATTGCGCAGAGCCTCCTGGGGCTCTTCTTCTTCGCCGCAGGAATGCCCAAGGTGCTCGGCCGGGGTATCGACCGGTGGGTCGGGTTCGACGACCTGCCCCGCCCGATGGTGATCGTGATCGGCATCGCCGAGATCGCCGCGGGCGTTGCCCTGGTGGCACCGATGCTGTTCGACGAGCTCGAGTGGACGACCCCCTTGGCCGCCGTGGGCATCGCGACGATCTCGCTGATGGCGAGCGGCTTCCACATCCGGGCGAAAGAGTGGTTGCCGGCGGCCGAGACGGCGTCGTGGTCGACGCTCGCTGGTGCCGTCGCCGTCGGCCGATGGGAGGAGACGTCCACCGGACCCTCGGTCTCGGCCGACGTCCTCGTTCCGGTGATCGGCGTGGTCGTGCCGGCGATCATCGCCAACCTGGCCATCCTCCTCCGGCAGCCCGTGCAACCGGCGCTGTCCGAGCAGGAGCGTGGCGTCACCGGTTGACTGACACTCGCACGTCGGACATTGGGCGGCACCCGGCTCGAGGCGAAGCCGCGCGACTCACACTCCGGCGCCGCATGCGGTCGTCCTCAAGACTGATGATGTGGTCGCCCGGGCCCGTCGACGCAGCAGGGAGCGGAGGTACCGTCTGTCGAACCTCGCGGGAGGGAGCGAGCGTTGACGGCGAAGCCGACGATCCTGGCGATCGACGACGACCCCGCCGTTTCGCGTGCGGTCACTCGTGACCTCCGTGCCCGCTACGGCGGCGAGTACCGCGTGGTCAGCGCCACCTCGGGAGCGCAGGCGCTCGATGTTCTCGCCGAGCTGACCCTGCGCGACCGGGCCGTGGCCCTGGTGGCGACCGACCAGCGGATGCCCCAGATGACAGGGATCGAGGTCCTCGAGGCGGTGCGCCGCCAGTCTCCCGAGGCCAAGCTGCTACTGCTCACGGCGTACGCCGACACCGACGTCGCCATCAAGGCGATCAACGACATCGGACTCGACCACTACCTGCTCAAGCCCTGGGATCCGCCGGAGGAGCGGCTCTATCCGGTGATCGACGACCTGCTCAGCGACTGGCAGGACCAACACCCCGACCGCTCGTCCGAGATCCGGGTCGTGGGTCACCGCTGGTCGGACGCGAGCGTCGACACCAAGACCTTCCTGGCGCGCAACCATGTCCCCTACCGGTGGCTCGACGTCGAGCGGGACGACGAGGCTCGCCAGCTCGTCGCCCTGGCCGAGGCCGCTGTCGACGACCTACCACTCGTCCTGGTCCCAGACGGCGCGACGCTTCGCGCGCCCTCGCCCCGCCAGCTTGCCGACGCCCTCGGTCTCCGCACCCGGGCAGAGCAGCCGCTCTACGACCTCTGCATCGTGGGTGCCGGCCCCGCCGGGCTGGCCGCCGCGGTCTACGCCGCGTCCGAAGGACTGCGAACCGTGGTCGTGGAACGCGACGCCCCCGGAGGCCAGGCAGGTCAGAGCGCCTCGATCGAGAACTACCTCGGCTTTCCGAAGGGGCTCTCGGGTGCCGACCTGACGCACCGGGCCGTCGCCCAGGCGTCCCGGTTCGGCGCAGAGATGGTGCTACCCCGCACCGCGGTCGGTTTCGAGCCGCGGGGGCCGATCAGGGCGGTGCTTCTCGACGGTGGTGGGGAGGTCGAGGCCCGTGCGGTGCTGATCGCCACCGGCGTCTCCTACCGGCGTCTGGAAGCGCGGGGCCTGGACTCCCTCGGTGTCCGTGGCATCTACTACGGCGCGACGGCGAGTGAGGCCAGCCAGTGCCAGGGCGAGGACGTCTACGTGGTGGGCGCGGCCAACTCCGCCGGGCAGGCGGCGCTCAACCTGGCGCTCTTCGCGACGAAGGTCGTCCTTCTCGTGCGAGGCAGCCGGCTCGAGGACTCCATGTCGCACTACCTGGTCTCACGGATCGCCGCCGCCGACAACATCGAGGTGCGACTCCAGACCCAGGTGGTGGGGGCTCGCGGCGACGGCCACCTGGAGGTCCTCGAGCTGTGCGACTCGACCGGGAGGATCGACGAGGTGCGGACCAGCTGGCTGTTCGTGTTCATCGGCGCCTCGCCGCACACCGACTGGCTCGGCGCAGAGGTCGTCCGCGATGGTAAGGGGTTCCTCGTGACCGGACGGGAGCTCATGGACGCCCACCACGGCTCTCGCTGGCTGTTGACCCGCTCTCCGTTCGCGCTGGAGACGAGCGTCCCGGGCGTGTTCGCGGCCGGCGACGTCCGCCTCGACTCCATGAAGCGGGTCGCCTCGGCCGTCGGTGAGGGCGCGATGTCGGTCTACCTCGTCCACCGCTACCTGGCCACCGTCTGATGACGCTTCAGGAGCTCCGGTCGATCTCGCTCTTGGACGGGCTCGCCGACGACCAGCTGGCGGAGCTGTGGGAGGCGGGCGACGAGGTGTCGTTCGAGGCTGGCGACCTGCTGTTCCGCAGCGGTCGGGCGGCGGACTTCTGGTGGCTTCTCCTCGACGGAAAGATCGAGCTGGTGAGGCACGTCGGTCATGAGGACACGGTCCTCGGCACCATGACCACACCGGGCCAGTGGGCCGGCGGCTTCCGGGCGTGGGACCCGAACGGGGTCTACATGGCGACCGGCCGGGCCGTGGCGCACGGACGCATGCTGCGGGTGCCGGCCGAGCAGCTGGCCGCCAGGGCCCAGGCCTGGTTTCCCTTCGGCGTCCACATGATCAAGGGCCTCGTGCAGACCGTGCGGAACATCGAGGCGACGGCACGGCAGCGGGAGGCGCTCGTGGCCCTGGGCACCCTGGCGGCCGGGCTGGCGCACGAGATCAACAACCCCGCGTCGGCCGCGACCCGGGCCGTGGACGCGCTCCACGACACCTGCGACACCTTGATGTCCTCGCTCCGGCAGCTCGCGGAGTCGGGCCTCACCGCTGCGCAGTTCGTCGAGCTCGATGCCCTCCGGCAGGCGCTGAGGCCGCGGGACCCGGGCGGCGACCCGTTGGTGCTGGCAGACCTCGAGGACGACCTCTCGGCCTGGCTGGTCGAGCACGGTGTCGGTGAGGACTGGCTCCTGGCTCCGGTCTTCGCCGCGGCCGGCGTCGACAGCGACTGGTGCGACCGGGTCGCCGGGCTCCTCGAGGCGCGTTCGGTCGAGCCTGCCCTGCGCTGGGTGGCGAGCTCCCTGTCGACCACGGCGCTGCTGGCGGAGGTGAAGGAGTCGACCCAGCGGGTCTCAACCCTGGTCGGGGCCGTCCGGTCCTACTCACAGCTCGACCGTGCGTCGGTGCAGCGCGTCGAGCTCACCGAGGGTCTCGAGAACACCCTGATCGTGCTGGCACGCAAGCTGAGCGACGTGAAGGTGGTCCGCGACTACGGCGCCGACGTACCGCAGATCGAGGCCATCGCCGGCGAACTCAACCAGGTGTGGACCAACCTGATAGACAATGCCATCGACGCCATGGGCGGCTCAGGAGTCCTGCGGATCTCCTCGAGCCTGGCCGACGACGGAGTCGTCGTCGAGATCGGCGACACGGGCTCTGGCATCCCCGCCGACGTGTTGCCGCACATCTTCGAGCCCTTCTTCACCACCAAGGACGTGGGACGCGGAACGGGGCTCGGCCTGGACATCTCCCGCCGCATCATCGTGGACCGGCACGGTGGAGACGTCACCGTCGAGCGGGTGGGCGGCGAGACGGTGTTCCGGGTCAGGCTTCCGGCTTCGCGATGACAGCCACGTCGGCGAATCTCGGGGCACCCGGCTCGAGGGGGAGCCGCAGGCCGCTCACCAGATAGCTGACTGTTCGGTAGAACCCGGCCAGCATCAGCAGCTCGATGATCGCCTCGTCCGAGTACGCCGCGGCCAGGTCGCTCCAGAGCCCGTCGTCGATCGAGCACGAGTTGTGCAGGCTGTCGCACAGGAGGATCAGGACCCGCTCCTCGTCGGACCAACAGGGGTCGTCGGCGCCGCCGGTGGTCAGCGACGCGATGTGGTCGCCGTCCAGGCCGGCCCGGTCGGCGTACACCGACACATGCACGCCCCACTCGTACTCGGCGCCGCAGCTGGCGGTCACCCGGTCGATCACGATCTCGCGCTGGCGGATCGTGAGGTTGCCCCGATCGAGAAACCCGCCGGCGAAGAACTTGTGGAAGAGGCGCGGGTCGCGCGCGAGGGCCGTGAAGAGGAGCAGCGGCGGCCTGCCGCGCATGACGGCCTCGATCGCCTCCTGGACGTCGGGCGGTAGCGGCGGGGTCGCGGGGCCGATCCGACTGCTACTGTTTTCATAGCACGTCATGGCGCCACGTTAGCTTCGAGTGCTACAGGATGTAAAGCATGAGAACGACGCCCAGGCCCGGTCGTCCCGGCCGCGGGTCGAGAACCGGGCGGCCGATCATGGTCGCGCTCGACCTGCTCGGCCGACGGGGGACCCTCCGGGTGCTGTGGGAGCTGCGCGGTGACCCGCTGACCTTCCGCGCGCTGCAGGACGCCTGCGACAGCAATCCCGGCACGGTCAACACCCGGCTCAAGGAGCTGCGCAGCCTCGGCCTGGTCGACCACCAGGACGGCGGCTACCGCCTGACCCACCACGGACGGGAGCTGGTGACGGCCCTCGACCCGCTCCAGTCGTGGGCCGACCGCTGGGCCGCGGACCTCGACCGCGAACGCTGAGCGTTCCGAACCATTCGGAAGAGGGCAGCGTCTACCCTCGTGACGCTGACATCTCGGAGGATCCTTGAGCACCCACCTGAACGACACGGACCACGAGCGGGGCGGGTTCTTCGACTTCCTCGAGGACAACCCCCGCTACGCCGGCAAGCGGCTGAGCATCAACCGGCTGAACCGGCGCCACGAGTTCCTGGTCCGCCAGCACCTCGCCGACATCGAGGGCGCCCGGGTGCTCGACCTGGCCTCGCACGACGGCCGCTGGTCCTACGCCCTCAGCGCGGCGGGTGCCGCGAGCGTCGTGGGCATCGAGGCCCGCGCCGACCAGATCGAGCAGTTCGCCAGCTATCCCGCCGGTCGCGTGAAGGACCGGGTCAGGCTCGTGCACGGCGACGTCTACGACGAGCTGCCGAAGCTGGTCGATCGCCGCGAGATGTTCGACGTAGTGGCCGTCTACGGCCTCTACTACCACCTGATGGACCACTACGGTCTGCTCAAGCTGATCAAGAAGCTGTGCCCCCGCGTGGTGATCATCGACAGCGAGTTCCACCTCTCGTCGGCGCCCACGGTCCGGCTGGCCGTCGAGCCGACCGACAGCCACCTGAACTCGGTCCCTCACGAGGCCCGGCAGGAGGTGGCTCCGGTTGGCATCCCGAGCCGGGCAGCGATGGAGCTGATGGCCCATTCGCTCGGGTACGACGTCGCATGGGCCGACTGGGAGGCTCTGCCGCGCTCCAGGCGCGGCGGCCTCAAGGCCTACTACCGGACCTCACCCGCCTGGAAGCGGCGCGGCACCTGCACCCTGCGGCCGGGCCGCTAGTGCCCCACCCGCGAACTGCGGCAGAGAACTCGCACCCCACGCACGCACCTGAAGCACGACGTATCGATCGGACCTCGCGCGCGAGGCACTAGCTGGTCAGGGGCTCTCGCACCAGGGTGTAGTTGGTCCAGCGGCTCTCCACCTCGAAGCCGGCCCGCTCGTAGATGCCGAGGGCGCCGGTGGGGTTCTCGGAGTCGACGTCGAGCGAGGCCTCGTCGTACCCGGCGTCGCGGTAGCGGATCAGTGCGTGGCGCAGCAGGAGGCTGGCCAGCCCGCGGCCGCGGTGCTCGCGCCGAGTACCGACCTTGGCGACGAAGGCCTCCCGGCGGCCGGTGGCCTGGAAGTAGGCGTCGAACTCGTTGGACTGGACGTACGCGACCACCCGGTCCGGGGCGCTGTCCGCGACGACCAGGAGGCTGTGCTCCGGCCGGAAGCTGCGGCTGCCGCTGACCCATTGTCTCCACATGACGTCGGTCCACGGCGTGAAGTCCGGGTGGTCCACGAACGCCGCGTTGTGGGCCTCGTGGATCGCCGCGTCGAGCTCCGGCGTGTAGTCCACCAGCGAGAGTCCCTCGGGGAGATCGGGCAGTGGGCCGCCCTCCAGCCGCCCCAGATCGGTGCGCATCACGAAGTTCCACCGTTCGGCCCGGAGGCCGGCGCCGGCGAGCAGCTGCTCCTGCGCGGTGTTGACCGACAGCCCGGTCACGGCGTACGTCGCCGGCATCTCCGGATGCTTCTCGGCGTGCACCTCGTCGGCGCGCGCGAGCATCGCTTCGACCAGCCGGGTGCCGATGCCCTCGCTGCGCCGGTCCGGGCGGACCGAGCCCTCCAGGTGCACCTTCTGGTGGGTCTCGTCGGTCGATCGCGGGTAGATCGCGAAATAGCCGACCAGCTCGTCGCCGGCGAACGCGCCCACGATGTCCTAGCCGACCTCGATGTCGGGGTTGGCGAACTCCTCGACCAGGTCGTCCTCGTTGTAGTGCTCCCCGGTCCTGTCCACCTCCTCGACGGCGGCCAGGTGCCGGGCGAGGGCCGGGACGTCGTCGTGCAGCAGAGGGCGCAGGGTCAGTTCCACGGCGTGGAGCGTAGGTGCTCCGGGAAGGGGCCGCAGGTGGTTTTCGGCTACTCGCCCCAGCCCATCGGGAAGACCTCGAACGCGGCGCCCATGGCGACGCCGAGCCGCTGGCCGGTCTGACGCGCGAAGCCCTCGAGCAGCTCCCGGGCGTCGAAGTGTTCCCAGCCGAGGCCGTCGATGTAGGCACCGTGCGCCTCGAGCGAGGCCACGCCGGCTTCGAAGGTGTCGGTAATGTCGACGCCGTGGGTGGCCTGCGGCGATCCGAACGCCCACACCTCCCGGACCCCGCCCCAGGGCTCCAGGCCGCCGATCAGCTGGTCGTTGAAGACCCAGCGGTTGCCGGCGTCGCGCACGGCGTCGACCACTGCCCGGCCGACCGCGATGTGGTCGGCCTGGTTGAGGTTGCGGCCGCCCCAGGTATCGCGGAAGTTGCTGGTGACGACGATGTCGGGCCTGAAGCGGCGCACCTCATAGGCGATCGCGGCGCGCAAGGGGACGCCGTACTCGAGCACGCCGTCGGGCAGGCCGAGGAACTCCACCGACGGAACGCCGACGATCCGAGCGGACTCGACCTGCTCGGCCTCGCGCACCCGGCGGCACTCCTCGGGCTGCATGCCGTCGATGCCGGCCTCACCGCTGGTCACCATGCAGTAGCCGACGACCTTGCCCTGCCCGGTCCAGCGCGCGACCGCGGCCGCGGCGCCGAACTCCATGTCGTCGGGATGGGCCACCACGCACAGGGCGCGTTCCCAGTCCTCGGGCAGTGGGGCGAGGGGTTCGATGGGCGTCTCCATGTGGCAGAGCATGCCAGCGCGCGCCGACGCCCGGTCGCGGTACCTTGCGGCATGTCGTCGGAGCGCTGGAGGAGCGAGGTGTTCCGCAACGAGGTTGCGGACTTCGTGACCGATATCGTCGGACCCCCCACCGACCTGGCCGCCGTGCACGTCCGCGCCTGGTCGAGCGTGTGGCGGGCCGAGACCGAGATGGGCATCTGGTTCGTCAAGGAGAACTGTCCGGAGCAGGACCACGAGGCGGAGCTCCTGCTCACGCTCGAGGACATCGCGCCCGGTCGGGTGGTGCCCGTGCTCGCGACCCAGGGCGCGATGTTCCTGATGCCCGACCTCGGCAGCCCGCTCGGCGAGTCGGTCGGCGACGACCTCGCCGCCTGGTGCCGGGTCGTGGTGGCGGCCGCCGAGCTCCAGGTCGCGGTGGCACCGCACGTCGACCGGCTCGGGCTGGTGTCACTGCCGCCCTCGGAGGCTCCCGGCCTGGTCACGGCGGCGATCGACCGCCTCGGCATCCTGGCGGGCGACGACCCGCGCCGGCTCGGCGACGAGGATGCCGCCAGGCTGCGGACCCTGATGCCGACCGTGGAGCGCTGGGCCGAACAGGTCGCGGCGCTGGACCTTCCGCTGACCCTGGTGCACAACGACCTGCACGCGCACAACGTGTTCGAGGTGGACGGCCGGATCCGGCTCTTCGATCTCGGGGACGCCGTGGCCATGGAGCCGCTGGCCGGGCTCCTGGTCCCGTTGAACGTGCTCGCGCACCACCTCGAGGCCGGCCCGGACGACCCGCGCCTGTGGCGGGTCGCCGACGCCGCCCTCGAGGTCTGGAGCGATGTCGCACCGATCGCCGAGCTGAGGGACGTCCTGCCGGTCGCTCTCCAGCTGGGCCGGCTGGGCCGGGTGGAGTCGTGGGAGCGGGTCTCGAGATCGATGAATCCGGCCGAGCTGGCTGAGTACGGCGACGCCGCGGCGTACTGGCTGGGCTCCCTCGCCCTAGACCCACCGCTGGGACACCTGACTTCGGAGTGAGGCCCGGGCGCGGGTCGGTGATATTTTGGGGTTGCGGCCTCGGTCCGCACGAGCGCCCACCGCACCATTCCCCGATGAGGACGCCATGCCCGAACCGGCCAGCGACGCACGCCGCCCC
>JALZCZ010000369.1 GCA_030862825.1 Actinomycetota bacterium | reverse complement strand
GTGAGGTGCAGCCGGGCCCCCATCCGGCCCGCCAGCTCCGCGGTGGCCCGACCGATGCCGCCGGCGGATCCGGTGATGAAGACGTTCTGGCCGTCGAGGTCGCGCGGTTGCCTTCGGAGCATAGCGGGAGTCTAGTGCCTGTGTGTAACTCCGAGTTACACCTCGGGCGGGGCGCTCAGAGCAGCGGCCGAAGCGGAGCGAGCACGAACTCGGTGAACTTGCGGTGCAGGTCGCGCGCCTCCCACTCGTTGCGGGTCAGCGGGAGGCAGTTGGACTCGTCGAGGGTGAAGACTTCCTCGAGCGTCTTCGCGAGCGACTCGTCGATCACCTCGACGTTGATCTCGTAGTTGCCCTGCAGGCTGAGCCGGTCGATGTTGGCCGTGCCGACCGTCGACCAGGTGCCGTCGACGGTGGCGGTCTTGGCGTGCACCATGGCGTCGCGGTAGCGCAGCACCCGCACCCCGGCCTCGAGCAGCTGGCTGAAGTAACCACGCGAGATCCAGTCGGCGACGATGTGGTTGGACTTCAGCGGGAGCAGCAGGCGGACGTCGACCCCGCGCCGGGCGGCGTCCTTCATCGCGTCGACGAAGTCCTGGTCGGGCAGGAAGTAGGCGGTGGTGAGCCAGACGTTCTTGCTGGCGCGGTTGATCGCCTCGATGTACATGGACCGGATCGGGAACATCCACAGTCGCGGCACGTTGCGCTGGAAGCGGATCCGCGGCTCCCAGGTGGACGCGGTCTCCAGCAGCAGCGGCCGCTCGCTGGAGCGCAGCCGGCGCCTGCGGTTGAGGTTCCAGAAGTCGGCGAACGCCCGCTTGAGGTCCCAGACTCCGGCCCCGGTGATCCGGAAATGCGTGTCGCGCCACTCCGTCTCGTAGGCCGACCCGATGTTGTAGCCGCCCACGAAACCCGTGTCGTCGTCGACCACGAGGATCTTGCGGTGGTCGCGGCCGTAGCGGCGCAGGTCGAAGAAGCGCCACCCGGCGGAGTAGACGGGGTAGCGGAGCACCTTCATGTTGGGCGGAAACTTCTTGAACACCGGCGAGACCACGAGGTTCGCGAAGCCGTCGTAGATGCAGTAGACCTCGACGCCGCGGTCGGCCGCGGCGGCGAGCGCCCGCTTGAAACGCTCGCCGGTCTCGTCGCCCTTCCAGATGTAGGTCTCGAAGAGGATCTGCCGCCGGGCGCCCTCGATGGCGGCCAGCATGTCGTCGTACAGGTCCTTGCCGTAGGTGTACGTCGTCACCGATCCGTCGCCGATGGTCACCGTCTGCGGCTGCGCGACCGGGAACGGCTTCGGCTTCTTGCCACGGCGACGGTAGGAGTCCACGAGCGACATGCCGATCGCGATCGCGATCTGGGCACCGAAGACGGCGAGCAGCGTGCGGCGCAGCACCGTCAGCAGCCGTTCGGCGCCCGCTCTCGCACTCACGCCGTCAATCTACCGAGTGCCGGGCACGCGCCGGACCACTTCACTGTCCGAGGAGGTTCTGCAGCTCGACCTGGTCGACGAGCCACCGGTCGTCCTGGTGGACCATGTGCATCGTCACCCGCGACTCCTCGATGACGGGCTTGGGCTGCCGCCCGGCCATCAGCTCCTGGTCGACGAACAGGAGCACCTTCACGTGGTTCTCGTCCTCGACGGTGGATGCCGAGTCGATCACGGTGCCGACCGCACTGGACTTCAGACCCTTGATCATCGTGATCGCATCGTCGGCGGCGTCGCTGAAGGTCTCCTGGAACTCGGCGGTGCCGGCGTCCTCCACCCAGCTGAAGTCCTCGTCGACCGTCCGGAAGTCGTAGGTCGTCATCCGGGTCACTGCGTCGCGCGCCGCCTCCTCGGCGGCCGGCGCCGCCGAGCTCTGGGCGTCCTCGGCCTGCTCGACGCGCGCCACCAGATCCTGCCGGTCCCGCCAGAGCATCACCACGGCGATCAGGGCGACGGCGAGGGTGACCACCAGGACCAGGCGCTGGGTCCGGCCCGGTTCGGTCGGTGCGTCGTGGTCGCTCATCGCCGTACGGGTCCCGGTGCGTGAGCGGCACCCCGCTGGAGCGTCGCGAACGACGCCGCGCAGGCCGCGTGCTCGTTGAGCGGGACCCGCGTGGGGTCGCGCGGATGACGCCGGGGGGTGTCGTAGCGACAGCGCGGGTCCTTGTCGCCGATGAGCTCGAGCTTCACCTCCCCGTCGCGGATCACCCGCGAGAGCACGCCCAGGCCGGGGCCGTAGACCTGCAGGAGCGCGCGCAGGTGCGGGTCGTGCAACGCGAAGATGTCGGTCAGGCTGACGCCGACGTCGAGGAAGCCGGGCAGCACCTTGTCGGCGTCCTCGACCAGCGCCTCGAGCTGGGCCAGCTGGTCGGGTGCCCGTTGCAGCGTGTGGCGCAGCTCCGGGTCGTAGTCGCGGAGGAACGCAGCGAGCTGCCGGGCGGACGTACCGAGCTCCTCCAGGGCCGTGGCGCTGTCGGTGCCGATGTCGAGCACCGGGTCGCTGTTGCGCAGCAGCCGGTCGGTCTGCGGCCAGACCCGGTCGAGCTCGGTGAGGATCAGGTCGCCCTGGTCGACCAGCCGGCCGAGGTTGTCGCCGGTGCCGCGCAGGCCGGTGCCGAGCTCCACCAGGAACGAACGCAGCTTGCGGTCGTCGATCTGGCGCATCAGCTTGTCGACCGCCAGCACCGTCGAGCTGAGGGTCTTGGGGAGGTCGGTGTGGGCGGCGCTGACCGTCGCGCCGTCGGCGAGGAATGGCCCGTCGTCGGTGTTGGGCTGGAAGTCGAGGTACTGCTCCCCCACAGGCGACAGGCTGCGCACCTTGGCGATGGAGTCGGTCGGCACCTCGGTGCCTGAGCCGAGCCGCAGGTCCGCGCGTACGCCGTCCCGGGTGATCGCGATGTCGGTGACCTTCCCGATCTTGACGCCGCGATAGGTCACCGCGGAGCCCTCGAACAGCCCGCCGGTGTTGCCCAGCATCACCGTGACGCGCACCGGCTGCGAGGTCAGCGGCTGTTCGAGCACCGAGGCGAAGAGGTAGGCGACGCAGACCACCAGCACCGTCAGCACGCCGAAGGCGCTCAGGTAGAGGCGGTCGTAGAAGAGTGCCCGGACAAGGCTCATCTGGCACCTCTGGTCGACGCCTGGTCGCGGGCGAACACGTCGGTGCCGAGCAGGTCGTCGAGGACCTCGGTCAGGCCCGACAGCAGGGGTACGTCGGGCAGGCCGATGTTGTCGAGGTGCACCGCGATCGAGATCGAGAGGTAGTCGGCGGGCACGATGCCGTCGACCTCACCACCGAGGCGGGCCAGCTGGCGCAGCGACTCGGCGTAGTCGCCGTCGTTGCGGGTGAACTCCGCGAGCACGGGCTGGGCCTGGCGGACGATGTCGAGCAGCTGGGCGCGGGTCCGGCCCACGGTCTCGTTGGCGACGGAGGAGAACCTCTCGATCTCCCGGAGCAGCCTGGTGAGTCCGGGCGTGTTCTGCCGCAGCACCCGCGCGGCCGGCCGGATCTCGCGCAGCGCCCGGTTGATGACCGTCTGGCGGCCCCGAAGGGTGTGCGCCACCGAGGCCAGCGAGCGCAGCGCGAGGTCGATGTCGTCGGAGGTCGCGTTCGCCTCGGTGAGGAACGCCGTGGAGCCCTCCAGGAGCGAGCGGACCTCGTCCTCCCTGCCGCCGACGATCGTGTTGAGCTCCTCGGTGACCGTCTGCAGCTGGGCCAGCCCGCCGCCGTTGACAAGCAACGACGCCTGGCTGAGCGCGTCCTCGACCGTCGGCGCAGTGCTGGTGTCGCGGGTGGTGAGCACCTCGCCCTCGGTCAGGAGCTCGCCCGTCGGCGGGTTGGCGACGTCGACGAACAGCTCGCCCAGCGGGGTGGTGTAGCGCAGCCTGGCGGTCGCGCCCTCGCGGAGCCCGGCGGCCGAGCTCACCAACATCTCCGCCTGGGCCTGGAAGTCCTTGACCACGACCTGCTGCACCTTGCCGCTGTCGACGCCGTTGACCTTGACCGTGGCTCCCTCGGCGAGGTTGAGCGCCTCGACGAAGTCGGCCTTGATCGAGATCGTGTCGCCGGACACGCCCGTGCCGGGCATCGGGACGTCGTTCAGCGTGGTGCTGCACGCCGACAGCAGCAGCAGCACCCCCGCGACCAGCACGGCCGGCGCGCGAAGCCTGGTCATCGGGCACCTCCCCGGGTCTCCCGTGGCGTCGGGTCGGTGCCGGAGATCAGGTCGCACAGCCGGCTGGGCAGCCGCTCGCACAGATCGGAGATCTGGGAGCCGAGCGGGATGATCGCCGACGGCGGAACGCGCACCGGCACGCGGCCGTCGGCCGTCACCGTCCGCCGGAGGTTCTGCAGGGCCAGCGGCATCACCTCGAGCAGCTCGGCGAGCTGCTCCTGCTTGCGCATCATGGTGCGGAAGATCTTCGAGGTGCCGCCGATCGCTTCGACCACCTCGGCGCGGTTGGCGACCGCGAACTCCGCGACCACCGTGACTGCCTCGTCGAGCGAGCGCAGCGCCGTCCGGAAATTGTTGCGCTCGTCGGCGAGCAGCCGGCTGGCGCGGGACACCTGCCGGATGAAGACGCGCGCGGTGCCTTCGTTCTCCGCGATCTCGTTGACGAGCACGTCGAGGGAGACCAGCGCCTGGGCGATGTCCTCGCGCTGCCCGGACACCCCGTTCACGGCCTCCGCGAGTGAGCCGATCGTCTCGTTGAACAGCTTCCCCCGGCCGCGGAAGGCCGCCTCGCCGTGCTCCACGATCCGTCGTACCGCCTGCCGGCTCTCCCTCGAGCCCGAGATGCCGGTCGCGAACGTGTTGAGCGCCTCCAGCACCTCGTCGAAGTCCACCGGCGTCCTGGTGCGGTCGCTCGTGATCTGGGCGTCGTCGCCGAGGGTGGGACCGCCCTCGTAGACCGGCGTGAGCTCGACGTAGCGGTCGGTGGCCACCGACCTGGCCACCACGGCGGCGCCGACGTCGGCCGGCACCGCGCGGGCGGCGTCGATCTCCATGGTCACCTTCACCTCGACCCCCGCCGGCTCGATCTCGGTGATCTCGCCGACGGGCACGCCCAGGATGCCGACGTCGTTGCCGACGAACAGCCCCGCGGAGTCGGGGAAGTACGCCGTCACCGTGATGGTCTCGTCGAGCGGGTTGCTCGGCATGCACCCCGTCGTGACGAGGAGCAGCATCCCCACCGCCCACAGGCGCAGTCGGCGGCTCATGGGCAGCTCCCCAGCTTGCACTGTGCATCGTCGGGAACGACCGCCGGGTCGAGCGCGTAGAGGTCGATGAACGGGCCGCTGCCAGTGGCGTTCGCCATGTAGCGGACCGCCGGCGCCATCACCCGCAGCACCCGCTCGAGCGCGTTGTCCTCCGCGGTGAGCGAGTCGAGGGCCTCGTTGAGGTCGACCAGCGCCGGCCGGAGGTCCCCCTGCGTCTCCGACACGATCGCCGTCAGCGCCCGCGACAACGACGTGGTCTCCACGAGCAGGCGGTGGATGGCCTTCCTGCGGGCGGTGACCTCGCTGACCACGAGGTTCGTCTGCTCCATGAGGCTGACGATGTCGTCGCTGCTGCGTGCGAGCTGGTCGCTGACGCCGCGGGCGGCCTGGAGCAGCTGTCCGGTCTGCTCCGAACGCCGAGAGACCATCTCCGACAGCCGCCCGACGCCCTCCAGCGCCGGCCCGATGTCGTCGCCGGACACGGCCAGCGTGTCGCTCGCCGCCGTCAGTGCCGTGGCCAGCTGGACGCCATCCAGCTCCTCCAGCTGGTGGGCGCCGCCCTCGATCACGTCCTGGAGGTTGTAGGGCACCTGGGTGCGCTCGAGAGGGATCCGCTCCGCCTCCAATGACCCGCTGCCCTGGGGGTCCACCTCCAGGTAGTGGGTGCCCAGGAGGGTCGCCACCTTGACCGTCGCCGTGGTCCGCGACCCCAGGTCGATCTCGTCGTCGAGCACGAAGCTCACCTCCACGTGGCGATCCTCGAGGTCGATCCCGGTGACCTTGCCGACGGAGACACCGTGGATCTGCACGTCCTCGCCCTTGCGGAGACCGGCCGTGTGCTCGAGCTCGGCGGTGTAGGTGGTGGTCCCGAACGAGACGACGCTGAGCACGATGACCAACCCGCCGACCAGTGCGCCGAGGACCAGCGCGACCAGCCCGACCCGGAACGGGTCCCGCTCTGTCAACGCCTTCATCGGCACACCTCGGACCAGGGGCCGTCGTTCCCGGCAGGGTTCAGCTCCGCGGAGTCGCCGAAGGCGAGCAGGAGCGAGCAGGGGAAGACGTTGACGGCGCTCTCATAGGAGGCGCTGCGACCCAGCGCCTCGAAGAGCACACCGAACTGCTTGATCGCCTCGTTGAGCTGCTTGCGGGTCCGGGCGACCATGTCGGCCACCTCCACGAACTCCCGGATCGTGGCCACGGCGGGCTCACGGGCGTCGCGCAAGAGTTCCGACGTCGATCCCACGAGCCGGCTGATCCCGTCGATCGAGCTGCCGATCGCCAGCCGATCGCGGGCGAGCCCGGTCATCAGGGCGCGCAGCTCCGTGACCGTCGCCGAGAGCTTGCCGTCCTGGCCGGAGATGTTCTGCAGCACCGGCGTCAGGCCGGTCAGCACGTCGCCGATCACCTCGTCGCGGTCGGCGAGGAAGTTCGTGAGCTCCGCGGTCTGCTGGAGCAGCGCCTCGACGGTGCCACCCTCGCCCTGCAGGACCTTCACCATCGAGGTCGCGAGCCGGTTGACGTCGGCCGGCTGCAGCACCTCGAACAACGGACGGAACCCGTTGAGCAGCTCGGTCAGGTCGAACCCGGGGCTGGTGCGGTCGAGCGGGATGATGGCTCCGCTCTCGAGCTCGTCGCCGCGAAGTCCGCTCTGGACCAGTGCGAGATAGCGCTGCCCGAGCAGGTTCTGGTAGCGCATCACGATCTCGGTGGTGTCGAGGATGGGCTGGGTCTCGGCCAGCTCGAAACTGACCTTCGCGCCGTCTCCGTCAACCTCGATCTCCTGCACCCTGCCCACCCGGACGCCGGCGACCTTGACGTCGTCGCCCTCTCGGAGGCCGCTGACGTCGGCGAACACAGCGTCGTAGGTGCGGGAGTCGGCGCCGAGGCCGTTGCTCATGGTGTTGACCAGGAGCAGGAGGAGGAGAACGGCCGCGACCGCGAACGCCGAGAACTTCAGGAAGATGCCGCGCAGCCCGGTCACCGGCCGTCACCTCCCACGAGGGCCCGCAGGCCTACGCCGGACAGCCGGCTGTTGCGTGACGGCGCACCGGCGTAGCTCGGCCGGTCGCCCGCGGTGTAGAACGGCGGCGCCACGGTCTGGATGTGCGCGTCGGACCGGAGGAAGCCCTCCCTGATGGCGGTCGGCACAGCGCGGCCGACCGCGATGTTGGTCGCGATGGCGCCCGAGATGCCGGCGCGTCGGTTGTCGTAGAGGACGTCCATCAGCAATGCGCCGTTGTCGATCAGCTGCACCAGCCGCTGCTGGTTGCGGCTGAGGAACGCGGTGCTGGCGCGGGACAGTGCGGTGCCGCCCGCGATGAGCGCGGTGACCGCTGCCTTCTGCGTGACGATCGTGCGCACCGTGACCAGCCCGTCCTCGGTGGCCTGGAGCAGGTCGGGGGCGATCCGGTCGACCAGCTGGAGGTTGGCGGCGAGCTTGCGCAGGTCGGACCTGAGCAGCGGCATCCTGGGGGTCAATCGTGAGAAATAGGCGTCGGCCGTCTCGATGATCTGGCCGATCTTCTCGCCGAGGCCCTCCAGCGCCAGCGCAGTCGAGCCGATGGCGGACGCGAGCTCCGCGGGGCCGAGCGCCTTGACCAGGCGGTCGATGTCGTCGAGGGCCTGCTGCAGCTCCAGGGTGCCCTGGCTGGTGTCGGCCGGGATCACGGCACCGGCCTCGAGCGCCTCGTCGGAGGGGGCGCGATAGACGACCAGGTCGACGAACGACGTACCGAACACAGTGGCGGGCAGGATCCGGGCGACGACGTTGGCGGGGATGCTCTCGAGGTCGTCGTCGGTCATCCGCACCCCGACGCGAACGTCTCCCTCCGGTGCACGGGTGACCTCGGTGACCCTGCCGACGATCACGCCGCTGATCTTGACGTCCGAGCCCGGCCGCAGCGACCCGCCGGCGTTGCGCAGCAGGGCGGAGACCTCGGGGTCACCGCCGACACCTCCGGTGGCGCGCACGTAGGTGAGCCCGAGGAGGACGGCGAAGACCAGGGCGACCAGGGCACCGCGACGGGCGAGGTCCTGGCGGCGGGGCTCCCGGCGACCGGGCGGGCGGACGAACCTGGTGTGGCGGGCCATCGCGCGCCTACCCCGAGATCCGGAACCCGGGGTCGCCGCCCCAGAAGATGAGGGTGAGGATCATGTCGAGCACGACGACGACCACGATGCTCGCGCGGATCGCCGCACCGGTGGCCTCGCCGACGGACTGCGGTCCGCCCTGAACCTTCAGGCCGTACCAGCAGTGGATGAGCGCGATCGCCAACGCGAAGATGAGGATCTTCACCACGGAGTAGGCGATGTCGCGGCCCTGGATGAATGTGGAGAAATAGTGTTCGTACTGGCCCGGTGACTGGCCGAACAGGAGCACGACGGAGGCCTGGGAGGCGATGTAGGAGCCGATCAGGCCGATCATGTAGAGCGGCAGGATGCCGAGCATGCAGGCGACCACGCGGGTGGACACCAGGTAGCGCATCGGGCTGACCGCCATCACCTCGAGGGCGTCGACCTCCTCGGCGATCCTCATGGAGCCCAGCTGTGCCGTGAACCGACATCCCACCTGGGCGCCGAGGGCGAGCGCGGCCACCAGCGGGGCCAGCTCACGCGTGTTGGCGCTGGCGGAGACGAACCCCGTGAGCGGTGCCAGCCCGATCAGCTCGAGGCCGCTGAAGCCCTCGATGCCGAGCGATGTGCCCGCCGAGACCGACAGCAGGACCATCACGCCGACGGTGCCGCCGCCGACCAGGATGGCGCCGCTGCCCCAGGCGATGTCCTTGAGCTGGCGGAGCATCTCCGTGGGGTACAGCCGCAGGGTGGACGGGACGTTGCGCAGCGTGACCAGGCTGAACGTCGCGAACGACCCGAGGGCGGCGAAGATCTCCATGAAGCGGTCGGCGATGCCGACCACCCGGTTGCCGCCCGTGCGGCTCAGGGTGCCCATTTCAGACCACCGACTGCGGCAAGAGCATCACGTAGGCCTGGGTGATGGCGACATTGACGACGGCCAGCAGGATGACGCTGAGGACGACCGCCTGGTTGACGGCGTCGGCGACGCCCTTCGGGCCGCCGCGGGCGGTGAGCCCCTTGTGGGCGGCCACGATGGTCGCGATGAACCCGAAGACCAGCGCCTTGAACTCCGCCAGGAACAGGTCGCTCGGCTGGCTGAAGCTGACGAACGACTCGATGTAGGCGCCCGAGGAGATGGTGCCGGAGCCGACGTTCATCGCGAACGCGGTCGTCATCGCCGTCATCGCGACGATCACGGTCAGCAGCGCGGCGACCAGGAGGGCGGCGACCACCCGCGGCGCCACCAGCCGCTGGTTCGGCGAGATGCCCATGACCCTCAGCGCGTCGATCTCCTCGCGCACGGTCCGGGAGCCGAGGTCGGAGCAGATGGCCGAACCCACCGCGCCGGCGATCATCAGGGAGGTCACCAGTGGCGCGCCCTGCCGGAGCACGCCGATGCCGTTGACCGCACCGCTGAAGGACGTGGCGCCGATCTGGTTGGCGACCGCGCCGATCTGGACCGAGGTGATCACCCCGAACGGGATGGCCACGAGGATCGTCGGCAGGAGCGAGACCCGGGTCATGAACCAGGCCTGCAGGAGGAACTCCGACCACGAGAAGCGGCGGCGGACGATGTCGGTGGCCGCATAGCGCGACGCCTCGGCGCCGAGCACCACGAGGTGTCCCCCGGTCACGATGCCCGCCCGAGCGCGACCCCACACGTTGTCGAACCCGGAGCGGGTCGAGGTCGCGATCGTGGTCATCTTGGTCCTTACCGGGCGCCCGAGATGTCGATGATCGAGCTGAGCTGCAGAGCCTTCGCCTTGTCGCCTCTGACCTTCAACTGGCCCCGTAGCACTCCGGTTATGGCACTCAGGTGACCGGTCGCCAGCCTGAGGAAGTCCGAGGCCTCGCAGGTGACGGTGGCGTCGCAACGCTCTTCGCTGTCCTCCGCCGCACCCGCCGCACCCTCGTCGGGCCGGGTCACGGTGGCCACCCCGTCGCGCACCCGGACGGCGTAGCGCTCGATCTCGCCGGTCGGGTTGCCCAGCAGCCGTAAGCCGATCATCAGGTCCGCTCCCCTGGCCCTGCGGGGGTTCACGAAGTCGGGCAGCCGTCGGAAGATCTCGTCGAGCACCACCCCTCGAAAGCCCGAGGCCATCATCATGCGGAGGTGGTCGCTCTTGACGTCGGCCAAGGCCCGGGCGACGTCGCCGGGATCCAGCGCCGTCGGGTCGACCGCGATCCGCCCGGAGCCCGGGAGCCGGAAGACGCCGCCGAGGGCGAGGGCCAGGTGGACATCACCGTGGATGTCGAGCTTGCCCGAGAGGTACTCGAGTCCGGCATTGAGCTCACCGCCGACGAGGCGGACCAGACGCAGGACGCTGGTGCGCAGCACGACGTCGACGGGCTGGTCCGCGGAGAGCGCTGGGAGGAACTTGAGATTGCCGTGCTCGAACGACAGCCCGCACCGCTGGAGGAGGACCCCACGCCGTTCGAGGTCGAACCGCACCGTGCCGTCAATGGCGGCCAACCGGTCCGGGACGGCGTACTCGTGGAGGCGGGAGAGGATGCCCTCGACGGCCGCGGACCTGATCTCGTCGCGTCCGACCAGCTCGAGCAGCTCGTCGTCCGACGTCTCCCGCACCGCCTCGACGAGGCGCTCGGGGTCCACCGCCGCGAAGAAGGTCGCGGCGTCCGCGGCGGTTGCCCGCAACAGGGGTGTGAGCTCGGGTCCCATGCGCCCCTCGTGTCGACGACGTGGTTCGGCCTGCCCCCGGTTCTCGGAGAATTACCTGGTGCCGGGAGTAACAGATATCACGTGCGGGTCACTTTCGCAGGTAGGTGACCACGGGCCGACATCCGCGGCCCACGCCGCGGACGACCCAGTCCGCACATGGCGACCAGGGCCGGGACCCTGCCTCGTTGAGGACGCCACGGCTCCAGGAACGCCTCGAGCTCCGCGTCGTCGAACGGCGTCCCGGCGAGCGCCCAGCCGACGTCCTTGGCGACGTGGAAGTCACCGAACGAGACCGCGTCGGGGTCGCCGAGGGTGCGCTGGCGCACCTCGGCACTGGTCCAGACACCCACGCCGGGCAGGGACCGGAGGCGGCGGTCGGCGACCTCCGGCGTCTCGGCCGCGATGCGCTCGAGCGACGCCGCGACCCGCGCGACGGTCACTACGGCCCGGGAGCGCGCCGGGTCGATGTGGAGCCGCAACCACTCCCACGACGGGATGGTGCGCAGCACCTCCGGCGACGGCTGAATCCACAGCCGGCGCTCACGCCCCGGTCCGGGCGCCCGCTCGCCGTGGCGATGCACCAGCTTCCGGAACCCGGCGAACGCCTCCTGTCCGGTCACCTTCTGCTCGATGATCGCGGGCACCAGTGCATCCATGACCAAGCCGCTCCGGCCGAGCCGGAAGTGCGGATGGTGCCGCACGGCCTCGGCGAGCACCGGATGGCGAGGCTCGAAGCCGCCCCAGTCGTCGCTGTCGCCCAGGAGGTCGGGCACGGCAGAGACGGCCCACTCGGCACCCGGCCCCCAGGCCTCCGCGTCGACCTCGCCGTCCCGCGGCCGGGAGGAGATCAGCAGCGTCGCCGGACCTTCCGGGGTACGGATGCCGCGCCAGGTGCGCCCCGCGTCGTCGACCCGGAAGGTCGGGTCGCCCCCACCGTGCCGGTGCTGGCGGAGAATCGCGTCGACCGGGCACGGCCAGTCGGGTCGCCAGACCCGGCGTCGGCTCGGCTCGCGCGTCATGGCGTCAGGCTAGTGCCCTGAATCCGAGGTCCCTGCGCGCTCCGCCGCCGTGCGATCCAGACACCTCGAACACGCCGACCGCAGAACGACTTCGGACCCCAGGGCACCGGGTCTCGCCGCCGACCGTCGGAGAGGCACCAGGCTAGAACACGTTCTAGTCTGGGCGGCATGACGCTGCAGGTGACCGACGCCCACCGGGTCCGCACGATCACGCTCGACCGGCCGGAGGCGCTCAACGCCTTCAACGAGGCGTTGTACGACGCCACGACGGAGGCGCTGCGCGCGGCCGCCGAGGATCCCGGCGTGGCTGTGGTGCTGCTGACCGGCAAGGGCCGCGGGTTCAGCGCCGGCACCGACCTCCTCGAGATGCACGAGCGCGCGACCAACCCCGACTTCGTGGCCGGCAAGCACGGTTTCATCGGGCTCGTGGATGCGCTGGTGGAGTTCCCCAAGCCACTGATCTGTGCGGTCAACGGACTCGGTCTCGGCATCGGCGCGACCATCCTCGGCTTCGCGGATCTCGTGTTCATGTCGACCGAGGCCCGGCTCAAGTGCCCGTTCACCAGCCTCGGCGTGGCTCCGGAGGCGGCGTCGTCGTACCTCTTCCCGCGGCTGATGGGTCGCCAGAACGCAGCCTGGATGCTCCTCTCTGCCGAGTGGGTCTCGGCCGAGCAGGCCCTGGAGATGGGCCTGGCCTGGCGGGTCTGCGGGCCGGACGACCTGCTCGACGATGCCCGCCGACACGCGGAGCTGCTGGCCTCCCGACCGATCTCGTCGCTGGTGGCCGTCAAGCGAGCGATCATCGAGCCGCTCCGGGGCGAGATCCGGGCGGCACGGGACCGGGAGAACGCGGCGTTCGCCGAGCTGATGGGCGGTCCTGCGAACCTCGAGGCGCTGACGGCGTTCGCCGAGGGCCGTGAGCCCGACTTCACCGTGCTGCCGCCCGGCTGGTGACGGCGCGGTCCCGTTCGGTCTATAGTCATTCGCGCACGCACGAATAAGATTCATTGTTAGTGCACCGGACGATGGGGACCGTCATGACCACCGAGAAGACCCGACAGCGGCGCCCTCGGCTCGACCACGAGTCGGTGCTGAAGGCGGCCGAGGCCCTCGTCGACCGCGAGGGCTACGACACCCTGTCGATGACCCTGCTGGCGGCGGAGCTGGACACCCGGGTCTCGTCGCTCTACAACCACGTGGCCAACCTCGAGGACCTGCGCTCCGAGATCCAGGTGCGGGCCATGGTGCTGCTCGGCCTGCACGTGCGGCGAGCGGCGATGGGGCACGCGGGCGCCGACGGCCTGCGGGTGCTGAGCCACTCGCTCCGCGAGTTCGCGCGGAAGTTCCCGCACCGCTACGCCGCTCTGACCAGGGAGCCGATCAACCGGGACGCGTTCTACGAGGCCGCCACGGAGACCATCGAGGCACTATCCGTGATGGTCCGCTCGACCGGGCTGCCCGAGGAGCGCATCCTGCCGACCGGCATGGCGATCTTCTCGGCCCTGCACGGCTTCGTCTCGCTCGAGGTCAGCGGCTACTTCGGCGGCGTACCGGACCTCGAGGCCGTCTTCGAGCAGGTCATCCGCGGCGCGGTGACCTCGGCTGTGCTCGAAGCCACACAGCCCATCGTCGTTTCAGCTTGACCGTGACGCCTTCATGGCGATACGAATAGGTTTCATAAAGATTCGACAACCTGTTCCATCACTGGAGGCTGCCATGGCGACGTACGCCGAGATGGAACGGATGACGGGTCCGGACGCGCTGATGCTCCACATGGAGCGGCCGACCGTGCCCATGCACACGCTCAAGGTCGTGGTGCTGGAGCCGGGCGCCAGGGGCCCGCTCAGCCTGGCCGACCTGCGCGCCGCCGTCGCGCCTTACCTGGGCCTGGTCCGCCGCGCCACGCAGAAGGTGTACTCCTCCCCGGGCTGCGGCGGACGACCGTTCTGGGCGGCCGACCCGCACTTCGAGCTGGACGACCATCTCGAGGAGACCGCGTTGACGAATGGCACCCGCGACGAGCTCGACGAGCTGTGCGCCCGGCTGGCCGAGCGCCATCTCGACCGCACCCGACCGTTGTGGGCGATGACGTTGGTGCACGGGCTGGCCGAAGGACGGCAGGCAGTGGTGGTGCGCGTGCACCACGCGGTGTGCGACGGCCTGGCGGCGCTCAACACGTTCCTGGCCGCGTCCACCGATGTGCCCGGCAGCGTGGCACCCATCTCGCCGGCAGAGCCCGGCATCGCGCCCGAGCCCGGTGAGCTGCGCGGCCGCGCTCGACGCGAAGCGGCCGGCCTGCTCGCCGGGGTGCCGGGTCTGCTACGGGCGCGGCAGGCGTCCCGTCGCCGATCGGCGGACTTCGAGGGCTGGGACGCGGTGCCGCTCGGGCTGGGCGCGGCGCGCACCAGCTTCAACCGCCGCGGCGGAGCGGCCCGGATCTGCGCCTCCGGCGAGCTGGACCTGGCCGAGCTCAAGCGCGTGGGGCGCGTCACGGGCGCAACGGTCAACGGGGTGCTGCACGCGGTGATCGCGGGCGCCATGCGCGAGGAGTACACCGCGCGAGGCGACCGGCTCGGCGTGCCCGCTGTCGCCACCTTCGGCGTCGCCTCCGACACCACGTCGCCGAGGCGCTGGGGCAACGAGATCGCACCCGCCAACGTCTACCTCCGGGTGGACCTCGCGGAGCCGGAGGAGCGACTCCGGGCCACCGCCCGCAGCTGCTTGCTGGGGGTGGAGCTCCGGCGCAGGCGCGGGTTCGCGTTCAGCGACCGCGCGTTCGGCTACGTGCCGCGGCTCGCGCCGGCGCTGCGCTCGGCGTTCGCGCCGGTCGTCCCGAGGGTCGTCAACAACATCACCACGGCCAACGTGGCGGGGCCGAGCCGGCAGCGCTGGTTCGGCGACGTCGCGGTCGTCGACTGGATCTCGTTCGCGGTCGCGGTCGCGCCCGCGGATGTCAACCTGACGGCGTACTCCTATGACGGTCGGGTGGTGCTCGGCTTGGTCGCGACTCCCGAGGCGATGCCGGACCCGTCGTTGTTCCTGTCCCGGCTGCAGCCCGCGCTCGACGAGCTGGTCGCCGTGGCCGCCGATCTCGAAGCGGAGACGCAGGTTGCCTGACCCCTCGCCGACCTGGATGGATCGAGCCGAGTCCACCCGGGCGCGGCTGTGGCTGTTCGCCAGCGTGCTCCCGCGGACGGTGGCAAGCTCGGTGGCGGCCGGACGGCGGAGCCCCGAGAGCGGCATCCCGGCCTGGGACCTGGGGATACGTGAGTTCGGCGAGACCGCGACGGACGAGCTGTTCATCGCTGTCAGCGCGTTGTACCGCGAGGTCCCCGACCTCGACGCGGTGCGCGCTTCGGTGGACGCCTGCGCGCTGGCGGCGTCCGAACTGACGGAGCTCGGAGTGGCCGGCGCGCACCGATCGCCCCCGCCACTGGTGACGCTCGGGCTGCGTCGACGGAGGCTGGCCGGTTTCCGCTTCGAGCACCTGGAGTTCGAGAGCCGGCCACACCTGCCGGACTCGCTGCGCTCGGCGGGGTACGGCGCCGTAGACGTCGCCCACGCCCGGGTTCTCCGGCACGACGGCGAGCCCCGGCCCTGGGTCGTCTGGATCCACGGAGCCGAGCAGGGTCGGGTCGACGACCTCTTCGCGTTCCGGGCCAAGCACCTACACCGCGAGCTCGGTTTCAACGTCGCGATGCCGGTGTTGCCGCAGCACGGACCGCGCCGCGAACTCGGCCATTCGTGGCCGGGCTTCGACCTGCTCGGCAACATCGCGACCATGATCCGCGCGGTCAGTGACGTGCGCTCGGTGATCGGTTGGATCGGCGAGCAGGAGCCGGCCTCGCTGGCCGTGGTCGGGATGTCGCTCGGCGGCCCGGTCGCGGCGCTGACCGCCGGGCTCGACCAGCGGGTCGACGCAGTCGCCGCGACGGTGCCGATGCTGGACGCACACGCGACCATCGCCCACCACGCAGCCAGGACCGGTGCCCGGGGCAGGCGGCTGGCCGCGTTGCTGCGATCCGAGCCGGTCCGGGCCGTCGGCAACGCCGTGGACCCCACGGCACTCGAGCCTCGCTGCGCACCCGAACGACGCCTGGTCGTCGCCGCGCTCGGGGACAGGATGACGTCGGTCCACGCGGCCCAGCGACTACACGAGCGGTGGGGCGGACACGTCCACTGGCACCCCGGCGGCCACATCGGGCACCTGATGTCCGGCGAGGTACGCAGCATCGTGGACGACTTCCTGCTGGACCGGATGGCGGGCCAGTCCTCGGGGCGTCCGGGCCCGCGACCTGACGCCGTCGTCGGCGCCGTTGGGCAAGATGTGAGGGTGCTACTCGCCGAGGTCGTCGCCACGTCCGCCACCGTCGCTGCCACGCGGTCGCGCAAGGCCAAGGTGGCCGCTATCGCCGAGCTGCTGGGCCGGGTGGAGCCCGAAGAGACCGACATCGTCACGGCGTACGTCGGCGGATCCCTGCTGCAGCGTCGGACCGGCCTCGGTTGGCGTGGCCTGCAGACGATGCCGGAGCCGGCGGCCGCATCTCGGCTCACCCTGCTCGAGGTGCACGAGTCGTTCGATCGGATCGCCGCCCTGTCGGGTGCGGGCTCCCAGACCGCGCGCGCGGAGGCGGTGGCGACCCTCTTCGGAGCTGCGACCGCCGAGGAGCAACGCTGGCTGCGCGGACTTGTCACCGGCGAGCTGCGGCAGGGCGCGCTCGACTCGTTGGTCCAGGAGGGACTGGCCGCCGCGGCCGGGGTGCCGCTGGCCGCGGTGCGACGGGCGGCCATGCTCGCCGGGTCGACCGTCGCCGTGGCCTCCGCTGCCCTCGTGGGCGGCGAGGAGGAGCTCGCGGGGTTCGGTCTGCAGGTGGGACGGCCGGTGCTGCCCATGCTCGCCTCCAGTGCGCCGACACTCGAAGCAGCTCTGACCAAGGCAGGCGGTGGCGAGGTCGCGGTCGACACCAAGCTCGACGGGATCCGGATCCAGGTGCATCGGGACGGGGACGAAGTGCTGGTGGCGACCCGGTCGCTGGAGCTGATCACCGAGCGGCTCCCGGAGGTCGTCGAGATCGCGCTTGCGCTGCCCGGCGCGTGCTTCGTGCTCGACGGCGAGGCGCTGGCACTGGACGAGGACGGCCGACCACGGCCGTTCCAGGAGACGGCCTCGCGCACGGCGATGGCGAGCGGCGTCACCGTGACGCCGTACTTCTTCGACGTGCTGCACCTCGACGGCCACGACCTGCTCGACTCCCCCGGTGGGGAGCGGGCCGCGGCGCTGGAGCGACTGGTGCCCGAGCGCCACCGAGTCCCGCGGCTGGTGACGTCCGACCACGAGGCGGCGCAGGGCTTCCTGGTAGAAGCGCTGGCCGCGGGACACGAGGGTGTGGTGGTGAAGAACCTCGCTGCGGGCTACGAGGCCGGGCGACGGGGCGCCTCGTGGGTGAAGGTCAAGCCGGTGCACACGCTCGACCTGGTGGTGCTCGCTGTGGAATGGGGGTCGGGGCGTCGGCAGGGATGGCTGTCGAACATCCACCTCGGTGCGCGCGACCCCGAGTCGGGTGGCTTCGTGATGCTCGGCAAGACGTTCAAGGGGATGACCGACGAGATGCTCGCCTGGCAGACCGAGCGGTTCCTGGAGCTCGAGGTGTCGCGGTCCGGACATGTGGTCACGGTGCGGCCGGAGCAGGTGGTCGAGATCGCCTTCGACGGGATCCAACGGTCGACCCGTTACGCCGGTGGGATGGCGCTGCGGTTCGCGCGCGTCGTGCGCTACCGCGACGACAAGAGCCCAGCCGAGGCGGACACGCTCGCGAGGGTCCGGGAGTTGTTCGGGCGCTGATCCCGGCCCACGAGTCGTGCACAGGGCGCCGTCTGCCGTGGCTGGTCCACAGGGCCGGTCCAGCCCGTTGGCGGGTGTCCCGCTGCCGGTGATGTGGTGGCCGCATGGCCGTTTCCGCACTCCCACTGCCCCTGCCACGCGAGATCGTGGCGGAGGCCGCCGCGCTTCTCGCAGCGCTGAGCACCTCGATGGGGAGCGACATCACTGACGACGAGCTGGTTGCGGTCGTCGAAGGCTGCCAGGCCGTGCGCGGCGCCGTGAAGGCGCTCGAGGCCCGGGCTCTCGCGGAGATCGACGATCGCGACCTGGCTCGCGAGAAGCTGGGCTGGGGATCGACCGCCGATTGGCTGACCCATACCGCCGGCATCCGGAACGGGCAGGGCAAGCAGGCCGTCGAGCACGCGCACGAGCTGGTGCGTGAACGGCCCGAGACCTTGGCTGCGCTCGCGGAGGGACGGATCAGCCCCGAGCAGGCGGACGTCGTACTCGATGGCGTCGACCGGCTCCCGGGTGACCCGGACGCACGCGGCCACGGCGAGCAGGTGCTCCTCGAGCAGGCCGCACGTCTCACCGCCACCGAGCTCCAGCGCGGGGTGCGCCGCATGATTGAGGACATCGACCCCGACCGCTTCTACCGCCAGCGCGAGGCCGAGCTCGCCCGCGAAGACCGGGTCGCCCACCATCGGCGGTTCCTGTCGATCACCGATGACGGCGCGGGCGGCATCCGGGTGAAGGGCCGGGGATCGGTCGAGGACGGGGCCACCCTGCGAGCAGCACTGCTGCCCCTGACAGCACCGGTGCCGACGACCGATCCCGAGACCTGCGAGCAGCAGCCGGACCCGCGTGACTACGGCGTGCGCCTGTGGGACGCGCTGGTCCAGCTGGCGCAGAACTCGCTGAACGCCAACGTTCCGCCGGACTCGCACGGAGCGCGGCCACGGGTCGTCGTCACGACCGATCTCGACACGTTGCGTGGCGCGGTCGTTGAACGTGGACTCACCGACGACGGGCTGGAGCTGGCTCCGTCGGCCGTCCGTCGGCTGGCGTGCGACGCGGACATCATCCCGGTCGCGCTGGGCGGGTCCGGGCTGGTGCTCGACGTCGGCCGGTCCTATCGACTCGTCACTGCGCCGATCTGGACGGCGCTGGTGGTGCGCGACCGGTTTTGCGCCTTCCCGGGCTGTCGGCGGCCACCGATCATGTGCCACGCGCATCACATCGTGCCGTGGGCCCAGGGCGGCGCGACCAAGTTGGCCAACCTGGTGGTGCTGTGCGGCCACCACCACCGAACCATCCACGAGACACCGTGGCAGGTCAGGATGGATCCCGAGTCCGGCCTGCCGGAGTTCTGTCCGCCCGGCGCTCGTACCGAGCAGGAGTGGATCCGGGAGCGACCCCGGCGGGAGTGACGACAGGTGCCGGCACGGACCTGAGCATCACGGCGCAGTTGTTCAACTCGGAGTTGCACGGGTCGTACGCTGACGCCATGGTCAGTTCCGCCCCCGAGACCGACGGCCGCCGCAAGGCCGCCGCCGCGCGCCGCCGCGCGCGTGAGACGGAGATCATCGCCGCCACGCGCGCCCTCTTCGACAGCAGGGGCGTCGCCGAGGTCCAGATCGAGCACATCGCCCGCGCCGTGGGCATCAACAGGGCCATCGTCTATCGCCACTTCACGGGCAAGGAAGAACTCTTTGCCCTCACCCTGGTCGGCTATCTCGACGAACTGCGCGCCGACCTGACCGCGGCCGCGGATGCCGCCGCCGATCCCAGGGAACGGCTCGCCGCGATCGTTCGGTCATTCGTGGACTACGGCTTGGCGCACCCGCCGTTCGTCGACTGCGCGCAGGCGCTGATGCGCCGATCCGGACCTGAGCTGCTCGACGAGATCTCGGAGAGCGCGCTGTTCCGTCTCGGTCGCGGCATCTCGTCGTGCCTCACCGTGCTTTCGAGCGCGCTAGAGGCAGGCATCGCGTCGGGCGACTTCGTGCTGGACAACAACGACCCGATCCTGTTGGCGAACATGCTCTACGCCAACGGTCTCGGCGCACTCCAGCTGGCGCGGGTAGGCATCCTCGTCAAGGAAGCGGCTCCCGGCGTCCCCACCGTCGGTGAGATCGCGCCCGGACAGGTCCGCGACTACCTCGTCGCCTCGGCCCTGGCGCTGGTCTCGCGCTGACAAGGCGGTTGACCTGACCGGGGCGGTAACGACGATGGAAACTGACTGGCGTGGTGAGCTCTTGTCACGCCTTGAGCGCTGGACTCAACCCGCCGCACGGACGGCCTCATTGAGAGACTCTGCCCGTCGCGCGCCACCACCACCGGCAGCAGCGCCTTCTGCGGCTCTCCTAAGGGATCAGGCTGTCCCGATCAGGCTGTCCGGCTGTTCGGATCAGGGGTGCTCGAGGATCGCGGTGACTCCCTGGCCGCCCGCGGCACAGATCGAGATGACACCCCGCCCGGAGCCCTTCTCCGCGAGGAGCTTGGCCAACACATTCACGATTCGACCGCCAGTGGCGGCGAACGGGTGCCCGGAGGCGAGCGAGGAGCCGTTGACGTTCAGCTGGGAGCGGTCGATGGCGCCGAGCGGCGCGTCAAGGCCGAGACGCTCCTTGCAGAACACCGGGTCCTCCCACGCCTTGAGCGTCGCCAGCACCTGCGAGGCGAACGCCTCGTGGATCTCGTAGAAGTCGAAGTCCTGGAGGCTGAGTCCCTCCCGCTGCAGCATCCGTGCCATCGCGTATGCCGGTGCCATCAGGAGACCTTCCCCGCCATGCACGTAGTCGACCGCGGCCGTCTCGTAGGCCGTCAGGTAGGCCAGGACTGGCAGTTCCTTCGCCGTGGCCCACTCCTCTGACGCCAGCAGAACCACGGACGCGCCATCGGTCAGCGGCGTCGAGTTGGCCGCGGTCATCGTGGCTGCCTCGCCCTTGCCGAAGACCGGCTTCAGCTTCGCGAGCTTCTCGGCGGACGAGTCGGCGCGGAGGTTGTTGTCGCGCTCGACGCCGCGGAACGGCGTGACCTGGTCGACGAAGAAGCCCCGGTCGTACGCCGCGGCGAGGTGCTGGTGCGACGCGGCCGCGAGCTCGTCCTGCTCCTCACGTCCGACCTGCCACTCCAGGGCGGTCAAAGCTGCGTGCTCACCCATGGACAGCCGGGTCCGCGGCTCACCGTTCTGGGGGATCTCGAGTCCGATGTCACCGGGGCGAATGGCCCCCAGAGCCTTGACCCGCGAGGCGGTGTCGCGCGCGGCGTTGACCTTCATCAACTTCTTGCGCAGCTTGTCGCTGATCGCGACCGGGGCGTCCGAGGTGGTGTCGGTGCCGCCGGCGATGCCGACCTCGATCTGACCCAGAGCGATCTTGTTGGCTACCTGGATCGCCGCCTGCAGCCCGGTTCCGCACGCCTGCTGGATGTCAGTTGCCGGCGTCTCCGGCGAGAGCTTCGAGCCGAGCACCGACTCCCGGGCCAGGTTGAAGTCGCGCGAGTGCTTGAGCACGGCGCCGGCCACGACCTCGCCCAGCCGCTCACCTTCCAGCCCGAACCTGGCCACCAGGCCGTCGATGGCCGCGGTGAGCATGTCCTGGTTGGACACGTCGGCGTAGGCCGAGTTGGAGCGGGCGAAGGGGATCCGGTTGCCGCCGATCACGGCGACGCGACGGGTGCTGGTGTTCATGTGCTTATCCTTGCCGCCCGGTTGTCTGCAGAGAAGGCAATGAGGGCCAGGTCACGAAATATGGACTCTGAGTTACACGCCGAGTTACATGTTGTTGCGGTGCTTGGCTGGACCAACGCACGCCATCCCGACTTCACCGGAGGACACCACCCCCATGAGCGATCGATACCAGGGTTTCACGCAGTCCGCGATCGGCAGGCTGGTCGTCAAGAACCTCGGTCTGCCGAACCCCACCGAGCTCGAGCGCTACACCGAGGGAGCCCCTCTCGTCGACGGCACGCTGCTGGTCGGTGGCCGTGGCCGGCTGGCCGAGTCGCTGCCCGGACTCCTCGACCTGCTCGGGATCGCATCCACGCAGGCGGCCGGGGAAGGCACCACGCTCAAGGGCCTGGTCTTCGACGCAACCGGCCTCACGTCGTCGGACCAGCTCGGGACTCTCCGCGATTTCTTCACCCCGGCGCTCCGCAGCCTCACCCGGTGCCCGCGGGTGGTCGTCATGGGCACCCCGCCCGAGCAGGTCAAGGGTGCCGAGCGGGTCGCACAACGCGCCCTGGAAGGCTTCACCCGCAGCCTGGGCAAGGAGATCGGTCGCGGCGGCACCGTCCAGCTCGTGTACGTCGCCGAGGGCGCCGAGTCGTCGGTGACCAGCACCCTGGCCTTCCTCCTCTCCCCCAAGTCCGCCTACGTCTCTGGCCAGGTGATCCGGATCGGCGCCCACGCCACCAAGCAGGCGCCCGACGTCACCGACTGGAACCGACCGCTGGCCGGCAAGGTCGCCCTGGTCACCGGCGCCAGCCGCGGCATCGGCGAGCAGATCGCCCGGGTGCTGCACCGCGACGGGGCAACTGTCCTCGGTGTCGACGTACCGCAGGCGGCCAGCGAGCTGCAGTCGCTGATGAAGGAGCTCGACGGCGACTGGCTCACCCTCGACATCACGGGCAAGGACGCCCCGCAGCGAATCGCCCACCACCTCAACGAGAAGCACGGCGGCGTGGATGTCGTCGTGCACAACGCCGGGATCACCCGCGACAAGAAGCTGGCGAACATGGCCGAGGACCGTTGGGACTCCGTCATCGCGGTCAACCTCACCGCCCCCGAGCTGATCACCCGCGAACTCCTCGGCCAGGGCGTCATCAACAAGGGTGGCTCGATCGTCGGTGTCGCGTCGATCGCCGGCATCGCCGGCAACGTGGGCCAGACCAACTACGCGACCTCCAAGGCAGGCGTGATCGGACTGGTCGACTCGCTCGCCGACGAGCTCGAGGACGGCATCACCGTCAACGCCGTCGCGCCCGGCTTCATCATCACCCAGATGACCGCGGCGGTCCCGTTCGCGACCCGCGAGGTCGGCCAGCGCCTCAACGCGATGGCGCAGGGCGGGCTCCCCGTGGACGTCGCCGAGACGATCGCCTGGTACGCCAACCCCGGGTCCAACGCCGTCAACGGCAACGTGGTCCGCGTCTGCGGCCAGATGATGCTCGGTGCCTGAGATGGGTGCGCCCGAAGGCGTGGAGACCAAGGAGCTGCGCGGTGAGCCGGGTGGCCTCGGCACCCTGCTCAAGGCAGCGCTTCCGTCGATCCCCGTGGTCGGCCTGCTGCCGGGCGTGAAGAAGTCGCCGGCTGCGTCCTTCAGCGGTCTCGCGTTCAGCCGGCCCCGGGTCACGGTCGAGCGCGCGCATGTCGACGCGTACGCCGCCGTGTGCGGTTTTCCGACCAAGGACGTCGTGCCGCTGACCTACCCGCACATGCTGGCGTTTCCGCTGCACATGGCGATCATGACCGACCCTTCGTTCCCGGCGCCTGCCATCGGCACCGTGCACCTGGAGAACTCCATCAGCGCGCACCGCCCCATCGCGATCGGCGAGAGCCTCGCCGTCACCGCGCACGTCGGGGCCGCGAAACCCCACCCGAAGGGCGTCGTCTACGAGTTCGTCACCGAGGCCCGGGCCCACGACGAGGACGCCGTGATCTGGGAGAGCACCTCGACTTACCTGCGCCGCGGCAGAGGTGACGACTCCGCCTCGGCGGGCGCCAGCTTCCCCGACGCCCCGCCCAGCGGTGCCGTGTGGCGACTGCCCGCCGACCTCGGGCGCCGCTACGCCGCCGTCTCCGGCGACCACAACCCGATCCACCTGTATCCCCTGACTGCGAAGGCACTCGGCTTTCCCCGCCAGATCGCGCACGGCATGTGGAGCAAGGCCCGCTGCATCGCCGCGCTGGAGAACCGGCTCCCGGACCGGGTACGCGTGGACGTGGCGTTCAAGAAGCCGATCATTCTGCCCGGCAGCGTCGCGTTCGGCTCGACCACGACCGAGGACGGCTACGCGTTCTCCCTGACCAACCCGAAGTCGGGCGCTCCGCACGTGATCGGCGCCACCGCCGCGCTCTGAGGCCTACCGCGGACTAGTGCGTCCTTGGCCGAATCAGCCCCTCTTGAGCCACCGTCGCAACCAGGGTGCCGTCGGTCTGGAACACCCGTCCGAGCGCGAGGCCGCGGCCGCCGCTGGCGGACGGTGACCACTGGTCGTAGAGCCACCACTCGTCGGCGCGGAAAGGGCGGTGGAACCAGATGGTGTGGTCGAGCGATGCCATCTGGATCTTCGCCGGATCGGCATCGTGTGCAGCGAGGGTCGCTCCCAGCAGGCTGACGTCGCTGGCGTACGTGAACGCGGCCAGGTGCTCCAACGGGTCGTCGGACAAAGGACCCTCGATCCGGATCCACATCCGGGCCTCGGCCGGGTGGTCGGGGCTGTTCTCCAGGCCGTGCCGGGAGTTGCCCAGGAACCGGACATCGAGGGCCGCCCATTCCCTGCCGAGGGCGTCCGCCTCCTCGTTTCCTCCCTCGCGCATCAGGTCGACCAGGTTGAACCCGTCGTCCGGCGCGCCCACCGGCGGCATCGCGTCCTGGTGGTCGAAGCCGTCCTCGGCCCGCTGGAAGTTCAGCGTCTGGTAGTAGATCGGCCGGCCGTGCTGCCGCGCCATCACCCGCCGGGTGAGGAACGAGCGTCCGTCGCGGATCCGCTCCACGTCGTAGATGATCGGCACCTGGTAGTCACCCGGCAGCAGGAAGTAGGAGTGCAGCGAGTGAACGGCGAACCCCTCCTCGACCGTGCGCGCCGCGGCGACCAGGGCCTGGGCGGCCACCTGCCCGCCGTAGACCCGCTGCCGCACGGAGTCGGGCTGCCGACCGCGGAACAGGTCCACGTCGAGGTACTCGAGGTCGAGCAGGTCGATCAGCTCCCGCGTCGCGGCGCTCGGCGTGGTCATCCACTCCCCCGTTCGGGGTCGCTGTCGTCGGGACCCTCGAGGCCTGCCAGGAACTGCTCGAACTGCTGGCCGATCTCCTCGCCGGTCGGCAACGGCTGGTCCGACGCCAACAGGCTGTTGCCGGACACCTCGGCGCGCTCGAAGGCGTCGTACTGCCGCTCCAGGGCCGCCACCACCTCGGCGACCTCCTCGTTGGCGGCCAGGTAGCGCGTGATCTCGCCCTCACGCTCCTCGGCCACCGCGTGCAGGTCGCTGAGGTCCACCGTCAGGCGCCCGGCCAGCTCGACCTGCTCCAGCAGCGCGGCCGAGGCGCGCGGGTAGTCGAGCTGCGCTAGGTAGTGCGGGATGTGCGCCACGAACCCGAGCGCAGGATGTCCCCACTCGCCGAGCCGGACCTCGAGGAGAGCCTGGGCGCTGCTCGGGATCCGCAGCTCGCCCCGCCACCGGCTCTCGCCGACCAGCAGGTCGGCGTCGTTCGCGTGGTGGGTGATCGCGATCGGCCGGGTGTGCGGCACCGCCATCGGCACTGACCCGATCGACACCACGCGGTGGACCGCGAACCGCTCCACGAGGGTGCGGACGCTGCGGCAGAACGCCTCCCAGCGGATGTCGGGCTCCGGTCCGTGCAGC
>JALZCZ010000342.1 GCA_030862825.1 Actinomycetota bacterium | reverse complement strand
GCCCAGCACGACCCAGCAGCGCGGGCGACCCGGATGCTGCACCGGAACCCGTACATCGGTCGCCCTCCTGGTCGGGTCTCAGAACCAGTCGCGGAGCAACAACCGGAACCCGGTCGAGGGCGGCGGCACCCGGCCCACGCTGACATCCGCGGCGTCGCGGTTGTTGGACCGCACCATGTCACCCCCGGCGCTGACCTGTGCGGTGTTCACCAGCCGCCCGCCCAGGGCCGCCTTGGTCGCCTTGGCGACCACGGTCACCCGCGGTGCCTTGCGGTCGGGCGCAAGGTCCCGGTTGCGCTTGCAGACGACCTTGTCGGAGGACTTGTCGACCTTGCAGTCCCAGCCCTTGCCGCGGGCCGAGACCAGTTCCAGCCCGTTCGGGAGCCTGTCCACGAGCCTGATCGGGCCAGGGGCGACGTCCGGGCCGTTGTTGGTGACCCGGAGCCCGTACTGCACCTTGCCGCCGACCGCGACCCGGGTGGCGCCGATGACCCTCTTGTCGAGCATCAGGTCGAACTTGGGCACCCGGTGGTTGGTTCGGCAGTTGACGGTCTCTCCCTTCTTGACCACGCACCCCGGTGAGGTCACCGGGTTGACCAGCTTGCGGTCGCCCAGCTTCCTGAGGTCCTTGTTGACGGTGACCGAGTACTTCACCAGCGCGACCTGTCCGACCGGGACGGTGCCCGCCCAGACCAGCGAGCCGTCGACGTACCGGACCCTGCCGATGCTGGCCGTGGCGTCACGGTTGTACCTCGCGTCGTCGAGAACCTTGGCCAGCTTGTCGGTGAAGACCGCCTCGGCCGGAACCGTGCCCTTCTGGGTCACCGAGACCGTGTAGTGGATCACCTCACCGGCCTGGACCGGGCTCCCGCTCTTGGGATCGGCCACCTTCTTGGTGACGTAGTTGACCAGCTCGCGACCAGCCGGGTCGCAGTTGATCGTCGGCGTCACCTGCGAGTCCTCCGGGATGTCGGCCTCGGCGCAGGCGGTGTTCACCAGGGTGCCCACCGCATCGTTCGGGATCACCGAGGAGAACTCATGCGACTCCTGCTCACCGGGCGCCAGCGAGTCGACGTGGAACGAGCCCTGCTCGAACTGGTCGTCGGTGATGTCGAGGTTGGTCAACGTCCCCTGCCCGGTGTTCGTGATCACGATCCGGTACCGCACGGTGTCACCCAGCTTGAACGCCGGGTAGTCCGTCACGTCGTTGGCGTCGCGCCACGCTCCCTTGGCGTCCTGGACGTACTTCTTCAGGTTCGCCGAGTAGTAGTGCGCCACCGACATCGGCGCCGAGGTCCGCATCTTCAGCTCGGTGTGACCGGTCCGAGCCTGCGCCCTGTTGACGAACATGTCCCGCGGGTCGGCACCATCGGTCGCGATCCGCACCTTGAACGCCTGCGTCGCACCCGGGGCCAACCGCGGCCCGATCACCCGCACCGCCGTGGCGTCGGGGGTGAAGACCGGCGACCAGCCGACCGTGTTGCCGACCGGGTTGTTCGGCGCACCGTTCATCGGGTCGGCCGGGTCATCGGACAGCGTCGCCGGGTCCGCGGTGGTGTAGAACACGTTCGCCCCTACCACCGGCTCGACCGCGACCAACGAATAGGTGCCCTCGTAGTCCGTCCCCCGGTTGTCGCCCTCGTAGGGGAGGATGTCGATGGTGTCGGTGAACGACTGCGGCAGCGGGTCGAAGGACCGCAGGGTCACGGTCCAGACACCCTCGCCGTCACCGGAACCGTCCAGGTTCGGGATGAACGGCGTGTCCGCGACCTTGCCGATGTCGGTGTAGCCGTTCGTGGTGGTCGTCACCGTCTCATCGACGGGTGCCGAGTCCTCGCCGCCGTAGCTCGACACGGCCGTGTTGGTCAGCTGGGTGCCCGGCGGGATGTTGGAGTCGGCCACCGCCTCATAGACGAGCTCGTGCTCCTCGTTCGTCGTCACGCCGTTCAGCGTCCAGGTGAGCACCTGCCGACCCTGAGCGTTCGTGGACAGCACGGGCTCCGGGGTGGCCGAGCCGGCCTGATAGGTCATGCCCAGGGGCAGGACATCCCGGATCGTGTACCCGTCCACGCTCGGCGGGATGATCCCGGAGCCGTTCGCCGAGTAGGTGAGGGTGAACTCCGCGGGCACCCCCGGCGTCACCGTCGACTTGGCCGCGTCCTTCTCGAGGTACGGCAGCGCGGTGACGATCCGAACGATGTCCCGCCGGCCGTTGGTGTGGGAGTAGCGAGCACCCGGTGTCGGCGTGATGACACCAGCGTTCTCAGGGCCCCACCACTGACCGGTGCCCTGGAGCACCGAGCCGAACATCCAGACGTCCTGGCCCACCGGCGCGTTGTCGTTGATCCGCACGTGGGCGTTGAGCTGGATGCCGTCGATCCCTTCGGCGTCGTACAGCGAGTGCGGGTAGACGATCCGGATGGCCTGGATCGTCGACAGGTCCGCCGGCTCGGTCGTGGTCCAGGTGCCGGTGCCACAGTTGAACTGGTCCGGGTTGCCGACGTCCCCGACGTAGTATTCCATCGGGGGCGGGTTGTCGAGTGGGTCGCCGCTGCTCGGATCGTTGTACATCAGGCCCCGGATCTGCTCGTACGGAATCTCGGCAGGCTTCGGCACGTAGCTGACGTATGCGGTGTCGAACACCAGGCATTCGCCGAACAGGGCGCTCGGCGCAGCATCGAGCCTGTTACCAAGGTTGTTGACGTGCGGCAGCAGCGTGGTGCCTGGCGAGACCCGATACGTGTCGTCCCAGGGCGTTCCCCCGGATTGCGTGTAGCCACGCCACCACGACGCGGACCACGTACCGGGCAGCGTGTAGGACTTGTTGCTGGTGTTGTTGCTCGGGAGGTCGACAGACGTCAGTCCGGTCGTGGACCGGTACGTCGGCTCGTTGGAGTCGAGGCTGATCGATCCGGGCTGGCTCGTGTGCACGCGGAAGAACAGCGAACCGCTGGCGATGTAGTCCCAGGCCGGAGGCAGCGGGTTCCCGGTTCCGTTCGCGGCACTCGAGTCGTGGGTGGGCACGTTGGCCAGGTCGTAGTTGATCCCCCGCAGCGTCAGGTCGAAGACACCCGGGCTCACCTCGGTCAGGATGCACTCGTCCACGAAGTTCGTGTTCTGCTCCGGCTGGGTGGGCACCGTGGTTTCAGGCGACCAGGGATGGCCGTCGGCCCGACCGTAGTTGAACGGAGTGCAGCCCACATCATTTGTCGTGTAGTGCTGCCCAACGTCGATAGCGGCGCCCGTGTTCGACCCGACATCGAGCCGATAGGTCACCTCGTTCGGACCCGGGTCGGAGCCCTTGCCGAGGCGCAGCGACCACTGCAGGTCGACATCGACGTAGGTCGGGTTGTCCAGGTCGTCCCAGATGTAGTGCGGCGAGGTGCCGCCGTACTGTATGTCCATCGCGAACGTGTTCCGGATCGGGATCGGCGGCAGCTCGACGGTCTCACCACTGGGGCTGGTGCCGTCGAGCACGACCTCATCGCCGGTGATGCCGTCGGCGACCACCGGGGTCTGCATCACAATCGCGGTTCCCATGTTGACCGTGCCGAAGTTGCAGGTCAGCGTCATGCCGTCCTCGGAGATGCTTGACGGCGGATCCACGCCCTCGGTCAAGCATTTGTCCGGGATCTCGTCGAAGAACCCCTTCTCGACCGTGAACGTCGCAGTGACGTTGTCGACCGGGCCGTTCGACGGCGCCGGCGCATCGTCGTTGACGTTGATCCGCCACTCGGCCACCGCCGGGTTGCCCCTGGCAATCGTCGGGAGCTGGTTGACCCACTTGCCGGTGATCTCGTAGACGGGAGCCGCCGCCGCGGACTCGGCCAGGGCACCTAGCCCGGCCACGCCCAGCAGCAGGGAGAGGATGAGGATGGCCCAGCGGCGGGGCAGCGAAGCGCCCCTGGCTGTCGGCGCGGACGTGGGGGATGGTGCGGGATGATGCGATGTGGTCACAACGGTTCTCCTCGGTGGGGGGACGAGGCAGAGCCCGGGCAAACCGACCCGAGCGGCTGGCTTGGTGCACATAGTGAGTTCGCCACCGTGGAAAGCCTTGAGAATCGACCGAAGTTGGTCCGCGCTTGGTCCTCTCTTGGTCAGCGTCGCCGACGTTCACCGCCACCGATCGGGCCGACTCGGTCGTGTGGACCATGGGCTGGCCCGGCCACGAGACGCGCTTCGTCGAGCGCGCCAATCGCGCCGGATCCGGACCCATAGCAGGGGGGCTGGTCTCGCGCCGCTGTGGCGGGTGGTCACTCCGTCGCCAGGATGCCCGCGAGGAGCTCGTCCAGGACAGCTTGGCCCGGGCGTGGTGAGATGGCCTCGCCCGCGAGGTCGCGGACCCGATCGAAAGCGTCGTGGATCGACAGGCCGGTGAGGATCGGTCCGTGGGCGCTAGCCACGACCTCTGGGCGCAGCGACTCGACGGAGTCGACGTGCCGCCCGTACAGCCCGGTGTCCAGCCACTGGTGCCAGGGCGAGACCAGGCTGTTGACCAGCCGGAACGTCTCGTCGTACATGTCCTTGGGTAGGTCCTCGACGTGGTGGACGACACCCGGTGCAAGCGCCGCGAACGAGTCCACCGCCCACATGACGCCAGTGCTCTCGTCGTACAGGCCGCGGGTCGTGGGGCCGTCGAAGATCGGCGGCAGCATCAGGCGCAGCCGCCGGTCGCCGGCGTCGAAGGTCTCGCCGGGCTCACGCCAGATCATCCGATCCATGGGCAGGGGTCGCTCGAGCCCGAGCCGATCGGTCGTGAAGAAGTTCGTGACGAGAGTGGCGTTGGGGCAGAGGTCGAGCACGTCATGGAGCGCGCCGGTGTGGTCGCCGTCGTCGTGGGACAGGAAGACCCAGCGCACGTCCTGCGGTTCAACGAGACCGAAGACCTGCTCCAGCCACAGCTCGCGGTGGACGGGAGCGCCGGTGTCGACGATGACCGGCTCCTCGCCGCGGATCAGCATCGAGTTCACGGGCAGGTACGTGTCGCCGTCGAGCTGGGCCATGTTCGTGATGAGGAACGTCTCCGGTGCGAGCTGCACCGGCTCGGTCCGTGGGATCGGGTGCTGCATGGTGAATCCTTCCGGGTGGTCAGGTGGCGGCGGTCCTAGAGTCGGCCGCCTGCTGTCGACTACCTTCGAAGTTGCGGCTGCGGACGAAAATCCCTCGATTGCGTGCCCTTGGCGGGCGTGGTCCCCCCAATCGAGGGGGGCCGCCGGGAGCGATCCCGGGCTATCGTCCTGTGTCATGACCAACGCCCGCGCGCACCCGCTGGCCGGTGCCATCGAGCGCGTTGCTCACCGCACCCAGAGCTGCGACCACTTCTTCGCCGAGCTCAGTGGCGAGGTTGCGAAGGCGGTGCCGTTCGACGGTTCGATCTGGCTGGGCGTCGATCCGGCGACGCTTCTTGCTTCGGCCCCGGTCCGTATCCAGAACATGGACGCGGCGTACTGCTGGCCATTCTGGGAAGCGGAGTTCCGCGACCAGGACGCCGCCCAGTTCCGCGACTTGGCCCGTGACCCGGTACCGGTCACCGCGCTACGCCTGGCGACCGACGGCCGCCCGAGGCGAAGCGCTCGCTTCCGCGACTTCATGGAGCCCCAGGGATACCACGACGAGGCGCGCGTGGCCTTCCGGGTCGGAACGACGACTTGGGCGGTCGCCGCACTCTACCGGGAGAAGGGTCGTCCGGCCTTCACCACCGGCGAGTTGCGGATCCTCCGTGAGACCTCCCGCGCTGTCGCGATCGCCCTGCGTGACCACACCCTCACGAGGAGGCGGGAGACGGTCGCGCTCCGCGGGCCCGGTGTCCTCCTCTTCGACCAGAACGCCGGGCTCGTCTCGGCGAACGTTGAGGCGGCGGAGTGGCTGGCTCAGATCTACGGCGGCCACGAGGCGTCGTGGAAGGAACTGATGACGCAAGGCTCCTCGACGGAGCAGCTCGTCTTGTACCCCTCCCTACAACCCCTCGTCACCCGCGCCAGGGCGGTGGCACTCGGTTACGACGAGGGGCCCGTCCGCTCCCGTGTCCGGGACCGCTCTGGCCGCTGGGTCGTCCTGCACGCCTCCTGCCTGGACGCCACCGGCAGCGGCATGGTCGCGGTCGTCGTGGAGCCCGCTAAGAGCGCTGAGATCGCGCCGATCATCGTGGAGGCCTATGGCCTCACACCCCGGGAACGGGAGCTGGTCCGCGCGCTGGCTCGCGGCCTGTCGACTCCGGAGATCGCGGCGGAGATGTTTGTCTCCACGCACACGGTGCGCGACTACGTGAAGTCCGTGTTCGAGAAGCTGGCGGTGAGCAGCCGAGGCGAACTGATCGCCAAGCTCTTCGCCGACCACTACTACGACGAGTTCCAGGCCAGCGCCGTCGTCACCAACAGCGTCGGCCCTGACTGATCCAGACTCGAGGCCTGGCCGCCCGACGGCCAGATCTGAACGTGCCGCGACCGCCCGCTCGAGGGCTATCTGAAGCGCCTGCACGGCCGCCGCCAGTGACGTGAGAGTTGATCGCGACGGTGCCCGTAGCAGTCGAGGGTCGATCTGAGAACTGTCGTCCGTCGGGCATCGAGCCGAAGGATCGACCGCAACGGAGACGTCGCCACCGGCCGCGCACCGGACGGGCACGTACGACGACAGCCGCGTGGGGAGACCGCAGACACCGTGCCGGTCCTCACGGCCGATGGTCCTGATCCGCGCTGCGTCGGTAATAATCCTCAACGGGTGCCCGCCGAGATGAGCGAGCGGTGCCCAGCTCATTCAGGCGCAGCAGCAACCCACTGCGGATGGGCACCACCGCGCGCCTCGACATGAGCCGAAGCTGGTCGCCCACGGGCGGCTGTTCAGTCCGCCACAAGGCCGTGCCGATGCGCGATCAGAACGGCCTGTACCCGGTCGCGGGCGTCGAGCTTGGAGAGGATGCTCCGCACGTGCGTCTTCACCGTGGCGAGTGAGACGACGAGCCGGTCGGCGATCTCGGGGTTGGTCAGGCCGATCGCTACCAGGCCGAGCACCTCGCGCTCGCGCGAGCTCAGCGAAGCCAGTCGGTCAGGCTCGGGCTGACCGGCGGGCTGTCGCTGGAGGAAGCGGTCGATGAGTCGACCCAGCACCTGTGGCGCCATCGGGGTCTCGCCGGCCGCGGTCCGCTCGACAGCACCGACCAGCTGCGCGGCGGACGCGTCCTTCAACAGAAAGCCGGCGGCACCGGCGGTGAGTGCGTCGTACACGTGCTGGTCGAGGTTGAATGTCGTCAGGATCAGCACTCGGCAGGGCAGCTCCGCGGTCACGATCTGACGGGTCGCCTCGATGCCGTCAGTGCCGGGCATCCGTACGTCCATGAGTACGACGTCGGGCCGAAGTGTCTCGGCCAGGGCGACGGCCTCGGCTCCATCGGCCGCTTCGCCCACAACGTCGACGTCGGCGAGCTCGAGGATCATCCGCAGTCCGCTGCGGACCATCGCCTGGTCGTCTGCCAGCAGCACCCTGGTCACGTCCACGCCTCGGGCGCAGGGAGGCGCGCCGTCACGGTGAACCGCCGGTCGTCGTACGACGTCTCGAGGGTTCCGCCCAGCAACCGCGCCCGCTCCGCCATCCCGGGGAGGCCGAGGCCGTGGTTGGGCACAGGTGCGGCGGCTGCGTCGTTCGCCACCTCCAGCCGTACGGCGTCCGCGGCCCAGTCGAGGGACACCGCGACTGTCTCTCCCGGGGCGTGCCTTCCGGCATTGGTCAGGCACTCCTGGACGATCCGGTTCACGGCCAGCCAGTGCGGCGGGGCATCCTCCCAGGGCTCGCCGGACATGGTGAGGGTGGCCGGGATCCCGAGTCGGGTGGCGCGGTCGACAAGTTCCGCGAGGCCGCGCCCGTCGGCCGCGACCGCAAGCTCGCCGTCGCCGAGAAGGTCGAGGATCGCCCGCAGCTCGCGGTTCGCGCGGTGAGCCGTCTCCCGTACGGCCGCGATCGGCTCGGCGGCGCGCTCCGGGGCCAGCGTGAGCGCCTGAGCAGCAGCTTCGGACTGGATCGACATCAGGGTCACCTCGTGGCCGACGACGTCGTGGAGCTCGCGGACGATCCGAGCGCGCTCCTCCTCGACCGCGCGCTGCCGCGCGGCTTCGCGCTCGGCCCCCAGCCGCTCGTCCGCATCTCGCTCCTGGGCCCGCATCAGCAACCCGAAGCCGAACGGAGCCAGGACGACCATCCATGCACCCAGCAGACCCGCTACGGGCTCCTCCGGCCCGAGCAACGCTCCCACGGTGCCCGTGGCGATCGCGAACCCGCACACGAGCCCGCCCACGCCCAGACCGCGTGCCCACCGCCCGACGGAATAGAAGAGCAGGATCGCGACGACGTACCCCACGATCAGGTACGCATCGACCGGGACCCAGATCGAGGCGCTCCACGTCGCCGCCGCCGCGACCGGGCGCGCTCGGCGCCACATCAGCGGGAGCACCCAGCAGATGATCAGCGACAGATCCACGAGCAGATGGCCGGTCAGCGGCAGGACCCAGAGAACCTGCGTGACGCTGACGCCGACGAAGACGCCGGCGAGGACGACGTCGGCGCGTCGTACGCCGCCGGTCAGCGCCGCCAGGGTCCGCATGTCGGCAGCGTACGGCCACCGTCGGCCGCGCGTCCTCAGCCCACGGGCTGAGCCGAGGTTCAGCCCCTGACGCGATGTGGCGGCTGCCGCCGGCAGCCTAGCGTCCTGGTCACCACACGAGAGAGGAACGTCATGACCATCACCACGACTACTTCCACCCCGGCGACCCGCCGCAACGTGGCCCTGGTCGCGACCCGGATCTTCGCCGGCCTCGTCGGAAGCATCCAGCTTGCAGGCGCGCTCTATTTCCTCTTCCCAGCAGGCGAGGAAGCGGTCTGGGTCGGCCCGTGGATCGATGTCCCAGTCGTCGCGCTGCTGGTCGGAGGCGTGCTCCTGAAACTGACCGTCGCGGTGGGCCCGGGCCTCGACGCACGCCATCGGATCGGTCTCGGGCTGGTCGCCGTCGCCGTCGGGATCGCGGTCACGTTGTTCAAGATCCCGGTGTACGACGAGCCCGAGAGCGTCACCTTCCTCGTCGTCGACGCGGTGCTGCTGACACTTCTCCTGCTCGCCCGCCGCGGCGACCGGCCGAACTAGACCGATGCGCCGGCGCCGATCCCGACCAGCACGGAAGTGCATGTCACTCTCGGCGCGCTGTCGCGGCGTAGGTCGCGTCGCCCCTCGAATCGCGGCATGAACGTCCACCTGCACGGTGGGCCGGCTCGAGCGGTTGAGTTGCTCAGGGTGTCTGTGGCTCGGGCGCAGGCCGCGTCGATCAATGCGGCGAGCTGAGCAGCCGATGCAGTCTCGATCTCGAACTCCTTCCGACTCGGATGCCGGTCATCACCGTGCGAACGTGCTCTAACAGTGGGCATACAGGTCAGCGCCTCGTGCGAAATTCAGGTCCGGGAGCCTGGGACTCGTGAACCACGTCAGCAGGCAGGTGGCACTGGGCCCGACAGAAGCTAGAGGAACGCCGTTCCCGCCCGAGCGGGATGAAGGCGATGTTGTCGACCGAGTACTTCGTCTGGGTCATCACACTGCCGCCCGGGATCATCGATGGTCATGGCCGCCGAGTCCTCGGCGGAGCCCCCGTCGTCGACGGTGCAAGCGGCTCGGCTGCGCCCACGTGCGGGTGACCGAGCGGAACTCGGCCGGTGGCACGTTCTCGATAGTGCAGCCACGCGGTGGTGGCTGCCAGCAGCGTCACGCCTGCCGCGCCCAAGAGCCGGTAGCCGATCCCGCCGGCGCTGGCGTCCCACTGCGCGTGCAGGCAGACGACAGCAGCGAAGACCGCCAGGAAGCGGAGGTCGGCCAACCGGGGGCGCCGAGCGCCGTACCTGGCGAACCATGCCGCACAGGCGAGCCCGGTCCACGCCGCGTGGCCTCCGAGGCCGACCAGAGCTCGTGCCATCAGCAGGTGATCGACCGGCAGCAGGGCACCGTGGCTCTGGATCAGCGCCACGAAGGCATAGCCCATGGTCTCCATGGCGGCGAAGCCGCTGCCTACGGCGACGCCGATCACCAAGCCGTCCGCCGCGCGCGGACGTGGCCGCAACCAGACGAACAGCAGCAGTGCCACGGCGAGCTTCGCCGACTCCTCGATCAGACCGATCATCAGGTAGGGCAGCGAGCCGAGAGCGCGTGCCGTGTCGAACTCCAGCCAGCCCGCGAGCACGCCACCCACCACACCGCCGAGCACCGCAGCGACAGCGAGTCGCGACAGCGACAACCCGGGCCGCGGGCCGAGCTCGGTGACCAGGGTCGTGACCGTGGCCGGCAGGACCGCGGCTCCGAGCAGGAGCAGGGTTGGTACGAAGATCGGGTTACGAGTGTTGACCAGCACGGCCAGCACGAGCCCGATCAAGCCGCATCCCGTCAGCAGGACGGCGACCCATCGCAGTGGCCACCGCCGCGGCCCGCGTGCTGGGCCGCGTTCGCGCCGCACCGGCACGTTCTCAGGACGGTGGAGGACGTCGGAAGTCATGCCACTCTGCTCCCCTCGTTGCGGATGATGTTGTACACGACCGCGCCGTCAACCGTTTCTTCGGCGAGAAGCCGTTCGCTGAGCTGATCGAGCGCGGGCCGGTGGTCGTGCAGGAGCTCGATCGCGCGCTCTTCCGCGGCGCGGAGCAGCCGGGCCACCTCCGCGTCGATGACGCGTTGAGAGCTTTCGGCATACGGTCGTTCCAGGGCGCTCTCCATGTCACGGGATCCGTGCGGGGGGTATGCCACCGGCCCGAACCGGCTCGAGAACCCGTACTCGCGGACCATCCGGACCGCCAGCTGGGTCGCTTCGGTCAAGTCCTGCGCGGCACCGGTGGACGACTGGCCGAACACGGCGAGCTCCGCCGCTCGGCCGGCCACCCGCACAGCGAGCGTGTCGTAGAGGTGCTCCTCGGTGTAGAGCCGCCGCTCCTCGTTGGGAAGCTGGTGGGTGGCCCCCAACGACATGCCCGCGGGGAGGATCGTGATCTTCGAGACCGGGTCGGCGGTCGGCGCCAGGGCGGCGACCAGCGCGTGCCCTGCCTCGTGCACAGCTACCCGCAGCCGCTCCTCGGGCAGCAGTGCGTTGCCGTCTCGCCGGCCGAGGACGAGCCGCTCCCGCGCATCGTCGAAGTCTCCCGCCCGCAGCTCATCGCGCTGTGCACGAGCCGCATGGAGCGCCGCTTCGTTGACCAGGTTGGCCAGGTCCGCGCCGCTGAACCCCGGGGTCCCGCGGGCGACCACGTGCAGGTCGACCTCGGGGCTCAGCTTCTTGGACCCGGTGTGCACCCGGAGGATCTGCTCGCGATCGGACAGCACCGGAAGCGGCACCTGCACCTGGCGGTCGAACCGGCCGGGCCGCAGCAACGCCGGATCGAGGATCTCCGGGCGGTTGGTGTTGGCGAGTACGACGATCGAGCTCGTCTCGGTGAAGCCGTCCATCTCGGCCAACAGCTGGTTCAGAGTCTGCTCACGCTCGTCATGGCCGGCGAACTCACCACCCCCGCGTCGAGCACCGATGGCGTCGATCTCGTCGATGAAGATGATCGCCGGGGAGTTCCGCCGCGCGTCGGCGAACAGATCCCGGACCCGGGACGCGCCCAGCCCGACGAACATCTCGACGAAGCTGCTGCCGGTCACGGCGTAGAACGGGACCCGTGCCTCACCCGCCACGGCACGCGCCAGCAGGGTCTTCCCTGTGCCGGGCGGCCCCACCATGAGCACCCCGCGCGGTCCACGTGCGCCGGCGTGCTGATACCGGTTCGGATGCTGCAAGAAGTCGACGACCTCGCGGACCTCTTCCTTGGCCGCGGCATATCCGGCGACGTCCGCGAACCGGGTCCGCGGACGTTCCGCGTCCGTCACTCTGCCCTTGGTGCGGAGGAGTCCGCCGAGCCCACCCGACCCCGATGCCAAGGTGCGCTGCGCGCGTTGCCCGAGCCACAGCAGGACACCCAGGAACACCATGCTCGGCAGCAACGACGTGATCACCTGCTGGAGTGTGTCGCCCTGCTCGTAGGCATCGACCTGCACACCGGCGTGCCTGAGCTGGGCGCCGAGCTGGTCGGTGGTGAGTGCCCACAGCGGTGCCTGCGTGGCGAACCGCTTGCCGTTCTTGAGCTCGCCATGGATCGCGCCGTTGCTGCCCACCTCGACCGAGTGCACCTGGTGATGGGTCAGGTCGGAGAGGAAGGTGCTGTAGGACAGCTGCTCGGTCCTGGCCGCGCTGATCATCCCCGGGCCGAAGAAGAGCATCGCGAAGATCGCCAGCGCGGCGACGAAGGGCCAGACCCGCCTAGGTCGAGGGGATGGGGTGCGGGCCCGGTCGTCCGCCCGAGGCGGGTCCGGCTGGCCGGCGCCGGCCGCGAGCGGCCGCCGCGACAACCTGGTAGTACGTGTCATGGTGACGTCCTCCGTGCAAAGTCGAAGTAGGAACGTTCGGCACCACGTTGTCGCGCGAAGCATGAGCGGCTGATGAGAGGCGAGTACGCCGCGGGGGTTGTGCATGTCACATCGCATTGACCGCGCGGGCCGCGACCGCCGATGGTCACCCGCGAGATCGCCGCGATCAGGAGCCTGCGCGTCCGGGCAACGGCAGCCTGTCGGTGGGCTGACGGCCGTGGCGACGGCGAACGCAACGAACAGGTAGTCGACGAACGACGACCACGAGTGTCCCGGGCGCGGCGAGCAGGCAGACCTGACCGGCGCTCGCCCGGACCCTGCGGGTCCTGGAGGGAACCGTGAAGTCACGACAGGGCCGGGGCGTGACGCGCTGGCCCGGGTCTGCCGACTGGGTCGGGCACGCCGGCGTCAATGCCTGCGTCAATGCCGGCGTGACGAGTTCCTATCGGGGTCGGTGTCCGGCGTCCTCTTCCCGGCCCGAGAATCCTGCTGGTGGTCCTTCCGGTCCGTGGACTCTCGTTGGTCCTTGCGGTCCTGGCTCGGTGGGGGCTTCTGGTCTCCCTTCCGGTAGCCGGAGTGTTTGTAGTCGGGCTTGGTCTCGCCGGAGCTGGCGGCCTCCCACGCGGGAGCCGTTGAGGAACGTCCCGTTCGTGGACCCGAGGTCCTCGAGGATCCACTGTTGGGTGGCATCACGGTGGAGCCGGGCGTGTCGCCGGGAGAGCGCAGAGTCCCCGCCGAGGCGGCCGGCGATGCTTGCCTCACGTCCGAGCACGAGCTCGTCCGCCGGCATGGGGATCAGCGCTCCCTGCACCCGCCCGGAGAGCACGAGCAGCGCCTCCGACGGGACCTGGGCGCCCGGCTCGAGGTCCTCTGTCATCGAGCCTCGTCCGAGTCTTCTTCGCGCCCGGCAGCCGCTGTGCGGATGCCTAGCCCATGCATACACCCGGAGAGGACGGCCGACGATAGTCCAGCTTGGGGGCGCGCGCGCAACGAGATCAGGCCCTCCAGGCCTGTTGCCGCAGGTCTCCGGGCGGTGTGACGCGGTAGGTTCGACTCGTCGCGACGCGGCGGTCTCGTCCGTTGCTGCGGGCGTGCTTCGAAATCGTGTGACAGCCCTCAGCGCAGTCTGGCGAGGCTGCAAGGGCCTTCCTGCCGTCCATGGCGTGCGCCGGCATCCCTACCAGGTCCTGGGCGCCAACTCCTGGCGCGCGGTAGACGTGATGATGGCTGGATGCGTTCGACCAGCGCGCGATCCGGTTGCGGCATCTCCGCGGTCTTCGCGAGCGCCGCGTTTGGCGTCGTCGGACATCTGCTTGCCGCCACGCCCAGCCGCCTCTGAGCGATGATCACTCGCGCTGGTCGACCCCGCGCCAAAAGGCGTCCACCCGTGCATTCCACTCGTCCGGCACCTCCTGGAAGGGTTGATGGGCCTCCTCCTCCAGCACCTCGAAGCGCGCGCCGGGAATCAGCTTGGCGACCTCACGGCCGAGCTCGGGGCGGCTGGTCGTGTCGCGCCCGCCCGCGAGCACGAGCGTCGGCGTGGAGATCCCTGGCAGGCGGTCGGTCGTGTCGTGGTCCATGAAGGCGTCCAGCGAACGCTGGAGGTCCTCCGTCGTCTGCTTGTGGGGGAACGCGAGAGCCTCCTCGATGATCTGGTCGACCATCCCGTCGTTGTGCGCCCGGGCCGTGTAGATGTCGAGGAAGAACCACTCCAGGAACGCGCGCTCGCTCGGGGCGACCTCGGCCAGTCCGCGAATGAACAGGCCCCACGAGCGGAAGTACGGGTCCATCGCCGCCCAGGTGCTCTGCAGCACGAGGCTGCGGACGAGGTCGGGGTGCCGGAGTGCCAGCTCTTGGGCGATGAGGCTGCCCCCCGAGAACCCGGCGACGTGGGCGGAGCCGACGTCGAGCGCTCGCAGGACGTCGGCCGCGTCGTCCGCCATCGACTTCACGGAGAGCGGACCCTCGGGCATCGGGGTCCGTCCCGCCCCGCGGTTGTCGAACGCGGTCAGCCGGTAGCGGTCCGCGAGCCCGTCGAGCTGGAACTGCCACGACTCGACGGTGTCGCCAAGGCCCGCGATTAGCAGGACGTCGGGGCCTTGGCCCACCTGCTGGACGTAGATGTCCAGGTCGCGCGTGGTGGTCGAAACGCTCATCGCTTGCTCCTTTGGATCGCTTGATGGGTGCGGAACACGCCGTGCGGGTCCCACTCGGCCTTGACGGCGGCCAGCCGGTCGGTGCTCGGCCCGAACGCCGCGCTCATCCGCGCGCCGCCTTCCTCGCCGAGGAAGTTCGGGTAGGTCGCGCCGGTGGACCAGCGCTCCACGTCGGTGCGGAAGGCGCGGCAGAGCGAGCGGCAGCGCTCGTCGTCGGCCGGGTCCTCCCAGAG
>JALZCZ010000329.1 GCA_030862825.1 Actinomycetota bacterium | reverse complement strand
CTGTGGCGTGCCGAGCGTGCTCATCGCGGCGATCCACGATGCGGGGGTGAAGGTCCTCGAGGCGATCTCGAACAACTGCGGCGTCGACGAGTGGGGTCTTGGAATCCTGCTCAAGGACAAGCGGATTCGCCGCATGGTGTCTTCCTACGTCGGTGAGAACAAGGAGTTCGAGCGGCAGTACCTGCACGGGGAGCTCGAGGTCGAGCTGACCCCGCAGGGCACCCTCGCCGAGCGGCTGCGGGCCGGCGGCGCCGGGATCCCGGCCTTCTACACGGTCACCGGTGCGGGTACCCAGGTCGCCGAGGGCGGTCTGCCGTGGCTCTACAACGGGGACGGCACGGTCGCGAAGTCCTCACCGCCGAAGGAGACCAAGATCTTCGAGGTCGACGGCCACGACAAGGAGTTCGTCCTCGAGCGCGCCATCGTCGCCGACTTCGGGCTGGTGCGGGCGTGGAGGGGCGACCGGCACGGCAACCTCGTGTTCAACAAGTCCTCGCGCAACTTCAACCCCCTCGCCGCGATGGCCGGACGTATCACCATCGCCGAGGTGGAGGAGCTCGTCGAGCCGGGTGAGATCGACCCGGACTCCGTGCACCTGCCCGGGATCTACGTCCACCGCGTCCTGCCACTGACCCCGGAGCAGGCCAAGGACAAGCGCATCGAGCGGCGCACCACCCGCCCACGCCAGGACGCCGTCGACGCGAGCATCTCCCCCGGCGCCGGCGCCGGCAGCGAGACCCTCACCCCCGCCGAGACCAAGGAGGCCTGAGATGGCACTCTCCCGCGAGCAGATGGCCGCACGCGCCGCCCAGGAGCTCTCCGACGGCAGCTACGTGAACCTCGGCATCGGCCTGCCCACCCTGGTGCCGAACTACGTCCCGGACGACGTCGAGATCGTGCTGCAGTCCGAGAACGGCATCCTCGGTGTGGGCGCGTATCCCTTTGAGGGAGAAGAGGACCCGGACCTCATCAACGCCGGCAAGGAGACCGTCACGCTGCGCAAGGGCGCGTCGTTCTTCGACTCCGCCACCAGCTTCGGGATGATCCGCGGCGGCAAGGTCGACGCCGCCATCCTCGGCGCCATGCAGGTCTCCGCCACGGGCGACATCGCCAACTGGATGATCCCCGGCAAGATGGTCAAGGGTATGGGCGGGGCGATGGACCTGGTCCACGGAGCCAAGCACGTCATCGTCCTGATGGAGCACAACGCCAGGGACGGCTCGTACAAGATCGTCAACGAGTGCTCGCTGCCCTACACCGGGCGCGGCGTCGTGCAGCGCATCATCACCGACCTGTGCGTCTTCGACGTCACCGAGGACGGCCTGGTGCTGCGCGAGCTCGCCGAGGGCGTCACCGAGGACGAGGTGCGCGAGAAGACCGAGCCCGCCCTGCTCTGAACCCCTGAAGAGCGTGCGTTTGCTGTCCTTCATGACCTCGACCAAGTCACGTTGCATTCGTCTACGTCTAGGGACTTCGCGTCCGGCGACCACCTCCGCCGCCAGGACCGTCGGCCATCAGGCGTGGTTCAGGTGACGGATCCCGGCTCAACTTCGGCTCAACAACGACGGAAACCGGGTTGGCCGCGCCCCAATGTGCCAGGTTGCGTCTGACCGCGACATCGCTGCCTGTACCCATGCTGATGCGATGAAGGGGCGGGGCCTCCGCCCTCGTGCGGCCCCCGGCGGATGCTGGGGGCGGTACTCGACTTCGACGACGAAGGAGGCCCCTGATGTCAGAGTACGCAGGCAAGCAGGTCATCGGTATCGATCTGCATCGCCGACGCAGTGTGATCGTCCGGACCACGGAAACCGGTGAGGTGTTGGAGACGGTCCGGATCCTCAATGATGCGGAAACCTGGAGCGGGTGATCGGCCGCGCTGGAGAGGATCCGGAGGTGGTGCTCGAGGCCACCTACGGCTGGTGCTGGGCCGTCGACGTCCTCCAGAAGGCAGGTGCCGAGGTGCACCTGGCCCACCCGCTGGGGGTGAAGACGTTTGAGTACCGGCGGGTGAAGAACGACTTTCGTGACGCGGCCGATCTGGCCGACCTGCTTCGGATGGGCCGGCTGCCGGAAGCCTGGATCGCCCCACCGGCCACTCGGGAGCTCCGCGAGCTGGTGCGGCACCGGGCCAAGCTGGTAGCGCTCCGCGCGCACTGCAAGGCCGAGGTTCACGCGGTGCTGGCCAAGTGCGGGATCCAGGTGTTGATGACCGACTTGTTCGGTGTCGACGGTACCGCCTTGTTGGACCGGCTGAAGCTGCCTGCACCGTATGCGGCTCGGATCGCCTCGCTGCGCCGACTGCTGGAGGACCTGGAGTTCGAGATCGACCTGTTCACCAGCCTGGTGCAAGGCCGGCTGCGGTCCGATCCCGGCTACGTGGCACTGCAGCAGATCCCCGGCATCGGCCCGGTGTTGGGCGCGGTGTTCGTCGCCGAGGTCGGCGACGTGTCCCGGTTCAGCACCGCGCCACAGTTGGCCTGCTGGGCCGGGCTCACCCCCAAGCACCACGAGTCCGACACCCACCTGCACCGCGGCCGGATCACCAAGCAGGGCTCCCGGCTGGTCCGCTGGGCGGCGGTGGAGTCGGTCCAGCTCGTCGGCTCCCGCACCCGCGTGGGCGCCCTGAGGGACCGGGTCGCTGATCGACGGGGCACCAACATCGGGAAGGTCGCTGCCGCCCGGCTGCAGATGGAGTACGTCTTCTACGCGCTGCGCGATGGTCACGTCCGCGCGCTGGACCATCCCCACCAGCAGTCCGCATGAACGCCCACTGGTTCCCGGTCGGTCGCGAGGTCGTGCAGGTCATGACCCCCGTCCGCGGCGCGGTCGACGCACGCTGATTGACCCCGACCGACCGGACTGGCGCACCCCATCAT
>JALZCZ010000304.1 GCA_030862825.1 Actinomycetota bacterium | reverse complement strand
GGTGTCATCCGTGCCGGACTATCGACTCCAGGCCCAGGCGTCGTTGGACAGGCCGGAGATGTCCTCGTGGCCGGTCTCCGAGTCGACCCCGCCGAAGACGAACAGCCGATCGTCCGCCCAGACCGCGGTCTGGCTGCCGTCGACGGGACTGTCCGGCTTGCCGATCGCCGACCAACGCTCGGTCCGGTCGTCGTAGACGCGACCCCAGCCCGCGACCAGCGGCCCATCAGCGGCGTCGGGTGACCATCCCTCCAGGAGGGAGTCCTCCACGTCCGGGGCGTTGGGCAGCGGGCACGCGCCGGTCTCCGGGTCGAAGACTCCCCCGTGCGGCGATCGCCGCGGATGCCTGTTGCGCTCTGGATGTCCGTGGTGATGAGCCGGCTGCCGGTCCAATGTTGGAACCCACGCAGCTGGCCGGTCTCGGGATAGCGGGTCCACTTCGCGCCGTCCCAACGCTCGACGTGCGTGAAGATGGGGGTGTCGCCGTCGTCCTCGACCGTCGAATCCCCGCCCGAGACGAACACACCGACCGGGGTCGGGACCACCGACTGCGCGTCCAGGCGCGGGGCGTGTGGGCTGGGCGGAAGCTCCGACCAGGTCTGGCGCAGCACCGCAAGGCGTGTCGGCGGAGCGTCGTGGCCGGAGCTGCGGTGGCGGCGGTGGTCGCCGGCGTCAGGGCAGCGTTCACCGCCATCCTGCGGAGGTAGGCGACCGGGTCGTCGGCGCGCGAGACCCGGCCCCACGAGGCGAACGCCTTGGCGTAGGCGGTCTGCAGCGCGTCCTCGGCGAGCTGGCGGTCACCGGCGACGACGTACGTCGTGCGCAGCAGCCGCGGCCAGGTGGCCGCGTAGAACTCCGCGAAGCCGCGCTCGGTGCTCACACCGGGTAGATGCCGACGGCAGGCCATCAGGTTCGGTCAGGCCAGGGCGTCGCGCTCGGCCAGCGACTTCAAGGTGAGCAGCTCCTTGCGCATCATCACCAGGTCGCCCCAGGAGAGCAGGTGGGCGCGCAACGCGGTGAGTCGGCCGGGCACGGGGGTCACGAGGCGACAGACCATTCGCGACCGGCCGTCGGCGTCCGGCTCGGCGGCGTAGGTCACCGCCACCTTGCCGAAGAGGCGGCTGGCGCGGCGGGTGGTGATGCCGGTCCAGTGGCGGGGTGCCTCGAACGAGGTCAGCACGAAGATCTGCATCAGCTGGCCCACCTCGAGCTGGTCGGCGCCGGGCGTGAGCTCGCGCGGGCTGCGGCGGCCGAGGTTGTCGATCAGGTCGTAGGAGTACGGCGCGACCGCGATCTGGCACAACCAGCGCCAGGCCAGCTCGACCGGGGCAGCGACTGGCACCGCGCGAGTCAACGACGCGACCGGCCCGTCGAGCAGGTCGTCGGCCGGGTAGTGGCGCTCGTGCTCGTCCGCGATGGTGCCCCACGCGTACGGAAGCCGAGCACCCATGCAGTCAGGAACCTTCGGCGAGCTCGCGGGAGCGGTCGCGGGCGGCCTCCATGGCCGCCAGGAAAGCTGCGCGGACCTTGTGGATCTCGAGCTCGCGCAGCGCGGACGCGGTGGTGCCACCGGGCGAGGTGACCTGCTCGCGCAGCACCGTCGGGTGGGTGCCGGTCTCGCGCAGCATCTTGGCGGAGCCGACGAGGGTCTGGATGACCAGCTCGCTGGCGGTGGTGCGCGGGAGCCCGAGGTGGACGCCCGCCTCGATCATCGACTCCACCACGAAGAAGATGTACGCCGGACCGGAGCCGGAGATCGCGGTGACCGCGTCCTGTTGGCGCTCGGGGATCCGCAGGACGTGACCCACCGATCCCATCAGCGACTCGGCCTCCTCGAGGTGGGCCTCGTCGCAGTGGGAGCCGGGCGAGATCGCGGCCATACCCTCGTCGACCAGCGCCGGCGTGTTGGGCATGACCCGCACGACGGCGACGCCGGCGGGCACCCTCGACTCGATGAAGGCGGTCGTGATGCCGGCCGCCAGAGAGACCACGAGCTGCCCGGCACGGAGCACCGGAGCGATCTCGTCGAGCAGGTCGCCCATGTCCTGGGGCTTCACGACCAGGGCGAGGGTGTCGGCCTTGGTCGCGGCCTCGACGTTGGAGACCACGGCGACGCCGTACCTCTCCTCGAGCTCGGTGGCCCGTTCAAGGCGTTTCTCGCCGACCAGGAGCTGGTCGACCCGACGGCCGGCGCGGACCAGCCCGGAGAGCAGGGTCTCTCCCATCACTCCGGCGCCCAGGATCGCTGTTTGCTTCACCCGCCAAGGATGACAGGTCGAGCTCTAGGATGCCTTCGCACCTGTTACGTCGGCCCACAGGAGACTCGGATGACGAAGCCTCGCATCTTTCTCGGTTCGTCCGGGCAGCAGTCGAAGCTGCTCGACTCCCTGGCACGCGGACTCGGGGACGTCGCCGACGTGGAGCCGTGGACCACGACGTTCAACCCCGGCACCTCCACGCTGCAGCGGCTCGTCGACCTCACCCACGAGGTCGACTTCGCCGCGTTCATCTTCGCCGCGGACGACTGGACATCGCATGGGGACGCGCCCGGCCAGGCCTCTCCCCGCGACAACGTGGTCTTCGAGGCGGGCCTGTTCGGCGGTGTGCTCGGCATGCGGCGGACATTCATCCTGCACGCCGACGGAGCGAAGCTGCCCAGCGACCTGCTGGGCCTGACCTGCGTGCGCTACGCCGAGACGACGTCGGCGGAGATCAAGGAGATCAACCAGAAGCTCCGCAGCGCCATCGAGACGGAGGGCCGGTTGGCCAAGATCGAGGGACTGTGGTGGCAGCACTCCCTGACCGTGCGCAGCGAGCGGGAGCCCTCGGCGATCAGCCTGCTGCGGATCACCCGCGACCGACACCGCGCGTTGCAAGTGAACGGGACCGCGTGGCAGGAGGACGGCACGCTGTCGGGGCGCTACTGGAGCGAGGCGACCAAGGAGCAGCGCGACCCGTCCGGGGTCTTCTACTACTACCAGGGCGAGCGGCCGCGGCACGAGAACGCCCCGCAGTACGGCGGCACCGCGGGGATCCAGCTGGAGTCCGTCGACCGGGCCACCGGCTTCTGGATCACGACGTCGGACGACGACCCGATGCTCAAGATCCGCACCTCGGGGATCTACCTGCGCGCCGACCCCGATGAGGTGGAGGTCATGGACGGCTCCGACCGCGTGCGACGCGCTGAGCTGATCGCGGCGAAGCTCGAGGAGTGGCGCCTGATCGCCAACTCCTGAGCGTTCACTTCTTCGACATCAGGGACCTCAGGAAGAACGAAAGGTTCTGGGGGCGCTCGGCGAGCCTTCGCATCAGGTAGCCGTACCACTCTGTGCCGTAGGGCAGGTAGACCCGCACGGTCTCGCCACCGGTCGCCAGCCGCTTCTGCTCCTCGGGGCGGATGCCGTAGAGCATCTGGAACTCGTAGGACCCCTGGGGCCGACCGTAGCGGCTGGCCAGCGACGAGGCGATCTCGATCATCCGCGGGTCGTGGGTGGCGATCATCGGGTAGCCCTGGCCGGCCAGCAGCACCTTCAGGCAGCGCACGTAGGACTTGTCGACCTCCACCCGCTCCTGGAAGGCGACGTCGGCGGGCTCGTTGTAGGCGCCCTTGCACAGCCGCACCCGCGACCCCTCGTAGGCGAGGACGCGACAGTCGGCCTCGGTGCGGTGCAGGTAGGACTGCAGCACCGCACCGGTCTCGGGGAAGTCCTTGCGCAGGTCACGCAGGATCGCCAGCGTCGAGTCGGTGGTGGTGTGGTCCTCCATGTCGATGGTGACCGTGGTGCCGGCGTTGCGGGCCGCGCGGCAGATGCTGCGGGCGTTCTCGAGGGCGATCTTGTGGCCGTTGTCGGGAAGTGCCTGACCGATGGCCGACAGCTTGACCGACACCTCGGCGTGCCCGGTGAGACCCTTGAGCGAGAGCTCCCGGAGCAGGTCCGTGTACGCCGTCACGGTCGCCTCGGCCTGCTCCGCGTCGAGGGTGTCCTCGCCGAGGAAGTCGAGGGTCGTGCGGAGCCCGTCGTCGACGAGGTCGGCCGTCGCCAGCACGGCTGCCTCAGTGGTCTCCCCCGGCACGTAGCCGCGCACGATCCCGGCCGAGACCGGCATCGTGCTGACCAGCTTCTCGACGGTCCGGCTGCGGGACAGGAGGAGGAGGGGCTCGCGCAGCAACGACATGGTCAGAGGCTACGACGAGACCGGGCCTCGGGGCGCGTCAGGGCGTACGCCGACGCAGGGTCGCCGCACCGAGCCCGACCGCGGCCACGACGAACGCCGCGACGATCCCGATGTCGCCCCAGACCTCCGAGGTGTCGCGCGTCCGGGTGAGGTGCAGCATGGCGTCGACGGCGTACGACAGCGGGAGCACGTCGGAGACGGCACCCAACACGTCGGGCAGCTGGTCACGGGGCACGAACAGGCCGCAGAGCAGGATCTGCGGCACCACCACGGCCGGCAGGAACTGCACCGCCTGGAACTCCGTCTGCGCGAACGCGGACACGAACAGCCCCAGCGTCGAGCCGAGCACCGCGTCGACGATCGCGACCACGGTGAGCAGCCAGACCGGGCCCTCGATCTGAAGGTCGAGCAGCCCGACGCTGACCGCCACGGCCAGGGCCGACTGCGCCGCGGCGATCAGGCCGAAGGCGAGGGCGTAGCCGAGCAGGAAGTCGAGCTTTCCCGTCGGCATCGCGAGCAGGCGCTCGAGCGTGCCGCTGGAGCGCTCCCGCAGGGTGGTCACGCTGGTCACCAGGAACATCACGATGAACGGGAAGATGGCCAGCAGCGCCGGGCCGAGCCGGTCGAAGATGGGGCCGGCGTCCTCGAACATCCACCACAGCAAGGAGATCAGCAGGCACGGCAGCACCAGCAGCATGGCCAGGGTCCGGTGGTCGCGACGGATCTGGGTCAGCACCCTGCCGGTGACGGCGGTCGTGATCCGGAGGCTCATGCCGCGCTGCCCTCGTCGCCCAGTCCCTCGACCAGCGTCAGGAACGCGCCCTCGACGTCGTCGATGCCGGTGCGCTCCTTGAGCACCTTCGGGCTCTCGGTGAAGATCAGCCGGCCCTCCCGCATCAGCAGCAGCCGGTCGCAGCGCTCGGCCTCGTCCATCACGTGGCTGGAGACGATCACCGCGGCGCCGTCAGAGGCCAGCCGGTGGAAGAGCTCCCAGAGGTCGCGGCGCAGCACCGGGTCGAGCCCGACCGTGGGCTCGTCGAGCACCAGCAGCTCGGGCGTGGTCAGCAGCGCGGCCGCCAGGCTCGCCCGCGAGCGCTGGCCGCCGGACAGGTTGCGGACCACGGCATCACGGTGGCTGCCGAGGTCGACCAGGTCGATGGCCCGGTCGACCGCGCCGGCATCCGCGTCGAGCACCCGCGCGAAGAACCGAAGGTTCTCGGTGACGCTGAGGTCGTCATAGACGCTGGGGGCCTGGGTGACGTAGCCGATCCGGTCGCGCAGCGGCCGGCTCCCGGCCGGCTCGCCGAGCATCTTGACGGTGCCGCCGGCGACCTTCTGCACGCCGACCAGCGCCCGCATCAGCGTCGACTTCCCGCAGCCGGAGGGCCCGAGCAGGCCGGTCACCTCCCCCGCGGCGACCTCGAGGTCGAAGCCGTCCAGCACCGTTCGTCCGCCGCGGACGACGGTCAGCCCCTGCACGACGATCGCGGGATTCATCATGCGATGAATTCTCCTTCCGTGGTCCGGCAGTGTCCAGTCCGCAGCTCAGGGCAGCGGCCCCGAGAGGTACCCCTGGATCACCGGCGCATACGTCGCCACCAGCTGCTCGGGGGGCATCGAGGCGAGGGGCTCGACGGCGAGGACGTAGCGGACCACCACCAAGCCGACGAGCTGCGAGCCGACGTGGGCCATCCTGCGCTCCGGCTGGTCGATGCCGAGGGCGGCGCCCAGCGGGCCCAGCACCATCTTCTGGAACCCATCGCGCACCAGCTGCTGGCCACCCGGGTCCGCGATGCCGCGGACCAGGCCCATCAGCGGGAGACGGGTCTCCTCATCGCCCCAGACCGCGACGAAGATCCGCATCAGGCGCTCGCCAGCACCGTCGACCCCGCCCTCCACGACGGGGGCCAGGGCCGCCCGCGGGTCGACCGTGACCTCGAGGGCCGCCAGGAACAGGTCGTCCTTGCTGCCGAAGTAGTGGTGCACCAGCGCGGGGTCGACCCCTGCGTCCGAGGCGACCGCTCGGACCGAGGTGGCGGCGTACCCCTTGGCAGCGAAGCGCTCGCGAGCCGCGGTGAGGACGGCGGCTCGGGTGTCGGGCGAGCCCGGGCGCCGCCCGCGGCGCCCCGGCGCCCGCTCGGTCGCTGTCATGATCCCAATCTACGATCCCGGACCGCTCCTCCCGGCGTACTCCGCGGGAGGTACGCCGCCGGCCCGGCGCGACGGCGAAGCATCCTCCGGCAGGACGCGGTGGACCGGCGGCCGGACCGAGGATCGTCGACATGCTCACCTCACTCGCCGCCCTGGTCGGTTCGCACCCCCGCCGCGCACTCTTTGCGGTCGTCCTCTTCGTCCTCGCCGCGGGAGCCCTCGGCGGTTCCGTGGCCGACCGCCTGGAGTCGGGACCGGGAGGCTTCGCGCCCGCCGACGCCGACTCGATCCGGGCCGTCGAACGCATCGAGCGGGCCACCGGCCGGGAGCCGTCGCCGGGGATCGTGCTGCTCGTGGAGACCCCGGACGGCGCCGCGGCGGCCGGCGACCGGATCGACGAGGTGGCGGAGCAGCTCGCCGACCGGCCCGGCATCGCCGCGGTCGCGACGCCCCAGGACGGCGCAGGCCTGGTCGCCGAGGACCGCTCCGCCGCACTCGTGGTCGCCACGCTGACAGCCGACGCCGAGGAGGCCACGGTCGCCGAGGGGGTCCTCGACGACTTCGCGGACGCCGACGACGTGGCAGTGGGCGGCGCGGCGATCGCCAACACCCAGATCCGCGAGACCGTGACCCGCGACCTCGGCCGCGCGGAGCTCCTGGCGATGCCGCTGCTCGTGCTCCTGTCGCTGCTCTTCTTCGGCGGCCGGGCCGCGCTGCTGCCGGTGATCGTGGGTGCCACCACCGTGTTGGGCACGTTTCTGGCACTCACGGGCGTCAACCAGGTCTACGGCCTGAGCATCTTCGCGCTGAACCTCGTGATCGGGCTCGGCCTGGGGCTGGCCATCGACTACACGCTCTTCCTGGTGACGCGCTACCGCGAGGAGCTCGCCCGGCAGGGTCCCGGCCTCGGCGCGATCCGGACCACCATGGCCACGGCCGGGCGGACCGTCGCCTACTCGTCACTGACCGTCGCCGTCGCACTGGTCACGCTCACCGTCTTCCCCATGGGCTTCCTGCGCTCGATGGGCATCGCCGGAGCGCTGGTGGCGCTGGTCGCCGCCGCCTCCTCCCTCGTGATCTCGCCGGCCCTCTTCGGGCTGTGGGGCGCCAAGCTCGCCCGGCGCCGTCAGGCGAGCGCGGCGGGTGCCGGCCGCTGGTACCGCCTCTCACACCTCGTCATGCGCCGGCCCGGCGCCGTGGCCGTGGTGACGGCGCTGCTCATGCTCGCGCTCTCCGTACCGGCCCTGCGTGCCGAGTGGACTCCGGTCGACGACACGGTGATCCCGGAGGGGCAGAGCTCGCGGACCGTCGCCGACCGGTTGGCCGACGACTTCGCCGGCGCCGGCTCCACCCCGGTCACGATCGCGGTCGAGGGCGGCTCCCCGGCCGAGGTGGCGGCGTACGCCGCAGAGGTCAACGCCCTGGACGGTGTGATGGCTCCGACCAGACCACGCGACCTCGGCGGCGGCACCTGGCAGCTGGATCTGCCGGTGGCCGGCGACCCCGCGAGCGCCGAGGCCCAGCAGCTCGTGGCCGACGTGCGCGCGGTCGACACCCCGCTGGACGCGCTCGTGGCGGGCCCGGCCGCGGACTTCCTCGACCAACAGCAGGCGATCAGCAGCAGCCTGCCGCTCGCCGTGGCCCTGCTGGTCGCACTGACCCTGCTGGTGCTGTGGCTGATGACCGGCTCGGTGGTCCTGCCGGTCAAGGCCGTGATCATGAACGCGCTGACCGTGGGCGTCGCGCTCGGCGCGCTGACCTTCGTCTACCAGGACGGCCGGCTCACCGGCCTGCTCGGCTACACCCCCAACGGCGGCATCGAGCCGACCGACTTCCTGGTGGCGGCGGCCCTGGTCTTCGCGCTGTCCACCGACTACGGAGTCTTCCTGCTCGGTCGGATCAAGGAGGCCCGGGACGCGGGACTCGGCGAACGCGAGTCGGTGGCCGTCGGCCTGTCGCGCACGGGCAGCGTGGTCACCGCAGCGGCGATCCTGCTCGCGGTGGCGATCGGCGCCTTCAGCACGAGCGAGATCTCGTTCATCCAGCAGATCGGGGTGGCGACCGCGGTCGGCGTGCTGGTCGACGCGTTCGTGGTGCGGTCGCTGCTCGTGCCGTCGCTGATGGGGCTGCTGGGCAAGTGGAACTGGTGGGCCCCGATGCCCCTGCGGCGCCTGCACGACCGGTTCGGCGTGAGCGAGTCCGAGCTGGCGGAGCCGATGAGCGAGCGGCCGCTCGCGGCGTCGAATACTCCGTGAGGACGACGACGTCCGGGCACGCGCACGATTAGGGTCGGGCGGGTGACCGGGCGTCGTCGTGTCCTCGTGGAAGTGGGCCTCGTCCTGCTCCTGGGAGGCGCGATGCTCGTCGAGCTCGCGATCTCCGACCGGCCGCGCGGGGAGGTCACGCTGCTGTCGGTGCTGTCGATCGCCGCGGGGACGGTGCCGGTGCTGCTGCGCCGCCGTCAGCCCGGTCTGGCTCTGGCCGGGTGCATGGCCGGGCTGGTGCTGGTCGTGTGGGTGACCTGCATCTACGTCACCATCCCCTACCCGAGCGTGGTGTCCGCCTACTCGCTCGCGAGCGCCTGGGGGCTGCGCAAGGCGGTGATCGCGGGCCTGCTGACGGCGCCGGTCGTGCTGGCGGTGATCGGGTTCAAGAGCCCGCACGGGCTGCTCAACTGGGAGACACCCAAGAACCTCGGGCTGGTCGCCCTCCCGCTGGCGCTCGGTGTCTCCGAGCACAACCGCCGGCGCATGCACGAAGAGGAGACCCGCGGCCGGGTCGGCGAGGAGCGGCTGCGGATCGCGCGCGACGTGCACGATGTCGTGGCCCACGCCATGGTGGCGATCAACGTGCAGGCGGGCGTGAGCGCGCACCTCCTCGACCGCGACCCCGAGCAGGCGAGGACCACGCTGCTCGACATCAAGCGGACCAGCGGCGAGGCGCTCGCCGACCTCCGCTCCACCCTCGGCGTGCTCCGCGATCCGGAGGACGTCGACGACGTGCCGGTGCAGCCGGCCGTCGGCCTGCGCGAGCTCGACTGCCTGCGCTCCTCCCTCGACAAGGCCGGCCTCCGGCTCGCGCTCGACATCGACCCGACCACCGAAGGACTGCCGGCCTCCGTCGACGCGACCGGCTACCGCATCGTCCGCGAGGCCCTCACCAACGTGCTGCGGCACGCGAGCTCCGACGAGGCCGTGGTCCGCGTCAGGTGCGAGGTCGACCACCTGGTGATCGAGGTCGAGGAC
>JALZCZ010000288.1 GCA_030862825.1 Actinomycetota bacterium | reverse complement strand
GGGTGTCGGTGGTGTCGGTGGTGGTGTCGGTGGTGTCTCTGTCCGGTACGTCCTCTGTCACGGGCGGATCCTCGACGGCTGGTCCGCCGCGCGTGGCCAATGCCGGCTCGTAGTCGGGGATCGTCGGCGCCGGCGGCTCACCGGCGGCGTCCAACAGCTTCTGCGCCTGGTCCCGGACCGACAGGCTGTCGTCGTCGCTGGCCAACCTGGCCAGCTCCAGGCGGGCGGCGAGCGATCGGCCGGGGTGTTTCTCGGCCAGGACGTGGGCCAAGCCCTGGACGGCACCCAGGCGCTTGTAGGTCACCAGGGCGCGGGCGTCGGCGAGGAGGTCGGCTTCCAGCGGGGCGGGCCGGGTGACGGGCGTGCTGCGGCGGGCGACGTACACCTCGCCCTCGACATCGAAGCTCTTCACCGGGGTCTGGTTCGGATTGCGTGAGGTCACCCGGTCGTGCACGAAGTTGTACAGCTCGTCCAGCGAGACGAGCCCGTCGAGGTCGCGGTCGGCTTCACCGCTGCGAAGACCGTCGATCACCGCATGGGTGAACAGGGACGGCTCCTCCTCCCCGTCGAGCGCCAGCTGTAGCGAGGTCGACGCGGTGATCACCGCTCGACCCTTACCGCCGAGCCGCTCGGTGAGATCGACGGTGTCGGCCGCCTTGGCGAGCTTGACGAAGGCTCCTGAGTAGCAGCAGTCGACCAGGCAGAGGATCAGGCTGGCTCGTGACTCCTCCATGGCGTCGCGAACGAGTGCGGACGGGACGCCGGTGACCTTGAGCTTGAACGCGTCGGACAGGTCGGTGTTCGTCGTCGCGAAGTAGAGCTCTCCGCTGGGGGACTTCACGCCGTGGCACGAGAAGTGGGCGAGCAGGGTGTCTCCGAACTTGCCGGTCCCGAAGAACTCCGCGATGGCGAGTTCTACCTCGTGGCTGGGTCGGTTGAAGACGGTCTTGACCCCGAAGCCGCCGACCGCGTCGTCGCGGAGCACGTCGGCCAAGGTTCGCGCGTCGTTGGCGGGCGCGTTGAGGCTCGTCAGCTTCGGATCGCTGTACTCGTCCGTCGCGACGATCAAGGCCCTTCGTACGCCGGCCACGGCCCCTCCCGATCGGGTATCCCGGTGCCTACGGTCCTCGCCTCTTGATCGAGGTGTCAACGCCGAATCTGCACCAAGATCGCGAAAGCAAACCTCCGAACCACCTGGAACATGACCCGTTCGGGCCATGTCCATCGCCGTGCTGTCGGACGATCGTGGGCACGACGGATCGGTTCGGGGAGACGCCATGGCTAGGACGCGGCATGACATTGCCACAGTGACGCTGGGCAACGTTGCCGACGCAGAGACCCAGGAGTGGCATCCGGTCGTCGCCACCTACGCGCGGGGTGTCGAACTGATGCGTGCTCTGCCCGCAGAGGACCCGCAATCCTGGCAGTGGGCGGCCAACACTCACGGGGTTCCCCTGGGTGCACCGCCGCGGCCGGCTTGGGCGCAGTGTGCCCATGCCTCGCTCTTCTTCTTGCCCTGGCACCGCGCCTACCTTGCCTGGTTCGAGGGGACCATCCGCAAGCTCACCGGCGATGACGGCTGGGGGCTGCCGTACTGGGACTACTCCGATCCGGACAGTCCCGACGCGGTGCTCCTTCCAGCGGAGTTCCGGGTGCCGACCAGGTTTGTCGACGGCGAGACCGTGCCGAACCCCTTGTTCGATCCGACCCGGAACCAGGGACCGCTACCAGCCGAGGACATCGACATCGTGCCGGCGCTTGCCGAACGCCGCTTCGTCGGAGGTGTTCCGGACGTCGGATTCGGCGGGACCGACCGTGACCGCCGCTTCGGTGATGTGGAGAGCACGCCGCACAACTGGGTCCACGTGGACATCGGTGGCCTCATGGAGAGCCCGGCAACGGCGGGCCAGGACCCGATCTTCTGGCTGCACCACGCCAACATCGACCGGTTGTGGGAGGTGTGGCTCTCCCTCCCGGGCTCACTCCGGCTGACGGATCCTGGCGGGGGATCGGCCTTTCTCGTGACGCAGTGGCAGTCGGCGATCTTCTGGTTCGGCTTCGAGCAGTCGCCGTCGACGTACACGATGGCCGATGTCGAGGACCTGTCCGGTGTGAAGATGGGCTACGAGTACGAGTCGACCGAGCTGCCGGATGCGTTGGCGGAGGCTGTCGCCGCCGCTAGGGAACCGGTGCCGGTCGGGGGAGGTGGGTTTCCCTTGGACGAGGCCGAGCCTCGGTGGGAACCGGTCGCTGCCAGCTTCAACCTGGACTCCAACGAGGAGCGGGACGTCACCTTCCACGCCGCGCCCCGGAGCCTGGATGAGGCGCCGCCGAGCCGCCTGGTCCTGGAGTTCGCCGGGGTGCGCGCGGTCGCGCCGCACACGGCGTACGTCGTCGAGGTGAGATCCGCGCCGGACCAGGAGCCCCATCGAGCCGGGCGGTTTGCGACCTTCGGTCTGGCCGGGACCCCGCCGGAGGAGGAGCGCAACTACCTGGTCGACGCGACGGAGATCCTGCCCGACCTGCTTGCGGAGGGATGGACCGGCGGGCGGCTGTCGGTGAAGCTCGTGCCCGAGGAGGGCCGTCCCGACTCGGACGACCCCGACCGGGCGATTCATGTCCAGCAGGTCACCGTCTACGCGCAGACAGCATGAGCCTGCTGCAGGTACCGCCGCTCTCAGGACGCCTGTCGGCGTCGGTCCGGTCCGCGTCCACCCGGGTCGTCCTGGGTGGTGCGGCGGCGGCGTGGGTTGCGCTGAGCGCTCCGTGGCCAGGTGGTGGCTACGGCGCCGGCGAGATGGGCGCGGCGCACGGGCACCACCAGCACACCGTGCTGCCGGTCGCAGCCGAGGTGGTCGACCCCTGGACCCTGGCCTGGATCGGAAGCTGGCTGCTGATGGTGGTCGCGATGATGTGGCCGCTGACCGTGCCCACCGTCGGAGCGATCACCCGCTCCAGCTTCCACGGCTGGCGCACCCGGCTGGGAGTTGTCTGCCTGGCGACGGTGACCATCCTGTGGCTGGCCGTGGGTCTCGCGGGCGCCATGATTGCCCGGACGCTCTCGGTTCCGCCGGGCAGCATCGGGTGGCAGCTGGCCTTCGTCTGCCTCGCGCTGGTGGCGTTCCGCTCGTCGCGGCGCAGCCGGTTGCTGGAGACCTGCCTGAGGTTGCCGGCCCTGGCGCCGGGAGGTCGCCGTGGAGTGGTGACCGCGGCGAGGGCGGGCGTGCTGACCTGGCGCCGCTGCGCGCTGCTGTGCGGACCGGTGATGCTGGCGATGGCCGTCGGACACAGCCCGGTCCTGATGGTCGGCGCATCGCTGGCGGCCTGGTGGGAGGCCTGGCACCCCAGGGCGTGGCGAGACCCCGTGCCCGTTCTGTTCATCGCCGGCGCTGGCGCCTGGATCGCGGCCGCTGCCCTGCTTGACGGAAGGGTCGGCCATGCCTGACATCGTCGCCGAGGTCGATCTCCTCATCCAGGACGCATCGGTCTCTCAGCTCGAGAGCAGCGTGAGGGGCAGCGACGCCGGCAAGGAGAGGAAGAAGCTGATCATCTCCGGAGACGTCAACGACCGGTTCCTCGACGGGCCGGCCTGTCGTCGGATCGCGGTGGTCGACTTCGACCCCGCGACGGGGGACCCTCTGCCACCGCCGGCGGTGTTCACGCCGTTCGCCTCGAATCCGCGGTCCGGGAGGTACGTCGACGACGGCGACCCGACCTCGGCCGCGAGCATCGCTGTCAACACGTTCGGAACGGTGTTCCAGACGGTGCGCATGTTCGAGGGTCCCGACGCGCTGGGACGGCAGGTTGACTGGGCGTTCGGCAGCGAGCAGCTGCTGGTCGTGCCTCGGGCGGGGGAGTGGGCCAACGCCTTCTACGACCGCGGGACCGGCAGCCTCCAGTTCTTCTCGTTCCTGGACGACGCGGGCAGTCGGGTCTACACGGGGTTGAGCCGCGACGTCGTGTCGCACGAGTGCGGGCATGCGCTGCTCGACGCCGTCGTGCCCTCGCTCTACGACAGCTCCACCCCGCAGTCGGTCGCGATCCACGAGGCGGTGGCGGACCTGATCGCTGTGATCATGGCGCTCGACAGCGGTCGACTCCGACAGGCGGTTCTCGCCCTCGGTGACAACTCACTGAGTGGCCCCAACGCCTTCAACAACATCGCCGAGGAGTTCGGCATGGCGCGGCCCGGTGCCGACGGAATGGCCCGCACCGCGCTCCGAGCCCTGCAGAACGACTCCACGCTCGAGACGCTGGCCGGGGAGCGACCGCACGTGCTGAGCACGCTGCTGTCGGCGATCTTCTACGACACGCTGTGCAAGATCTTCATGGCCAGGTTCGAGGACGAACAGCTGCCTGACGAAGCTGGTGTGGCCCTCCCGACGGAAGAAGCCGCCAACAAGGCTCTCGGCACCGCGATGATCATCTTCCGCAGGTTCCTGCTCCGCGGGATCGACTACCTGCCGCCGGGTGAGCTCAGCTTCGCCGACGTTGGTCGCGCGACTCTGGCGGCCGACCGTGCGGCCCGGCCCGACGCCGACTCGAGCGAGGCTCTCGTCGAGCAGCGGAAGAGTTTCGCGGAGAACTTCGTCAGGCGGCTGATCGTGGCCAAGGCGGGTGACCTCGACTGTGCGCAACCCAAGGTGCTCGACGTCCCCGCCGATCGGGTGGGGCAGCTGTATGACAGCGACTGGGCGGCCTACGAGTACGTCACCCAGCACCGCTCGACGCTGGGGATCCCGGAAGGCTTCTCCTTCACGGTGCTGCCCCGTGTCGACAGCACGAAGGTGATCGGCCGCAAGCGCGACGGAGTAGCGCCGGTCCAGCGGGAGCTGATCCTGAAGGTCGCCTGGAACCACACCGAGGACGCGACCGGGGCCGCCCCCCGGGTGCGAGTGGTCCCGACCGGCGCGACCGTCGTACTCAAATGGGAGACCGGGGAGTGTCTGGCCCTGGTCCACAGCGATGTCACCGGCGCCGGTCAGCAGCGTGAGCGCGATCGGCTCCTGGTCGAGCTGGAGAACGAGGGCGTGCTCGAACCCGACGACGAGGCCGGAGTCGGGCTTCGTGGCGCGGGCGATGCCGGCCTACGCAGCAGCCACAGGTTGCTCCACCTCGCGGGGTGGGACGCATGAGCGAACTGGTGGTGCGTGCGTACAACGTGGGCTTCGGCGACGCGATCCTGGTGTCCGTCCCCGAGGCCACCGACGCAGGCGCCGAAGAGACGCGGAACCTGCTGATCGACGTCGGCAACCTGCTGGCCGGGGACGGCAACGACGACAAGGTGTTCACCGGTGTGGTGCAGGACATCGTGGATCGCACCGGGGGGACCGTCGACCTCTACGTGATGACCCACGAGCACCTCGACCACGTCCAGGGGCTGCTGGCCGCGAAGCGGGCAGGTGTCGAGCTCGCGGCGCGGCACGCATGGCTCACAGGGTCGGCCCACCCGGCGTACTACGAGAACCATCCGGACGCGAAGAAGCAGATGCGCACGCTCCAGCTCTCTCTGGCCGAGGCGCACCGGATGCTCCAGGCCGAGCCCGACACCTGGCTGGAGATGATGGTGCGCAACAACTCCGCGATGCTCCCACCCGGGGCGCTCGGCTTGAAGACCAGCGACTACGTCGACCATCTGCGCGGCATCGCTCCGGAGGACCAGACCCACTACGTCGACAACACGACCGACATCGTCGGCAAGCACCCGTTTCACGAGGCGGTGCTGCGGATCCTCGCGCCCGAGGAGGACACGTCGTCGTACTACCGGAAGCTCGGCCCAACGCACACCACAGCGGACGAACTCCCGGCTGGCCCGGGCGCAGCAGACGCGCCTCTGGGCCTCTCCGCGCCACCGGTGGGCGTGGATCCAGGCGCGTTCTACGACCTCCAGGCCTCCCGGCGGAAAAGCACCCGCCGCCAGATCATGGAGATCGACAAGGCCAACAACAACACCAGCGTGGTGCTCGAGCTCGAGTGGCGCGGCTGGCGACTGCTCTTCGCCGGCGACGCCGAGCTCGGTTCATGGAGGCTGATGCACCAGCAGAACCTGATCAATCCCGTGCACTTCGTGAAGATCTCGCACCACGGCAGCCACAACGGCACGTACGGGGAGCTGCTCGACGAGCTCTTGCCCGCTGAGAGCCCGGACGGTCGGGAGCGGCACGCGCTGGTGTCCACCCACGACGGCGACTGGGACAGCGTGCCCGACACGGAGGGGACCCTGTCGCTGTACGCGTCACGCTGCACCTTGCACGACACCCGCCCCCTTGCCCACGGGGCGTTCCTGGAGATCCGGTTTCCCGGCTAGCCCCGGTCCGTGGGGCAGAACAAGCGGAGGTACGAGATGACTGAGGGAGAAGCGCTGCTGCCGGGGCCCAAGGAGGCCTTCCCCGCCGATCAACCGGTGTCGCGGCCACCGGGCCACGACGAGGCCCCCGCCGACGGCCTGGCTCTGTGCTTGTCAGGGGGCGGCTATCGGGCGATGCTCTTCCACGTTGGCGTCCTGTGGCGGCTGAACGAGGCCGGGATGCTGCCAGAGCTCGACCGAGTCTCGAGCGTCTCCGGCGGTTCGATCACGGCCGGGGTCCTTGGCCTGAACTGGAAGAACCTCGACTTCGACGACGCCGGCGTGGCGCGGAGCTTCCAAGGGCAGCTGGTCGACCCGATTCGCAAGATGGCCGGCGTGGGCATCGACGCCACCTCGGTACTGACCGGGCTGGGCCTTCCCTTCACCTCGATCTCGGACCGGATCGTCAAGGCCTACCGGAAGCATCTCTTCGGCAAGGCGACGCTTCAGCACCTCCCCGACGACAGCCTGAAGCCGGCCGGCGCTGAGAAGCCCCCGCCCCGGTTCGTGATCAACGCGACGAACCTCGAGTCCGGCGTGCTGATGCGCTTCAGCAGGCCCTACCTGGCCGACTACCGCGTGGGCAAGGTGCTCTTCCCCGACCTGCCACTCGCTGTCGCGGTGGCCGCATCCTCTGCCTTCCCGCCCGTGCTGTCGCCGTGCACCGTGGACCTTGAGCACGAGGACTGGGTGACCGAGGAGGGCAACGATCTGACCGGCGCCGGCTTCCGTGGCCAGATCAGGCTCAGTGACGGCGGGGTCTACGACAACCTCGGCCTGCAGACGGTCTGGAACCAGTTCCGCACGATCCTGGTGGCCGACGCCGGTGGCCGTATGGGTGCCGACTCCTCCCCGCCGACCGACTGGCCACGGCACGTGGCGCGGGTCCTTTCGGTGATCGACAACCAGGTCCGGTCCCTGCGCAAGCGCCAGGTCATCGAGGCCTTCAAGTCGGACCAGCGAACAGGTGCCTATCTCGGCATCCGCAGCCACGTCGCGGACTACCACCTCGACGGCGCGATGCCGGCCGACCCGGAAATCACCGACAAGCTCGCCGCGACCGCGACCCGGCTGGACGGCCTTCCAGCCGAGCGCCAGGAGTCCTTGATCAACTGGGGCTACGTGATCACCGACACCGCAATCCGCAAGCACGTACGAAAGCAGCTGCCAGCAGGCAACCTTCCTTACCCGGCCCGCCCCCTGGTCAGCTGAGTCATGCCTGTCCACCCTCAGTAGGCGGAGGTCTGTTCGTCCGACCGCTGTTCGGGTGACCTGGAGATCTAGTCGGTGTACCTCCGGATGGTCAGCCAGCCAAAGAGCGCGATCGCGAAGTTGCCGGCCACCACGACACCGATCGCCCACGTCGCGGGTTCGTGGGCGGGCAGGTCGTCGGGTGGGACGTCGGCGAAGAGGATCTGCTCGGTGATCTGTGCGTCTTGATCACCACGAACCTTGGGATCGCCGCATGCGGTTCGCCGGGCGTACCGTCGAGGCAACCTCAACGATGGGTGCATGGACGATGGCCGACCCTCCTTCCGAGCAGGAACCCCCACACTTCGCTGCGCCCGATGCGCTCAGCGCGTCGGCCCGCGAGTGGCACAAGTTGCAGCTCGCTGCCTTGGCCTTCGTGGGACTTTGTGGCGTGCTCACCGGTGACAACGGCACCCGCCTTCCCATCTGGCTGCAATCCGTCGCCGGCGTGCTGGCGCTGCTCGCCCTCGCGGTGGCAGCGATCGGGGTCTTGCTGGTGGTGCTCGTGGCGTGGCCGCTCGGCGCACCGGCGGACCCGACCACCGGTGCCCGCCGGCTCCGGACCGGTGTCATCTTGACCGGCGTCGCGGTCGGCCTGACCGCGTTCTCGGCGTCCAGCAACTGGTGGCCGCAGTCCAGTGCGGATCGCCCCGTGCATGTCAGCACCAGCAGCGGCACCGCCTGCGGCCAGGTAGTCGACAGCGCCGCCGGTTGGATCGACCTCGACGTGCGCGGCACGGTGGTCCGCATCGACCTGGTCGACCTGGTCTCATTACGGCCCACGGAGTCCTGCTGAGGCACTGGCGGATGCGCGGCCAAGACCAGTTCCCGCCGCAAGCGGATCCCCTTGCGGGACGTCCCAGCCGGGACCGGTAGTCCTCCGCGGAGGCGTTGACCATGTCCAGGTGCT
>JALZCZ010000280.1 GCA_030862825.1 Actinomycetota bacterium | reverse complement strand
GAACGGGAGGGCTGCGGGGAAGGCTACTCGCACGAGTCGGTGGAAATGCCGAACAGGGCCCCGGTACGCGCGATGCGCGCCCGGGACCCCGTCCGGTGGTGCCTGTAGCTGGTCAGCGATCAGGGAGTGGTCGGAACCGTGATCTCCCCGTCGATGATCTGCTGCTTGTACTCGTCGAGCTGGTCGCTGATGTCGTCGACGAAGCCACCGCTGGTGGAGTAGCCGACGCCGTCGACCGACAGGTCGTAGGTCCGGACACCCGAAGGAGTCTCACCGTCGACGACCCCGGACAGGTAGTCGTACACCGCGACGTTCACGTTCTTGAGCATCGAGGTCAGGATGACGTCCTGCACGGAGGGGTCGGCGGTGTTGTACTGGTCGGAGTCGACGCCGATCGCCCAGGCCTCGGCCTCGGCAGCGGCCTCGAAGACACCGCCACCGGATCCGCCGGCAGCGTGGTAGACGATGTCGGCACCGTTGTCGTACATGCCCTGCGCGGCCGTCTTGCCCTTGGCCGGGTCGGCGAAGCCGGAGAAGTCCGGGATCTGCGTCAGGTACGTCGACTGGACCTCGATGTCGGGGTTCACGGTCTCGGCGCCGGCGATGTAGCCCGCCTCGAACTTCTGGATGAGCGGGGTCTCGACGCCGCCGATGAAGCCGACGTTGCCGGTCTCGCTCTTCAGCGCTGCTGCGGCGCCGACCAGGAAGGAACCCTGCTCCTCGGCGAAGACCAGGCTCGCGACGTTGGGCACGTCGGACAGGCTGGAGTCGTCGATGATGGCGAAGTTGACGTCGGGGTACTCCTCGGCGACCTTCTTGACCGAGCCGGCGTAGGCGAAGCCCACGGCGATGATCGGGTTGTAACCGTTGTCGGCGAAGGTGCGCAGGCGCTCCTCGCGAGCGGTCTCTGGCTCACCGTCCTCGGCCTCGGACTCTTCACTCTCGACGCCGAACTCCTCGACCGCCTGGTCGAGACCGGCGGCGGCGGAGTCGTTGAAGGACTGGTCGCCGCGTCCACCGACGTCGTACGCCATTCCGACCTTGATGTCAGAGGTGGTGCCGCCATCGCCTGTCGTGTCGTCACCGTTGCCGCCGTCGTTGTCGCCACACGCGGTGAACGCGAGTGACATGATGCCGGCGGTGAGCAGTGCTGCGAGCTTGGTGCTGCGTCGCAAGACGCCTCCTTGGATTGCAGTGGACGCCCTCCCGAAGGGGCGTGAGACCAGAGCAGAACCCTAGGCCCTCCGACGCTCACACATCCGTCCGTGACGAAGTTGTTACCTTCCCGCGACGCCCAGTCCACGCACCGCTGCGGCCGCGAGAACGCGGGCGCCGATCCCGATGGCGCGCTCGTCGACGACGAGGTTGCCCTGGTGGAGGTCGTACGTCGGCCCGCCCGGTCGGCGGGTGCCGAGCCTGGCCATGGCTCCCGGGACCTGCTCGAGGTACCAGCCGTAGTCCTCCCCGCCGAGGCTCTGCGGCACCGTGACCTGGCCGTGCACGCCGAGCGTGTCGTGCACGGCGGCGGCGAGCACCGCGTTGCTCGCGGGGTCGTTGACCACGGGCGGCACGCCGCGCTGGTAGTCGACGATCGCCGTGACGCCGTAGGGCCGCACGATCTCGAGGATCGCCTCGCGGATGATCGGCTCGCACTCCGCCCAGGCGACGGCGTCGAGGATGCGCACCGTGCCGGCGACCAGGCCGCGGTCGGGGATCACGTTGGGCGCGGCTCCGGCCTGCACGATGCCCCAGACCACGCTGACGCCGGCGCGCGGATCCATCCGCCGGCTGATCACGGCCGGCAGCTCCGTGGTCACCTTGGCCAGGGCGAACGTGAGGTCGCCGGTGAGATGGGGCCGGGAGGTGTGGCCGCCTGTGCCCTCGAGGCGGACCTCGAGCCGGTCGGCTGCGCTGGTCAGCGCGCCCGCGCGCAGGCCGATCCGCCCCACGTCGACGCCCGGGTCGCAGTGCAGGGCGAAGATCCGTGCGACCCCGTCGAGCACGTCGTTGGCGACCATGTGCACCGCCCCGCCGGGCATGACCTCCTCGGCGGGCTGGAAGACGAGGCGGACCCCGCCCGGCAGCTCGCCCTGCTGGTGCACCTCGGCCAGGGCCAGCGCGGCGCCGACCAGCGCGGTGGTGTGGACATCGTGCCCGCAGGCGTGCGCCACCCCCGACGTCTGGCTCGCCCACGGCTCGTCGGTGAGCTCTTGGACGGGCAGGGCGTCCATGTCGGCGCGCAACGCGATCATCCGGTCGGAGTCGCCGAGGTCGGCGACGAAGCCGGTCTCCGCCAGCCGCCGGACCCGCCAGCCGGCGTGCTCGACCCGGGCCGCGGCCAGCGCGGTGGTCCGGGTCTCGGCCCAGGAGAGCTCGGGGTGCCGGTGGATGTCCCTGCGCAGGTCGACCAGCTCGGCGTCGTACTTCTCGACGACGCCGGCGATGATCTGGGAACTCGCGGAGGGCTGATGGGACATCAGCCGAAGGTTAGTTGACGGGCCGGCCGCGGCTCCGCGCGGCTGGTCGCGCTCCGCGGAGCTCGGCGTTGGCCTCCCGCAGGCGGCGGATCTCCTCCTCGAGGGCGAGCACCCGACTGATGCCGGCCAGGTTGAGACCCTCGGCCAGCAGCTCACGGATCCGGTGCAGCCGCTCGATGTCGTCGGGGCTGTAGCGGCGGGTGCCGCCCGCGCTGCGGTCGGGATCGACCAGCCCGCGGCGCTCGTAGACGCGCAGGTTCTGGATCTCCATCGAGACCATCTCCGCGGCCACGGAGATGGCGTAGACGCCTCGGGTCCGCTCGGTCATGAGAAAATTCTAGACCGCGGGCTTTACATCTGCTACAACATGGAATACAACATTCCTGTAACCGTTGATATAGATATGGACGCACCCGCGTCCATCGACACGAGAACCAGGAGGACAGTGATGTTGCTTCGAACCACCGACCCGTTCCGGGACTTCGACCGCCTGACCGCCCAGCTGCTCGGCACCACCAACCGTCCTGCGGTGATGCCGATGGACGCCTGGCGCGAGGGCGACCAGTTCGTGATCGAGCTCGACCTGCCCGGCGTCAGCCGCGAGTCGATCGACCTCGACGTCGAGCGCAACGTGCTGACGGTGCGCGCCGAGCGGATGGCCCGCAACGGCGACTGGGAGGCGTTGGCCTCCGAGCGTCCGAAGGGCCAGTTCAGCAGGCAGCTGGTGCTCGGCGACAACCTCGACCTGGGGAAGATCGAGGCGACGTACGACGACGGCGTGCTGCGCCTGCTGATCCCGGTCGCCGAGAAGGCGAAGCCGCGCAAGATCGAGATCGGCAGCGCCGCACCGAGCGAGACCGCCGCGATCGAGGCCTGAGCCGGCCGGGCTTACGCAGCCCTGCCCAGGCCCGCGACCCGGGCGACCGTGTGGTCGCCCAGGTCTTCAGCGTGCGGTCGAGATGGTCAGCGGCGGATGCGGACCAGCTTGCCGTTCGGCGGCGCGTCCTCACCGGGCAGGACGTTGATCGTTGCGAACATGCCCTTGCCCGTCAGCTCGACATCGCCCGGCAGCGGCACCTCCACGAACGTGGTGGCGTTCGACGTGCCGGCCTTGATCCGGCTGATCCGGCCGCGGAACAGCTCCGCGACGAAGATGTCACCGTTCTTGGCCACGGCCAGGCCCGTGGCGCTCAGCAGCCCGTCCGCCACCTTGGTGACCTTGCCGGTGTTCGGGTTGACGCGGAAGATCGCCGCCCTGGCTCCGAGGCTGGGGTCCTCGGGACCGCCGGGAAGCGTGGAGACGTAGAGCATCCCGTCGGGTCCCCGCTCGACGTCGGTCGGCACCGCCTCGAAGAAGTACTTCTTGCCGATCATGCAGTCGGGGAAGCCGAACATCTCGCCGGCCTCCGCGGTGATCCTCGCGGGCATCGGCGGCAGCACCGCAACGGTCCTGACCTTGCCCGGACGCGGGATCGCGAAGATCGCGTTGGCAGCGGCGTCGGCGACGTACGTCGTGCGACCGGCCATCAACGTGGCGTAGGGGTGCGTCTCGACGATTCCCTGGTACGCCGCGGGCGGGCCACCCTCCGGCATCTGCGCGGCGCACTCGGCATCGAGCCCGCGGAAGCCGTAGGAGTTCTTGGCGTCCGGGTTGGTCCGCTTCTCGAACCTGCCGAGGTCGGCGATCGGGAAGGGCTTGCCGTTGCCGCCGACGCCCATGATCACACCACGGCGCTGGTTCTTGCTGAGCGCGAAGCGCAGGCTGCCGAGGTGCTCCGAGACCGCTCCGACCTCGAACCCGTCCTTGTTGGCGTAGATCACCTTGGGCTTCTGGCCGGGCCTCTGCTGGATGAGCAGGCTCGCGAAGTTCTGCGTCACGTAGCGGGTGCCGTCCTTCGACACGGCGAGGCTCAGTGGGCTGATCAGGCCCTTTGCCAGGGTCTGGGCGCGGGGCTTGGCCGCGGCCTCGGCGTTGGCCTGGCCGGCGGAGACGGCGCCGAGCCCGGCGCCGACGAGGGCGAGGGTCGCCAGGGAGGAGACGAGCTTGGAACTGCGTGACATCTCGTGCCTTTCGGGTGTGCCCGAGATCAGTGGGGTGGAGCCAGCATTGTGC